>CADCUR010000035.1:4248-9896 GCA_902805935.1 uncultured Pyrinomonadaceae bacterium
AGTCGGTTGTCATCAGCGGGCGTATTGTCAGAGCCTGGGATCTGATCAAAGATGAAATCGAGTTTTTAGCCGAAAGAAGCGTTCGACAGGGAACGCCCCAAACTGGGATCAGAGCCTCTTCACTCGGCGATTTACCAACTCTAAAGGGAGCTTTGAGTCTCGTTCTGGCTAAAAAATTCGCTTCGGCTGTATGATTTTCAAAAAATATAAAATCTTACTTAGAGCCTTGACAAAAGTATTACAAATATATTAAAACTTTGTTTGTTTTCACAACAAACAAAATTTTCGCAGGTTTCAGTCCTAAACTATCGGGAAGATACGTTCAAAAGATGTTGATTGTCGAGAAGTCTATTCAAATAAATTAAAAGTGTACTAAGAGAGGATTCAATTGATGTTCAAATTAAAAAGTTCAAACAGACGCGGATTTTTACCATTGGCAGTCTGTATTTTATGTTTCGTCTTCTCGACAATGGCGCAAACCGAGTCGGCGAGAATTCAAGGAACCGTCACCGACCAGGCAGGAGCCTCGGTGCCGAATGCCACGTTAACGATCACGGATTTAGGCACCACCCGTGAAGTCACGACCCAAACCAACGAAGACGGTGCTTATTCAATTTTGGGATTGCAACCGGGAAGGTACCGAGTGGCGGTCACGCAGAGCAACTTCAAAACGACGCAGCAGGAAGTAACACTCGAAGTCGCATCGGCGACGAATTTAGATTTCGCGCTCGAAGCCGGCGCGGTCAGCGAAACGGTAACGATTACCAGCGACGCGCCGCTGGTCGAGTCGGGAAGTTCGTCTATCGGCGAGGTAATTCAAGGGCGTCAAATCGTCGAATTGCCGCTCAACGGACGCAATGTTTTAGAACTTGCCCGTTTAGCGCCGGGCGTCACGCAGGGCGTCATCGGCGGTTTCGCTTCGGGCGCGGGCGGCGACGCGGAAACTTATCGCGGCGGCAACACGGGCGGCGCGGCACTCTCAGTCAACGGACAGCGCACGCAGGCGAATAACTTTCTGCTCGACGGCGTGGACAACAATGAATCTTTAGTCAATACGATCAACATTTTGCCGTCAGCGGAAGCTACGCAGGAATTTCGCGTACAGACGAGCGTGGCGACCGCCGAATTCGGACGCGGCGGCGGCGCCATTATCAACACCGTGATTAAATCCGGCACGAACGATTACCACGGCAGCTCGTATTTATTTCTCCGCAACAACGTATTTGACGCGCGCCCGGCTTTTTTTGATGCGCGTCCCGTTTCGCAAGGCGGCAACGGCAGAAGAATTCCGCTGTTCCGGCGCGGACAGTTCGGCGCGACCCTCGGCGGTCCGGTCGTTCTGCCGGGCTTCGGCGAAGGCGGTCCGGTTTTCGACACTTTCAAAGATAAAGTTTTCTTTTTCTTCAGCTACGACGGCTTGAGACAATTTCTGCCGTCTTCGACCGACACGGCAACCGTGCCGACAGCGGCGTTTCGCAACGGCGACTTTTCGGCTTTAACGTCGCAACTGCGCGATCCGTTAGACGGGCGGAATATTTGCGTAACCGGAACTACTACCAACGGCATTGCTTGCTCGAATGGTAACGGCACGCCGTTCAACCGCCTCGACTTACTTCCGGGCAACCGCCTCAATCAGGCAGGTTTGAACTATTTGCGCGCTTTTCCTTCGCCGAACAGAGGCGGTGGGTTTCTGAGCAATTACGAGAACACGCGCAATCAGTTAGCCGAGCAAAACGTTTATGACGCGCGGATTGATGCGACGATTAACGATTCCAACCAGATGTTCGTCCGCACCAGTTTCGGACGTTACGAGCAAACCACGACTTCGCGCCTGCCGACGCTGCCGTCCGGCTTCGGTTCGGGTTCCAATCCGATTCGCAACAATGCCATTGTTGCCGGTTTGAACACGACTTTCGGCGGTAGCTTATTTAACGAGCTACGCGTGCAGGCGAATAATCTACGCTTCGGTTATGAACCGCCGTTCGGCGACCAATCAGTGGCAGCGAATTTGGGCATCGTCAATGCCAACCGCGATTCTACTTTAGGTGGCGGCGCGCTCATCGGCGGTTACAACGGGGAACTCGAATACACCGGCGATTTCGGAGCCTACCGCGTTCCGCAGAAAACTTATCAAATAGTGGACAGCGTAAGCTACACGACCGGCAACCATACTTTCAAATTCGGCGGAACCGTTCTTCAGCGCGAAGTTGAATTGTTTCGCCCGATTGCCGGCAAAGGTTATTTCCGCATTTACGGCAACGGCGATTTCGACCAATGTCCGGGCTCAGCGGGCGCGCCGAACTTGGCGGCTTCGGGAACGACCGGCTTCGAGCAAGCCGATTTGCTGATCGGTTTTATGTGCAGCTATCAGATCGGCACGCAGGTCGGCGAAATCGTGACGAAAAATTACGAAAACGCCGTTTTCTTGCAGGACGATTGGCGTGTTACGCCGAAACTGACCTTAAATCTCGGCTTGCGTTACGAATATCTGACCAATCCGGCGGAAATCAGCGGCAAACAAGCTAATTTCGATTTGACGACCGGAAGGCTCGTCGTATCATCAGGCGGCGACGATGCGCAGGTCGAAACGGACAAAAACAATTTCGGACCGCGCGTGGGTTTTGCATACGATATATTCGGCAGAGGCAAAACGGTGGTTCGCGGCGGCTACGGGCTTTTCTACTTTCTCGACCGCGGCGGCATCAGCAACCAACTGGCGCAGAATCAGCCGTTTGCCGGCAGCGTCGCCTATAGTTATAACGACGGCTACCGCATCACTTTGTCGGGACAGGCTCCCTTAAACACTCGCGACAATCGTTTGGCGACGATTCCGCTGCCGCTTCCGACGATCAACATTGACCAGGCGTTTCTGAACAATCCGGTCGGCGCGGATGTTATCGCCATCAGACCGGACAATAAAATCTCGAACGTCCAGCAGTTCAACGTGCAGTTGCAACAGCAGTTGACTGGTGACACAGCCTTGAGCGTCGGTTACGTCGGCACGCGCGGGCGCAATTTGATTTTGTATTACAACTTGAACGGGACTTCTTTAACTCCGGGAACTTCGGTTCCGTGTCCGATCAGCGGCAGAAATTTGGGAAGCTGTTATCCGGGCATCAGTTCGGTTAATTTGCGCGACGATAACGGCAGATCGCAATACGACTCGCTGCAAGTTCAGCTCGAACGACGCTTTTCGCAAGGCTGGCAGTATATCGCGTCTTATACGTTCTCGAAAACCAAAGACAATGGTCAGGGCGCGTTCGACAATCCGGCGGGCGGTCTTAATTATATCGAAGACTACACGACTTCGAGACTCGATTACCCGCACGTTTTCTCGTTCGCTACCGTCTATGAACTTCCGTTCGGTCGCGGCAGACAATTCGGCACGGATATTCCGAAGTTTTTGGATTTAATCATCGGGGGCTTGCAGCTCAACGGAATTTTCCGCATCCAGAGCGGCAACCCGTTCGACGTTCGCGTCAACAATCGTCTGGTCAATGTGACCGGCGATCCGTACAACGATGACGGCAGCTTGATTCGCAGTGCTTTCAGCGTGCCGGCTTCGGGCATCGGTAATCTCGAACGCAACAGCTTACGTTCGCCTTCGACTTACCAGTTAAACTTCGGTGTGTTGAAAAACTTCAACTTTACCGAAACGGCGAAACTGCAGTTCCGCGCCGAAGCGTTTAATTTAACCAATCAAACGCAGCTCGGAACGCCCAATACTAATTTTAACGATACCAACACGATTAGTGGTTTCGGTATTATTCGCGGAACGTCTCCGTTCAGTAATCGCCAGCTTCAATTTGGACTTCGCCTGGAATTCTAAATTGGATAACAGGGATGCTTGACCAGCAATCGGCATCCGGTTCTCTGAAAAGGGCGTGGGAGAAGGTATTTCTCACGCTCTTTTAT
Source organism: uncultured Pyrinomonadaceae bacterium (assembly GCA_902805935.1). GTDB lineage: Bacteria > Acidobacteriota > Blastocatellia > Pyrinomonadales > Pyrinomonadaceae. The sequence goes on from CADCUR010000035.1 coordinate 8,164, forward strand.
TTTCCTTTTTTATTTTTCTTTTTTATTCGAGTGAGGTTCGACTGATGAAGCGATTTATATTTCACTTAATCGTTTTGAGCGGATTGATAATTTTCGCCGGTTTTGAAATCTCAGCGCAGACCGGCGCGCCTGGAAATCAGACTCAATTTCCGCTGGTTGAAAAAGTCGAGCCGCCGAATTGGTGGGCAAATCACACGATTGAAACGGTGCGTCTTTTGATTCGCGGCGCGAATTTTCAAAACGCGCAAGTCGCTTCAAAAAACAATCAGCTAAAAATCTCCAACGTCAAAATAAATTCGCGCGGCGATTACCTTTTTTTCGATGTCACGATTGCAAAAAACGCAAAGCCGGCGAAACACGATTTTGAGATTTCGACAGCGAACGGAAAGGCGACAATTCCGTTTGAGATTTCCGCGCCGCTTGACCCGACAAAAAATTTTCAAGGCGTCACAAACGACGACGTAATTTATTTGATAATGCCCGACCGTTTCGCCAATGGCGACGCGTCGAACGACAAAGACGCCGACCGCAAGAATCCGCGCGCCTGGCACGGCGGCGATTTTCGCGGCATTACGCAAAAAATTCCTTATTTAAAAGAACTCGGCGTGACTGCAATCTGGCTGACGCCGTGGTATGACAACCCGGACGAAGCCAATCAATGCGATAAGCCGTGGTGTCCGAATACGAATTATCACGGCTACCACGCGATTGATTATTACGCGGTCGAAAATCATTTCGGGACTTTCGCGGAATTGCGAGAGATGATTGAAACGTCGCATCGCAGCGGCATTAAAGTGATTCAAGATCAAGTGGCGAATCACGTCGGCGTTCAGCACGTTTGGGCGAAAAGCGCGCCGCTCGATAATTGGTTCAGCCCGTTCAGCCAGAATTCTTTTAATAATTCAGTTTTGCTTTCGCCGAACGCCGCGCTGTCGGAACGCGATAATTTGCTCAAAGGCTGGTTCAACGAACTGCTGCCGGATTTGAATCAGAACGAGCTGGAAGTTGCAAAATACGAAATTCAAAACGCGCTGTGGTGGATCGGCTCGACGGGCGTTGACGGCATTCGGCAGGACACGATTCAATATATGCCGCGTGAATTCATCCGCGATTGGTCAGGAGCGATTCTCAAACAATATCCGCGCTTTTACCTAGTCGGCGAAGTTTTTGAAGAAGATTCGGCGCAGACGGCGTTTTTTCAAGGCGGCAAAGTCGGCTGGGACAACATTGATACCAATCTGCCGTCGGTTTTCGATTTCAAGCTCTGGCGCACTTCGCAGGAAGTTTTCACTGGCAGAAAACCGATGCGCGCTTTGCGCGACGTTTTAAAATATGACGGTCTTTATCCGAACATTAACCGCGTCACGGTTTTAGCAAACAATCACGACACGGATCGTTTTATGTCGCTCAAGGACGCGACTCTCGAAGGCGCGATGCTGCACACGGCGTTTATTCTTTCAACACGCGGCATTCCGCAGCTTTATTACGGTGAAGAACTTGCGATGACCGGCGGACACGACCCGGATAACAGAAAAGATTTTCCCGGCGGTTGGCGGGAAGATAAAGTTGATAAATTCACGAAAGAAGGCAGAGAATTGGACGAGGAGAAAATGCTTGTTTTTGTTAAATTTTGGATAGAACTGCGGCGAAAAAGCGAGGCGTTGAAATACGGAAAAACGATTGATTTACATTATCAGGAAGACGTTTACGCTTTCGCTAGGCGATCGAAACAC
>CADCUR010000036.1:0-429 GCA_902805935.1 uncultured Pyrinomonadaceae bacterium
AGATATTCCACAAATATTTGTCGCAAGAATCCTACTGGGCGCAGGAAAGAACAGCGGAGCAAACCGCGACGGCGATCAAAAATTCCTTGCCTTTTGGCGTATATAAAGGCGAAGATCAAGTCGGGTTCGCGCGCGTCGTCACCGACTACGCGACGTTCGCCTACCTCGGCGATGTATTTGTTCTGCCCGAATACCAAGGCAAAGGATTAGGAAAGTTTTTGATGCGCACGATTCTCGCACATCCTGATTTGCAAAATTTCCGGCGTTGGATTTTAGCGACGAGAGACGCGCACGCGCTTTACGAAAAATACGAATTCGCCGCGCTCCGGCATCCCGAAAGATGGATGGAGCGAACTGCTCCGAATGCCTACTAATTTCGGATTTAGGATTTCGGATTTAGGATTGGTCTGTGGACGAGATTAATCTAAA
>CADCUR010000036.1:439-9781 GCA_902805935.1 uncultured Pyrinomonadaceae bacterium
GCGCGGAAAAGTGAAATTGCCGATGAATAAACAACCCCAAATCTCAAATCCCAAATCCCAAATCCGAAGCCGCCCGCTCGCATTAATTATCCTCGACGGCTGGGGTTATTCGCCAAAACGCGAAGGCAATGCCGTCGCGCTGGCGCATACGCCGAATTACGATGAGATTTCACGGAAATATCCGAAAACTTTGCTTGCCGCTTCGGGTTTGCGCGTCGGTCTGACGCCTGATACGGCGGGCAGTTCCGAAGTCGGACATTTGAATATCGGCGCGGGGCGCATCGTGCAGACTGACTTAGCGCGAATTTCGAACGCCATCAAAACCGGCGAGTTTTTTGAGAACGAAGTTTTAAAGAACGCCTTCGCTGAAGCGAAAACCCGTCGTTCGTCGGTTCATCTGGTTGGTTTGTTAAGCGACGGCGACGTGCATTCTTCATCGGAAACTCTTTTCGCGCTGCTGCGCCTGGCGAAATACGAGGAAGTTAAGGATATTTTCGTTCATCCGATTCTCGACGGGCGCGACGTGCCGCCGCGCACGGCGGACGTTTACGTCGAGGCGCTGGAGATAAAACTCTCTGACATCGGCGTCGGCAAAATCGCTACCTTGTGCGGACGCTATTACGCGATGGACAAAGACCAAAATTGGGAACGCACGGCGCGCGCCTACACGATGCTTGTTCACTCGGAAGGCGAGCGCGCGCCCGATCCGGTTTCGGCGATCCGCAGTTCTTTTCTGCGCGGCATTTCCGACGAATTTATCCAACCGGTAGTTTTAGAAGAAGCCGGCGCACCCGTCGCCAGCATCAAAAACGATGACATCGTCATCTTCTTTAATCACCGCCCGGCGCAGGTGCGTCAGCTCGTTAAATCGCTTGCCGTTTCAGACCCGAACGAAGCGGCGGTCAAGCCGAAAATCCACGCCGTTTGTTTGACCGAATACGACCGCGCGTTTGATCTGCCCGTCGCTTTTCGACAAGAAAATCAAGACAACGTGCTGGCGAAAGTTTTCGCCGAAAACGGGGTGTTGAATTGCCGCATCACCGAAACGGAAAAATACGCGCATCTGACGTATTTTTTCAACGGCGGCGTCGAACTCGAACATCCGTGCGAGCGGCGTGTTCTGGTCGCTTCGCCGAAAATCAATGGCTACGAAGCGCAGCCCGAATCGGCTTGTTTCAAAGTCACCGACAAACTGCTGCGCGGTCTCGAAGCTGGCGAAAACGACGTTTTCATCGCCAATTTCGCCGCTCCTGATTTGGTCGCGCATACGGGAAATCTCGAAAAAACCATCGAAGCCGTGCAGTTCGTTGACACTTGTCTGGGCGGCATCGTGGAGAAAATCCGTGAGCTTGACGGCATCGCCATCATCACGTCCGATCACGGCAACTGCGAGGAAATGGCTGATTTATTGACGGGCGAACCAAACAGCACGCCGACCGCCAATCCCGTGCCGTTTCATCTGGTTGACAAACGCGCCGATGGATTAAAACTGCGTCAAGGCGGCGCGCTCGAAGACATTGCGCCGACGATTCTCGGCATTCTGAAAATCGAAAAGCCGATCGAGATGACAGGCAGAGATTTACGAGAAGTTTAAAGGTGAAAAAGTGAAAGAGTGAAAAGGTGAAAAAGCAATTTGCCGACATTCAAATTCACTTTTCCACTTTTTCACTTTTTTACTTTTCCGATTTGAAATTTAATCCGCAAAACATTTTAATCATCAACTTCGGGCAAATCGGCGATGTCGTGTTGAGTTTGCCCGCCTTGAAAGCCGTCCGCGCGAAATTTCCGGCGGCGCGTATTACAGCGATGGTTGGTAAATCGGGCGCGGAGATTGTTGAGATTTCCGGTTACGTTGACGAGAAAATCGCGGTTGACCGCGTAAAGCTGCGCGACGGTCAAAAAATAAATTCAATCGGAGAAGTTTTGCAAATCGTTAAGGACGTGCGCCGCCGTAAGTTTGATTTTGTGATTGATTTGCATAGCCTTTACGAAACGAATTTTTTGGGATTTCTCTCGGGCGCAAAGCAACGGCTTTACGCTAATCGTGAAAATCGCTCGCTTGATTTTCTGGCTAACTTTCGACCCGCGCCGCCGCGCGAAGATAAAAAATTACATTTGACCGACCATTATTTGAACGTGCTGAAACCGCTCGGCATCGAAAGCGCCGCGCGCTTTGTCGAGATCGAGCCGCGCGAAAAAGATTTGGAAAAAATCGAAAATCTTCTGCCGTCGGGAGAATCCGTAAAATTAGTCGGCTTGTTTCCGGGCGCGGGAAATCCGAGCCGGCGTTGGAGTTTACAGAAGTTTGCTGAAACCGCCGATAGACTTTCTCGTCATAAAAATACGCTTGCCGTTGTTTTTCTCGGTCCCGAAGAAAAAGATTTACGCGCGGAAATCGAAGAGAAATTCCCCGGCGAAACATTAATTATTGACAATCTTTCTCTGCTCGAATTCATCGCGGCTTTATCAAAATTATCGGTTTTAATCAGCAACGACACGAGCGCGATTCATCTCGGCGCGATGGTCGGCGCGCCGATTGTTTTGGTGATGGACAAACGCGCGCCGACGACTTATCTGCCGCTTGCAGACAAAATTCGACTTGTTAACGACGATGCGATTGACCGAATAAAAACCGATGCGGTTTTGCGAGCTGCGCGGGAAATGTTGGAAAATGAATATTGATGATATTAAGAAACGCAATTGTCAAAATGAATAAAATTCACCTCGTTCTCACTTTAACATTGCTTTTGTTTTTACCAGCGTGCTTTTCTTCGCCGAATTCAAATCAAACGGAAAATCCTCCTCAACCGTCTGATGTGGAAACTTTTTCGATTCCCGACGCAGACATTAATCTCGCCGAGCCTTTGGAAATCTCCAAACAGCCGAAAGACGTTGCGCTGTGCGGGCGAATCAATCGAACGATTGAACAAAGCGAACACGCGAACGCTCGTTGGGGCGTAATTGCGATCAGCTTGAAAGACGGTCGAATTGTTTGCGGGCGCGACGAGCGAAAACTTTTCAATCCCGCGTCAATTCAAAAAGTTCTCACCGCGATTGTCGCGCTTGATAAACTCGGCGCGGATTTTCGTTTTCGCACTTCCGTTTACGCTGCGCGGGCGATTGAAAACGGAATTTTAGACGGCGATTTGACGATTTACGGGCGCGGCGCGCCGGATTTCGACGGCGCGAGTTTGGAAAATCTCGTCGCGCAGCTCGAAGCCAAAGGTTTGAAACACATTAAAGGAAACGTCGTCGGCGACGAGAGTTATTTTACCGGCGACGGTTACGGCGACGGCTGGACTTGGAACGATTTGCAGTGGTATTACGGCGCGGAAGCGAGCGCGGTGACTTTCAAGCAAAACGAAGCCGGCGTTTATATGAAGGACGGCGCGCCCGTCGCTTCGAGCAATTACCTCGAAATTCAAAACGATTTGCAGCCGAAACAGGCGGACAAAAACGAAGGCTACGGCATCAGGCGCGGGCTGGGCAACAATCAAATTTACATTTGGGGCAACGGCGAAAAAGCGTCCGGTCGAATGTCGGTTCACAATCCGACGCTCTGGACGGCGAAAACTCTGAAGGAAACTTTGGAGAAACGGGGAATCGTTGTCGAAGGCGCGGCGCAATCGGTTGATTGGAAAGCGAAGAACAAATTAATCGTCGAAAACGCCGTCGAGCTTGCCGCCGTCGAAAGCGTAACGCTGGCGGAGATTGTGCAGCGAATGAATAAACGTTCGGTCAACGTTTACGCCGAACTGCTTCTGCGAACGCTCGGCAAACGATTCGGCGATTCCGCGCCCGCCGAAATCCGCGATCAGCAGGAAGTTCGCGGCGACGACGCGGCGGGAATTTCCGTGATTAAAAAATTTCTCAGGGAGAACAAAGTGGCGACCGACGAGATTCAAATTCACGACGGTTCGGGACTCTCGCGCCTCAATTTTGTGACGCCCGAAGCCTACGCCCGCGCTTTGATTTACGCCGCGCAATCGAATTTTTCCGATGCGTTTGTAAATTCCTTACCGATTGCGGCGACCGACGGAACTTTGGGCGGGCGACTCGGTAAAGCGAAAGGAAAAATTATGGCGAAAACCGGCTCGATAACTTTCGTCAGTTCGCTCGCCGGCTACGCGCAAACGCCGGGCGATGAAGTTTTGAGTTTCGCCATTATCAGCAACAACGTCACCAGAAAATCCGACAGTTCAAACGTGATTGATTTGATTGCGACAAGTCTGACCGAGGAAGGTGAAAGTGAAAAAATAGAAAAGGTAAACAGTGGAAAAGCGGAAAAGTGACAAAGCCGATTCGTGCTCCGGCAATATGCTTTTTCCCTTTTAAACTTTTTCACATTTTCACTCATTCACATTTTCACTTTGAATTCATCTGAACAAAAAACCGAAAAAAAGAAACAGCCAAAAGAAAATCATCAGGAAAAGCGGCAGAACCATCGCCAGCAGACAACCGACGTTTGCCCAGGATTCCTGATTCCAGGTGTAAGGCGCTGGGCAATGCTGGCAAAATTCTTTGTGCGCCATAAACGGGCGCTTGCATTTCTTACATATCTTGAGCGACATAAAATTAGGATAGTGAAAAAGTGAAAAAGTGAAAAGGTTAAAAAGTCGGACAAGCGGCAACGGCACGCTTTTTTACTGTTTCGCTTTTTCACTTTTTCACTTTCGGACTTATAATTGAAAACTTTTCAGAGGAGAATTTATGGTTGAGGAATTTGCGTTCGACAATACGGAAGAACGCCGCAAAAGTCGTCAGAGCAGCGGCGACGCCGGTTGGATCGAAGTCATCGTCGGCTCGATGTTTTCGGGGAAGAGCGAAGAATTGATTCGCAGATTGCGGCGCGCGCAAATCGCTCGTCAAAAAGTTCAGGTTTTCAAACCGACGATTGATAATCGCTACTCGATTGAACAAATCGCTTCGCATTCGGGAATGACGCACGTCTCGAAACCAGTGATGACCGCCGCAGAGATGATGGCGCAGATGGAAGTCGACACGCAGGTCGTCGGCATTGACGAAGGACAGTTTTTCGATATGGCAATCGTCGAAGCCGTGAACGAATTAGCGAGAAGCGGCAAGCGCGTCATCATCGCCGGACTCGACCAGGATTATCTCGGACGACCGTTCGAGCCGATGCCGCAACTGCTTTCAATCGCCGAATTCATCACGAAAACACACGCCATTTGCGTCAAATGCGGCAACACCGCTAATTACTCCCAAAGAACTTCCGCTTCGACCGAAAGGGTCGAAGTCGGCGCGAGCGACAAATACGAAGCCCGCTGCCGACGCTGTTTTGTGCCGCATTCTGACGTGCCGACCGTTCACGATTAATCTTTTCGGTCATAACAGTTTTCGCTGTCTTTTTCATCAATGCCTGCACAAGCTGTTCGAGAAAATTTATTATCGTCAAAGCGGCGCGAAAAATCCGAATCTGTTTTAGTTTTTCAGTTGCCATTTCACTCGCGTGTAAGCGATGCGGAAACCGTTTTTCTCGGCATTTTTTTGCGATTGGCTGCCGGGCGACGCGCCCATCATCGCTAATCGGCAGCCGCGCTTCGCCGCGTGACGAAGCCGCGCGTCGAGCAAAGCGGTTTGCGCGCCGCGCCTGCGTCCTTCAGGAACGGTGCTTGTGCCGGCAAGCAGCGCGACATCTTCATAAACGAACAGCATTCCGGTAGAAATCGGTTCGCCTGCAAGCTCAGCCAGAAATGGAAATCCGCCGTCGCATTTCGCGCTTATTTGTCCGAACTCGAACATAAATTCAGCGAGTCCTTCCATCTCCGTCGCCCAACCGTTCGCCGACGTTTGCGCCCAAATTTTATCTTCGCCAGCTTTGATGATTCGCGTGGCGATTTCAGGATTTATTGGCAGATCGAGATTGATTCTTCCTTCGAGCAAACGATACATCACGCTCGTAAACTCAATCGGCTGATAACCGCGCTCGTTCAGCAGCGCAAACAACGAAGCATCGGCGAGCGGGCTGACTTCGTGTAAAATCGGCGCGTCGCGCTCTCTGAAAAACTCTTCGACTCTGTTTAAATCATCGCCGGTTACTTCATCAAAAATGCCGAGTCCGAAAGTCTGCGTCAAAGGCGATTCGATGCCGTCAAACATCGCATACGCGCCCGCCACCTGTATCCATTCAGCACCGCTTTCCGGTGAAACCCGCGCTCGCGCTTCGACAAAAGAGGCGTTGCTGCGGGCTTCCGTAAGTTCGAGTTTGCGCGACAAATTTCTGTCGGAAAATATCATAAATTTAACCGAAAAGGCATCTCTGGTTGAGACGCCTTTTCGTTTGAGTAAATTGTTCCTGCAAATCAGAAGGTAAAACGCGCGCCGAGCTGCAATGTGAACGGGCGACCGACCGGCGGTCCGAAACCGGGACCGAAGAGGGAGAACGGCTGCAAAAACAGCGCCGCGCTCGACGCCGGGCTAAGAGCCGTGCGCTGCGCGAACGACAGATTTTCGCTGTTGAACAAATTGTAGAAATCAGCGTAAGCGCTCAATTTCATGCGTTCGCCAAACTGAAAATCTCTCGACGCGCGCAAATCAACGTTAAAGAAACGTCCGCTACGTCTTTGCGGAGTGCCGTTGGCGTCAAGCACAAAGCCGTCGCGCTGGCTGTTGACGCGCGTTTGCGTGCAGCCGCGCGGATTGAGCGCCCGAATCGCCGCCTGGTTGCCGCGCGCGGCGAAAACGTCGAGCGGGTCAACGCCTTGGCACAAACGGTCGTTGGTCGCCAGACCGTCGCCGTCAATGTCGAAGCCGACCGTCGGCGAATACGGGCGCGCGGTGGCGAATTGCAGAATCGGCGCGAGCTGAAATCCGAACGGAATGTCGAACACGCCGCTCATCACGATGCGATGACGCTCGTCAATGCGCGTCGGACCGAATTCTTCTTCGGCGAATTGACGTTCGGGCGTGACGGCGATGCCGTTGCCGGTGTATGAGGCGAGTGGCTGACCGCCCCACGAACGCGAGCTTGCCAAAACGTAGCTGGCGTTGAACAAGACACCGCGGCGGCGGAACTTAACCTGCGTCGTCCAACTATCGTAAAACGAGCGATTAGTCGTGCCGATCATATTGATTTGTTCAAGCCGGTTGGCGGGCAAACCGGCATTGACAAAAGCGCGGTCGAGCCGGCGACTACTCACGCCGCGCACGCACAACGGCGACGCCGGAGTCGAGCCGGGGTAAAGCGGATTGCAAATGCTTTCGATGCGCGGATTGATGTTTTGCACGCGCGGCTCGAATAATCCGAGCGTGTGAACGTAATCGCTCTGCAGAGTGATGCCGCGGGCGAGTTCGGTTTGAAAGCCGATTGAAAACTTTTGCACGTAAGGCTCGCTCATATCCGGGTCGTTGATGCGTCCGAAACCGCCGACCGCCAAATTGCCGAAATTGAATCCGGCGGGCGGAGCCGGCAGCGGGTCAACGCCGAAACGAAAGTTTGCCAACTGTCCGACGCCGACCGACGAGTTAATCAACGTCAGAGCTTGCTGGTAAATCGTCGCCTGCGATTGCGTCAGCGAAAAAATAGTTAGGTTTTGGAAAAGCTGATCGTAAAAAATGCCGTAGCCGCCGCGTATCACCGATTTGCCGTCGCCGCGCGGGTCGTAGGCGAAACCGAAACGCGGTTGAAATTCAGTCCATTTCGGCGTGGTGCGACTGAGTTTTTCCCGGTCGCCGACGATGGAACGCGCGAGCGGATCGTTAAGCTGCTGCAAAATCAAGATCGTGCGGTTGTTGGTTTGATCCGGCAGATTGCCGATGTTCGCGTCCCAGCGCAAACCGAGATTCAAAGTCAATTTGCGCGTCACCTTCCAATCGTCTTGCGCGTAAAACGCGAGTTGGTGAAACTTCTGATCGTGGCTCGCTTCGCCGTCGGCAAACGAAACGTTTTGCACCGCGCCGGGCGTAGCAAAACCTTGCGGATACAAACCGTTCGTATTATTGCGAATCGTTAACGGCGAATCGAAAAAGTTGACGGAGTAGCCTCTCGAACCAAAGTAAAAATATCCGCCGAGGTCTGTGTAAATATAGTTTGTGCCGAATTTCAAAGAGTGATTGCCGCGCACAAAACTGAAATCGTCGCGGAATTGGTATTTGCGTTCGGTGGTTGACTGTGGCACGTTGGTGTTCGCGCCGATTGAAATGCCGCCGGGAAACGTCAGCAGCGGGTTTGTCGTCACGGGCAACAATTCGTTGAAAAAATCTTGCACGTGAAACGTGAATTGATTGAGCGCGTTCGGCGTGACGTTGTAATTGTGGCTAACGACGAAACTGTGCAGTTTGTTGTCGCTCGTGTTGCCGCCGCTCAAATCGGTGGTTGCCGGATTCGACACTTGATCGTTTGGCTGATCGTTGCGCTGATACGAATACCGGTAAAACATATTTTGTTTATCGGTCAATTTATGGTCAATTTTCGCCGAGAAAAGCGTGTCGTTATACGGCGTGGGAATTTCGTTGACGAACTGCGCGCCCGGAATCGCTTGCAGTTGCGCGGCGATGTCGCTGCTCGTGACGCGCGCAAAACCGCGTTCGCGAAAGCGCTCCAAAGCTGTGAAAAAGAACAAACGATCTTTCAAAATCGGACCGCCGACCGAGCCGCCGAATTCCTGACGATTGAATTCGGCTTCGGTGAAATTCGGGTTCGTTTGTTTGTTGCGTTTGTCGAAAAAGTTAAGAGCCGTCAGCTTCTCGTCGCGGAAATTCGCAAAAGCCGAGCCGCGAAAATCGTTGGTGCCGGATTTGGTGATCACGTTGACCACGCCGCCGACCGCGCGCCCGGCGTCAGCCGACCAGCGATGCTGCAAAACTTGAAATTCCTGAATTGATTCGTAAGAAAAATTTTGCAAAAGGCTGCCGACGACGTGATCTTTGTTGTCGCCGCCGTCAACGTTGACGTTGATTTGACGACCGTCGCCGCCGCTAATCGCAAAATTGCCGACGCGCGTTTTCGTCGGGTCAAAGTTTCCGACCGGACGCGCTTCTGGCACAACGACTGAAAGATTGGCGAAAGTGCGGTTCAGAAGCGGCAGATTTTCGACTTCGCGCTGCGTAATTACCTGGTCAAGATCAGACCGCGTGGTTTCGATGAAATTCCCTTCGCTCGTCACCTCGACCGTTTCGGTGACGTTGCCCGGCTTCAGGTCGAAATTGACGGTTTGCCTGCTACCGACGTTTAATTCGATTTCATCGAGCAAAGCCCGACTGAAACTCGTAGCTTCGACCGCCACGCTGTATCTGCCGGGCGCGAGTTCCGACAAAGAATATTCGCCATCGCCGTCGGTCACGACGGAACGGGTTTGAGCCGTGCCTTTGTTCGTGATAGTG
>CADCUR010000037.1:0-9020 GCA_902805935.1 uncultured Pyrinomonadaceae bacterium
CTGCGTCCGGCGAAATCCAAAACGATGTCGGTTTCGGGAACCCCAAGTTTAACGGCGGTCACTTTCATCGCCGTCGGCTCATCGTAATTCTCGGTCGGATTATCGCCGCTCATCAAAATTTTTTTGACGCGTCCGGCGCGGTAAAGTTCGACCGCCGTCACGATTCGGTCGTAAAGCGCGTGCGACGGTTCGCCATTTTCCTGAACTTTCGCGCCGAGAACGATGGCGATGCGCGGCGGATTTTCTATCTTGATTTCCGTGATTGAATCTTTAATTTTACCGGCGGCTTGCGACCTGATGCGATTGTTAATGAAGTAGATTGACAAAAGCCCGATTAAACCGGCGGCAGTTAAGACTAAAATAAACCGCAAAAGCCACTTCATAAAATTGGTAAGAAAAGTTTGTAAAATTAAAATAGCCGAGAACAAATAATCTTTATCGGCTATTTTAAACGTTTGACGGGGAGATGCAACGATTTAAAGTTTTTCAAACGATTCGGTTATGCCGCAGCGCGGACACATTAACGTTTGATTCGTTTTATCCGCCCATTTTGCCAGCGCAAGATTAGAGAATTTCGGCTGTTTGCTCTCGGCTTCGCCCTCGCTCATCAAACGCGACAGTTTTCTGTCGGAAACTTCTTCCGCTTCTTTAAAGTCGCGCTCGCACAATTTGCAAATCCAGCCGAAACCGTCGTTGTAAAAATCTTTCAGTTGATGATTCTCCATAAAACGGGCGATAAAAAAGTCGGCGGACGAATTAAAAATCACAAACTTGTAATTTTCAAATCCAAACTGCCGACCGTCTAAAATTACCGTCAATGCTTTTATCGCCCCGGACGACCTTGAAAACTTTGCGGCAACGGACTGAGTTTAATTGGAACGGTCATCGTTCTGCCGTCGCGGACAAGTTCGACGCGCACCGTATCATTGATTTGCTTTTTATCGAGAAAACGGAACAAGTCGTCCATATCGCCGACCTTTTCGCCGTCAATCGAAGTGACAATATCGCCCAAGATAACACCGCCAGCAGAACGGGAAACTGCTCGCAGTCCGGCAATCTCAGCCGGTCCGCCCGCCACTAGAGAGCGAATCAACAGACCGCCCTGCACCGGAAACTGCGCGCCCTGTTCGCGCAACTGTTCGATGCCGAAAAAAGTCGCGCCGAGTTTCGGACGACGCACTTCGCCGAATTGGATAAGCTGCGGCACGACGCGCTTGGCGATATTGACCGGAATGGCGAAGCCGACGCCGACCGAGCCGCCGGTGCGCGAATAAATCTGTGCGTTGATGCCGATCATTTTTCCGTATTTATCGAGCAACGGTCCGCCGGAATTGCCCTGATTGATCGAGGCGTCGGTTTGGATCGCGCCTTCAATCGGGCGGTTATTGCGCCCGCGAATAGGACGCTGAAGACCGGAAATTACGCCGGTCGTTAAGGTTTTATCCAGACCGAATGGGTTGCCAATTGCCAGAACCTTCTGCCCGACGACGAGTTTGTCCGAATCGCTGAACGGAATAACTGTTAAACCTTCCTGCGGCGGCGTAATTTTAATAACCGCTAAATCCGTATCGGGATCGCCGCCGACCACCGTCGCCGGATATGTTTTCCCGCCGCCGAGACTAACATTGAGTTTTACTTGGGTGCCTTCGATGACGTGATAATTCGTCAAAATGTGTCCTTGCGCGTCAATGACCGAACCCGAACCCGAACCCGAACCGCGTCCTTCATCAACATCGCCGAACATATCCTGCTGATAGGAAGTCGTCGTAATAGAAGCCACGCCTGGCGAAAGCGTTTTGTAAACTTCGATGCTGTTCTGCTCGTCGCTGACAACGGACGGCTCGGTGATCCCCTGCGGAGCGTTTTCGGCTAAAGCCACGTTCGAGTCGTTCCGAAATTGCCAACTGCCTCCGAGATTGGTCAAACAAGCCATTGTTCCGACGGCGATAAAAGCCGTCGCCAGAGCCAGAAATAAAATCTGTCTCGCCGTTAATTGGTAAACTACTTTTTTTGTCATAACTGCTTTACCCGTCCAATAAAAATTTTCATTGATATGATGCGCGATTTTTGAAATTGCGTTGCGTGCTTGAATACGAAAAAAAATCGCTTGATGTTTCAAGCGACGAGAAAGCGAAAAATCGTGAATTTGAAAACGCTTCTTAGGCGACAAAAGCGATAATAACATCTGCCCAATACGCGAAACGGCTTATTGAAGCATCGGAGATAAAGCCGAAACCCGAAAGCCCGGTTAGAAGATGAACGCCCATCAAACTGACGTAAATTCCCAGCAAAAGATTGAGACCGTATTTCGCCAGACGCAGATTTCCCCAACGCCAGAGAGTCAACGCTGTAAGCGCGCCGACTGCGGTTTTGATTGCGATAAAAGGCGCGTAACCGAAGTCGAGAAGATTTGCCATTAACTCATTGCCTTCGGTTGCAAAACCGTTGTGAATCCAATAGACGGTGAGAATTCCATCAAAGAAATTGAGCGTAAAGAGAGTAAATGCCTGACGTGAAAGTTGCATAACACTAAAATCCTTTGCAAAAAAATGTTAAACTTCTTCCCTAAAACAACTTAACCCTCAGTCTTGAGAGACTAAGGGTTAAGCCCGAAATAGTAGAAACCAAATGAATTTTTGCTAGAATATACTCCGAATAACTCGCCTTTTCAAAATTATTTCAAATAAATTTTGCTTTTTATTTTAGCGCGGGAATGCTAGTGTAAATCGAAGCCTAAACAAAAGGCTTCCAATAATTAAGACAACGGTTTAAAACCGCGCCGCGTCAAAAAAGCGGCTATTGGTAAGCAATTTCGAGCTTGATTTTATTAAAATCAAAAGGAGCAGAGAGAAATGAAAAAATTATTTTACTTTAAATCCACAGTAGCGATTTTAGCGGCGTTTTTTGCCCTCGGCACAATTGACAGTTTAGCGCAGAAGCGCCGCCCCGTGATTCGCAAAAAAACGACGACCGTTAGAAAAGCGGCGGTTGCCAGACCGACCGTTAAGTTATACACGGTGCAGAGCGGCGAGCGGTTTCGCGTGCGGATGGAAGAAACCATTAATTCAAAAACGGCGCGAGTCGGCGATAGATTTTCCACAAGAGTTACCGAGCCGGTCTACTCCAGCACGGGCGTCGTCGTGATTCCGACCGGAAGCATCGTGACGGGACGAGTCAGTTTGGTTAAAGCGGCGAAAAAAGGCGGCGACCCGGGACAAATTGACGTGAGTTTTGTCGAAGTCAAATTGCCGAACGGAACGCGCCGCGCGATTAACGGTTCGTTGACGGATTTGGACACGAAAAAAGCTAAAAGCGACAACGAAGGCGTTGCTTCGGGCGACGACCGCAAAAACGATAAAATTATCTTTATCGGTGGCGGCGCGGCAGGCGGCGCGATTTTAGGCGGCGCCATCGGCGGCGGCAAAGGCGCGCTGATCGGCGGAATTCTCGGCGGACTCGGCGGGCTTGCCGGCGAAAGATTAACCAAAGGCGAAGATGCCGAAGTTAAATCGGGAACCGAATTCGGCGTCTACCTTAATCAATCAATTTCACTGCCGAAATTTAATGAAGTAAATCCCTAAGTATTTCCAAAAAAAAACGCTAAAGCCGCGCAGTTTAATAAACGACTGCGCGGCTTTAGCGTTTTTACAAATTTATTTTGAAGTCGGTTTAGAAGAAACAACCTTTTGTCTGGAGCGAATAATTACTCCGTCGCAATGCGTGCCGACGCGAATTTTTCTGGCTTCGTTTGATTCTGATTCGGCGAAGGATTTAGTCGGAATGTAAGTGACCACGTATTGCGAATCAATCGCCCGAGCAATGTCTGCCGCGAACAGCCACATCGTTTGCGTTTCTTCGGGCGACTGAAACATTCCGCCCGTGTCTTCCGCCAGCGCTTGTAGCTGCGTTTCGCTTTGTATCCACTCGTCGAGTTTACGTTTGGCAAGTTTGAGGGATTTGTTGTCGAGCCGCACGATGAACAGGCGTTCGGAGAGCGCGAATCTTCTGAATCCGTCTCTCATATCGCGCGGCAGACTTTGAATAATCAATTCGAGTTGATGTTCCGGCAGGCGCGGCGTTTCCCGTTCTTCGCCGATTTGGATGCGGCGCGTCATCGGCTTGGCGCGTTTGGCTTCCATTTTGTTGTAAGCGATAACGTGAATCGTAATGTTGGCGGCGAGCAAATCCTGCAAGGCTTTCTGCCGTTCGGTTTCACCGGCGAGGCTGTCCAAGCCGTCGCCGATAAAAACCAGATGACGATTTTCGAGCGGGCGCGATTTAAATTGTTCGATGGCGGCGGCGACAGAACTAGAAAACTGCGAGCGATTGCCGCCGAAAAGTTTTTTGTCCAAATCGTTCTGAACTTTTTCGCGGCTGTTCGTCCAATCGGAAACGGTTTCGATTTTATTGTAAGACTGCATCACGTGGATTGAATTATCAGCGGAAAGTTTCTCGACGAAAAGTTTGGCGGTGAGCCGCGTCAGACCGAGTGATTTGGCGAAATTCAAATTGCCGCCTGTGTCGAGCAGCAGCAGAACGCTGGCGGGAACTCGCTTCATACTCTCGATTTTCTGCGGCGTTCCGCTTTCGACAATCAATAAATCATCGGGCAGGAGCGTCGAAACAAATTTTCCGCCGCTCGTCTGCGCCGTTACGTTCAGATGAACTTCTTCGGTGAAAACTTTGATCGGTTCTTCGGCGGGCGGCGTCGGCTGCGTGGTCGGTTCCTGAGCAAAAGCGGAAAAGACGAATAACGGCAAAAATGCGGCGAGAAGAAAATTCTTCACAAAATTTATTTTCATAAACTGCTGACGGACTATAGTTCAGGAATTAAAATTCAACACAATATGGTTGCTGTCTAATTGTCTGATTCGAGCAGTTCGAGAGAGGTTGCAGAAAGCGCGGGTAAGTTACGGCAGAAGTGCCGCGGTCGGTTTCTTCAAAGTAAAAGAAAATAGATTTCGTTTTTATTTCGGGTATTTAAGTCAGAGCCATTTCATTTTCAAAACTTACGCCGATTTCCTCCAAGCGCTTGCTGACTTTTTCAATCAACCAATTCGGCGTCGAAGCCCCAGCCGTCAACCCGACTCGTTTTGCGCCGCGCAAATCTTCGGCAATGATTTCATCTTCGGTTTCAATCAAAAAACTTTTTTCGCATTGCTCCTTGCAAACCGCGAGCAATTTGCGGCTATTAGACGAATGCCTGCCGCCGATAATATAAAACGCATCAACTTCGCCTGCGAGCGCGCGCGCCGCATCCTGCCGGTCGCGCGTCGCCGAGCAGATTGTGTTGACTACTTGCGTTTCGCCATCGGCTTTCGCTTTGACGGCTTCGGCGACATCATAAAAATTTTTTAGCTTGATGGTGGTCTGCGAAACGACCAGCGGATTTTTCAACCGCGGCAGAGCGGCGACTTCTTCGACATCGCGGACGATAAACGAATGTTCCGGCGCATAGCCGAAAACGCCGATCATTTCCGGGTGATCGGGATTGCCGACGACGACGACGTGCCGATCCTGCATGGCGGCGCGCGCGGCGAGCTTCTGAACTTTGGTGACGAACGGACAAGTCGCGTCAACCACTTTCGATGCCTTTTCGCGCAGCTCATTTTCGACTTGCGGCGTCACGCCGTGGGCGCGGATCACGGCGGTTTCGCCACGCTGAATCTGCACCGGCTCGCTAATGGTCGAAACCCCGTGCGTCGCCAGTCGCGCCATTTCCTGGTCGTTATGAATCAGCGGTCCGAGCGTGCGTACCGTATCGCCTTCGGAGAGCGCTTCCTCGACCATTTCGACGGCGCGTTCAACGCCGAAACAAAATCCGTATTCGTCCGCAATCAAAACTTGCATAATCTTCAACCCCGAGAAAATGATAACAAAATTAGTTGTCGCTTGTCAGCGAGTAATTGTTAAAAATGAATTAACGAATTGGCTCGCGCAAAATGATTTCCGCCGTCGCCCTTGCAACTGCGGCGGCTTCGGCGTGTTCGTCCTTTAAGTGCGCAACTTGCATCAATGCTTCGCCGGTGCGTGACAAAAGCCTGACTAAATCGCCTTCTTCGGCTTTTGTCTGAAAAACCAAATCGCTCCAACTGATACCGTCCGCCCAGCGTTCGGCTGCCGCCGCCGCCGAAAAATTCATCTCCGGCGCAGGCTCAATGCCGTTTTTCCATTCGACGTTCGAGACATCGAAAATAATATCTTCAAATTTCGTCAGCACCTCTAAAATCTCATCCGACAGATAAAGCTCGCCGTAATTTCTGTCCGAATCGGCGGCGAGCGCCGCCATCAAACCGGCGACTTGTTTAGTTTCTAATTTTTCAAAAAGCCCGTGCCGCAGCGCTTCGCCGACGAGCAGCGGGCGGTCAACGCGCAAATCGGCGAGCCATTTTCCGCGCGTCGTGACTTTCTGCGCGGGAAAATCCAGATAGCCGAAATGATGCAGAACTTTAGCGCGATGCTCGAACGGCAGCCAAATTTCGCTTTTCAACGAATCAACGTCGCGCCCGGTTTTTTCCAGAAATTCGGCGTCGTCCCAAGCATCCCACAAAAAACTCGTCTGGGTTCTTTTCGCGTCTTCGCTAGCGTTTTCGGGCAAAATTTTTTCGATTAGCGAAGTGATAATTTCCGCCGCCTCGTCTGCGTCATTTTTCTTCGCAGACGGTTTCGGTTCAACGAGCGGCAGATTTACGCCTTCGTGAATTTCGTAAAACGCCGCTTCGATTGACGCTTCTTTGAGCGGGTATTTTTTCTCGAAAACGCGTCCGATGTGCGGCAGCGAAAGCGTCGCGCCTCGCCCGTCCTCAGTCATCGCCGCGATTTTTTCGCCGTGAATATTAATCACCAAAAAGAATCGCTTGCCGTTTCTGCTTTTGGTCACGACTCTGCCCGCTTCGACGCTTTCTTCGAGCCAACGGCGGCGCGCGTCATTGCGCGTGTGCGGAAGTTTTTCCTGCAGGCGAAGCCGCGCGTTGGTTAATCTTTCAAAACCGCGCACGTCCTCGATTGAAAAATCAAACTCGCTTTTTTCGAGTTTGTTCTTCAAAGTTTGCAGGCGTTTTTGAATTTGCTTTTCGAGTTTGGAAACGGTTCGCGCCGTGTCCCGAAAGGCAAAACTTTTTTCGGCGATGTCGCGCACGTTTTCAAAGTTTCCGAATGCATCGAGCAGATTTAAAAGACTCGTGTAAGTGGCGCGAAACTTACTCTGTAAGTCATCGGGCGGCGATTTCAAGAGTTGTGCAATCTTCGGCGGATTCTGAAAATTGCTCGGCGCCAGCACGACGAAGCCAACGTTATCTTTGCCGCGGCGTCCGGCGCGTCCGGTCATCTGCTGCAGCTCCGACGCTTGCAGCGGTCGCCAGCCGTCATTGCCGCGCGTGTCGGCGTTTGAGATAACGACGGTGCGCGCCGGGAAATCAACGCCCGCCGCAACGGTCGAGGTCGCAAAAATCGCGTTGAGCAATCCTTTCGACATCATTTTTTCGATTAAAAGTTTCCATCCCGGAATATGTCCGGCGTGGTGCGCGGCGACGCCGCCCTGAATCAAAACGCGGCGGTGCTTATGCGTTCTGATTTCGGGAAATTCGCGGAGAAATTCCTGATAAATTTCGTTTCGCTTTTGCTGCTTTTCGGCGTCTGCCTTTTGCGATTTATCAAGCGCGACTTCGGTTGCCGCTTCGTCGCAACGGCGGCGCGTCGGCAGAAAAACAATTGCCGGCAGCAGATTATAATTGCGCAGTGCCGTGATAAGTTTCGGCGGCGGAATTTCGGGAAGTCTGAATTTCATTAAGGATAATTTAACGCAGAAAAGCGCAAAGACGCGAAGGCGCAAAGGTTAAAATAAGAAAATTAATTTGATTTGGTATTTCGCAATGTTTTTAAAATCTCTGCGTCTCTGCGCCTTCGCGTTAAAAATATTCTGCTGTCAAAACGAATAACGCACCGGACAATACGGCAAATGTTTATCGAGCATCTTCAAAAAATCGGCAAGCTCGCGGCGGCGAAAGTCGTAATCATAGACCAAAGTGTCGGGCGCGGTTTTCTTCGGAACTTGCAGCTGCGGATTCCACAAAAATTCTTCGCCCTTAGCGTTCCACTGCATATTCACGTCGTGCAGATTTTGCGAGTGCGTTAGAAAAAACGCTTCGCATTTTAGTTGCGCTTTGGCTTTATCAGTCAACGTATCGTTAATCTCGCGCCACATTTCCCGCCAGGCGTTTTTCCATAAATCGCCGTCGTAAACGATAATCGGCGCGAATGAAAAATGCACCTCGTAACCAGCGTCAACCAGGGTGTTAACCGATTTGATGCGGTCGGAAATCGGACTCGTGCCGATGTCCACGTAACGCGCAATTTCCTGCGGCATCAGGCTGTAACGAATCCGAGTTTTGCCTTTCGAGTCAATCGCCGTCCAGTAATCGTCGCGGACGGTTTTCGTCGCAAACGTGCCTTTAGCGTATTCCATTGTCGCAAATTCGCGCACTAAAAACGCGGGATTGTCGCAGACGAACGAATCGGCGGCAAGGTCGGCGTTGCAGCCGATGTCGTAAGTCCAAAATTTAGCATCGCATTGATTCGGCTCCAACTTCGCGCCGAGTTTCTGTTGATGTTTGCGAATCGAATACGCGATCTCTTCGATATTTACGAAAACGGTCAGCGGGTTCGATCCGCCTTTGCGTCGCGCCACATAACAATACTGGCACGAACTCAAACAGCCGTTCGAGTTCGACGCGGCGATAAAATCGGCAGAACGCCCGTTTTTGGTGTGCGTCAAACCGGACTTGATTCCAAGCACTAAATTCTCGCGCTTGTTCCGCATCCAATCGCCCGCGTCGGCATCAACGAGTTCGGGAATTTTCCAGTGCGATTCGACCTCGATGATTTCCGCGCCGGGAAAACGGCTGATGATATTTTCGGCATTCGTCCGCCACAGAAAGTCGTCATAAATGGAACGCTGAACGTAAATCTGCTTAAAATTAAATTTCATAAATTGTAATTATTACTTGAATTTAGATAAAAAT
>CADCUR010000037.1:9030-9732 GCA_902805935.1 uncultured Pyrinomonadaceae bacterium
GGCGTTCGAGTTGTAACTTATTTGACTTTAATTTACTATTTTCTTCACGACTAAATCATTAAAAATAAAGGGAAAAGTCAATGGTTGAACTTTACAATCAAGAGGTTTTTGCGGGCGAACATATCGTCGTTACCGGCGGCGGAACCGGTTTGGGCAGAGCGATGGCGATGCGTTTTGCGACGCTCGGCGCGGCGGTTACAATCTGCGGCAGGCGCGAAGAACCGCTTGCAGAGACGGCAAAAGAAATCAAAGACGCGGGCGGCGAGGCGGAAGGAATTTCGTGCAATCTAAAAGAACACGAAGCAGTCGAAGCGATGATTGCTGAAGCCGAAGCGCGGCAGGGCAACGTCACAAAACTTGTGAATAACGCGGCGGGCAATTTTCTCGCGCCGACCGAACAGCTTACGCCGAACGGCTTCGACGCGATTGTCAAAACGAATCTCTACGGCTCGTTCTACGCGACGCAGGCGTGTGGCAGGCGTTGGATTGAAAGAAAACACGGCGGGAGCGTAATGTCCATTGTCACGACTTACGCCGAACACGGCAGCGCGTTTCTCGTTCCGAGCGCGGTTTCAAAAGCGGGCATCATCGCGCTGATGAAGTCTTTGGCGGCGGAATGGGGCGTTTACGGAATTCGTCTGAACGCGATTGCGCCAGGACCGTTTCCGACCGAAGGCGCGAATTCGCGCCTGATGCCGGACG
>CADCUR010000038.1:0-1077 GCA_902805935.1 uncultured Pyrinomonadaceae bacterium
TCGCTTGTGAAACTCTAGTCACAACCGGAACTGCCGTTATCGCTGGAGAAATCACCACTAAAGCAATCGTCAATTATAAAAAAATCATCCGCGATACGATTGACGACATCGGCTACAACAACGCCAGTTTCGGTTATGATTGTAATACTTTGAGCGTGATGGATTTGGTCGGCACTCAATCGCCCGACATCGCGCAAGGCGTTGATACGGGCGGCGCGGGCGACCAGGGTTTGATGTTCGGTTTCGCTTGTAACGAGACCGAAGAATTAATGCCTCTGCCGATTCAACTGGCGCATAATTTGACCAGAAAGCTCTCAGAATCGAGACGCAGCGGCGAACTGGACTATCTTCGTCCCGACGGCAAATCTCAGGTCACGGTCGAATATCGCGACGGCAAGCCGTTTCGCGTCGAAGCCGTCGTTATATCCACGCAGCACGCCGAAGAAGTCGAAACCGAAACACTGCGCGCCGACGTTTTAGAAAAAATTATCAAAACCACCGTTCCCGCCGATTTGCTTGACGGCGAAACGAAATATCACATCAATCCGACCGGGCGTTTCGTGGTCGGCGGACCGATGGGCGATGCCGGTTTGACCGGACGCAAAATCATCGTTGACACATACGGCGGCTATGCTCCGCACGGCGGCGGCGCGTTTTCGGGCAAAGACCCGACGAAGGTTGACCGTTCCGCGGCGTATATGGCGCGTTATATCGCCAAAAACATCGTCGCCGCAGGACTTGCGGAAAAATGCACCGTTCAACTGGCTTACGCCATCGGTGTCGCTGAGCCGGTTTCGGTGCGCGTTGACACCCACGGCACCGGCAGAGTTGACGAAGACAAACTTTCGGAAGCAGTTCGCGCTAATTTTGAATTAACGCCGAAAGGCATTATCGAAACGCTCGATTTGCGCCGCCCGATTTTCAAAGCGACCGCTAAATTCGGACATTTCGGACGCGCGAACGATGAATTCACCTGGGAGAAAACCGATAAAGCAGATGCTTTATTGACCGCTTTGAACGGTCTGGCAACCGGCGTTTGAAAGTAGAAAAGTGAAAAAGTGAAAAGATGAAAAAGTC
>CADCUR010000038.1:1087-9589 GCA_902805935.1 uncultured Pyrinomonadaceae bacterium
TTTTTAACCCAACTATCGAACAATAAAATTATGGCTAAAGAAGGAATTTCAATGGAATACGATATAAAGGATATCAACCTTGCGCCGCAAGGCAAACAAAGAATCGAATGGGCTGACCGCGAGATGCCGGTTTTGCGCCTTATCCGCGAGCGTTTCGAAGCGGAGAAACCGCTCGAAGGCGTTAAGCTCGTCGCCTGCGCTCATATCACGACTGAAACCGCAAACCTGGCTCGAACGCTGCAAGCGGGCGGCGCGGAAGCGATTCTGATCGCATCGAATCCGCTCTCGACGCAAGACGACGTTGCCGCATCTTTGGTTGCTGACTGGGAGATTCCGGTTTTTGCGATGAAGGGCGAATCAACCGAAACGTATATGCGCCATGTGCGGATGGCTCTCGAATCGAATCCGAACATTATCATTGACGACGGTTCGGATGTCGTGGCGACAATGCTCAAGGAAAAGAAAGAATTGTCCGAAACGATTATCGGCACGACTGAAGAAACCACAACCGGCATCGTTCGCCTGCAGGCGATGGCGAAAGCCGGCGTGCTGAACTTCCCTGCGATGGCGGTCAATGACGCGCAAACGAAACACTTCTTTGATAACCGTTACGGCACCGGACAATCAACGCTCGACGGAATCATCCGTGCGACGAACATTCTGCTCGCCGGAAAAAACTTCGTCGTCGTCGGTTACGGCTGGTGCGGCAAAGGCTGCGCGATGCGCGCGCGCGGACTCGGCGCAAACGTCATTGTCACCGAAATTGACCCGATCAAAGCCATCGAAGCCGTAATGGACGGTTTTCGCGTGATGCCGATGACCGAAGCCTGCAAACTCGGCGATTTCTTTGTCACCGTCACCGGCAACCGTCACGTCATTGACAAAGAACATTTTGAAGCGATGAAGGACGGCGCAATTGTTTGCAATTCGGGTCACTTCGATTTGGAATTGAATCTCGAAGCGTTGCGCGAAATGTCTTCGGAAGTCGCTAATCGTCGCCCGTTCGTCGAAGAATACGTTGGCACGAACGGTAAAAGCGTAATTGTCCTTGGCGAAGGTCGGCTGATAAATTTAGCGGCGGCGGAAGGACATCCGGCGAGCGTGATGGATATGAGTTTCGCCAATCAAGCGCTTTCGGCTGAATATCTGGTGAAAAACAAAGGCACTCTCGCAGCGGGCGTCCACGTTCTTCCCGCAGAAGTTGACCAGGAAATTGCCAGCCTGAAACTTCGCGCGCTCGGTATTTCGATTGATACTCTAACTCCCGAAATGCTCGAGTATATGACGAGTTGGGAAACCGGAACTTAACAAAAATAAAAAGTAAAAATTTTCAAAGCCGCCGCGATAAACGTTCTTTTTCATCGCGGCGGCTTTGAACTTAAGAATTATTGCGGAAGGAAAAAGAAAATTTGTTAAAATCGTTGCTGTCTTTGGCAGTATTCCGTTTTTTATAACTGCTTTCCGCTCAGCGCACAAGCCTTTCCGAACGCTCTCAAAAACATTTTGGGAGGTCCGAAACACTCTCTGAAACCTCCGAAGAACAATTTAACCCACTCCCAAATAGTTTTGTCCGCCTCCGAAAAACATTTTGAGAGGCGTAAAAATAAAAAATCCGCCTGAATTTAATGGCGGCGGTGAATTGCGGATTAACGGTTGAGATGGCATAGGGCGAAACCAAATACACGCAAGCTAAAGTTTAACGAGCGACGTTTTTAAAGAAAAGCTGTTTCGCCCCTCCCATCCATTGGTAGGATGAAAGACGGGCTTGCGACTTCCATTGAAGTCCGGCTTCCATCGGCGTAAAATAATTACGCCCCGGGGCGTTTCCGTTTGTTTGATAAAGAACCGATTGGTAAACCATTTGTCACCAAAAAAGATGAATGCTTGGCGGGTGGCGGTAAGTCTCTAAACTAAATTCATAAACCGTTTGGCTTTTTTCAATAAAACTCAAACGAGTTTCATCCATTGGATAGGCAACCGTCATTCAAAAAGCCATTACCCGATACGACCATAGACCAACTTTCATAGTTGAAGTCTCCAATAGCTGACTGGAACAGTAACACTGGTTCACTCTGAACAAGGTCACTGCAAATAGGCATCATCGGCGGCACTTCAGGTTCAATTCAACATTCTTTCTCGACAAACTCGCAACGCCAACCGGCGAATCGCAAAATAGCCCGCCGCAGCTCAACACATTTGGCGGGAAAGGGAAAGTTTGTGTTTGACTGCTTCTTTCATAGCTGATTTGTTGGGTTGTGCGTTACCTGCACACATTTTTATTGTAACTCGAACGATACGTTAATTTGTGCGCTGATTCTCATTTGTCCAAGAGCAAGGGTATCTCCGACTGTTGGCGAAACCGGACTATCGCCTTGACTCGAAACTTGACTTTGCCCTCCTTCGTAACGCTCACGCCACGAACCGCCGTAATGCAAAGCCGGGTCATAAGAACCGTAATCTTGGATGCTCATCACTCGCCCAAGTTTCGCGCCTAACTCGCCTGCTAATGCTTGCGCTTTATCACGCGCTGCTCTGATTGCATCACTGCGGGCTTTGTCTCTGTGTTGTTTTAAGTTGTCAACTTCAAAACGGACTCTTAGTATGTGAGTTGCGCCGCGTTCAAGCCCGCCGCTCAAAATACTCTCGAATTTCGTTGTATCTCTGAGCAGCACGACGATAGTTTTTCGCACTAAATAATGCAGAAACTTTCCGGCGCGGCTTTCGCTGTAGCCTTGGTGAACAGGCTCGACTGAAATGTAATCGGTCTGCACATCTTTCGCGCCAACTCCGATTTCTCTAGCGAGTGCGATAATGGCGCTTACCCGCGAATCATTGTCGCGTTTAGCAACGACAAGGTCTGGATTAAATGTTTCAACGCCGAATGTCAGAACAACCCGCGACGGCACGACGCGCACTTCCGCCGCGCCAGAAGTTGAAATGCGACGCATTTGATTACTCACCGTTTCATCTTCGTCTTGCGCGAACGCCGGCAGACACAAAACACTTGAAAGTAAAAGAAAAAGGTAAAGATTAATTTGTTTTTTCATCGTTGATTTTTAACACTGTGTTGAGAAAGGAAGCAACTCAAGTTTGTATTCACCCGAATAGAATTTGTATTATACGGAATTTTTATACTCTGCTTTAACTGTTAAAGTTAATGAAAAATTTGATTTCTGGTTTTTCCGGACGTGCAGGATTTAATTCCGCATAATTGATTGCCGCGAATCTTTACAGTTGACAAAAAATTACTTTACGCTCGCTTGCAGTTCTTTCAATAAGTCGTTCGGCGTCCATTCGTTTCCCGAAAAAACTTTTTTCACTTTGCCGTCGGGCGTAATGACGATGGTTCTGAGAGAATGATTGAATTGCGTTTTATCGTTCTCGTCAACTTCATAACGCAAACCGAAAAAATCCGCCACGGCTCGGACTTCCTTGTCGGTTCCGGTCGCCAGTTGCCAAACGGTGAAATCGGGTTTCGCGTCTTTGCCGAGGTAACCTTGCCCGTATGCTTTGAGTTTCGCGGGCGTGTCTGTTGCCGGGTCGAATGAAACGCTCAAGAGTTGAATTTTATCTTTTAATTCGGCATTGCCGTTTAATTGATTCGCCAAATCGGAAAAGTGTTTCGACATCAAAATACAGTAAGTCGGCACCGGGCAGCGCGAATATATAAATGTTACCGCCAGCGCTTTGCCGCGGTAATCCTTTAGGTTGATGCGCTTGCCGTCTTGATTCGTCAATGTAAAATCGGGAACCTGATTGCCGATCTGCGCGACATCTTCGCGGACGGGAAGCGGCGGCTGATTCGGATTCGGCGCGGCGACGATGCCGATTTTCTCCAGCCAGTAACCGTCGTCGTCCACGACCATCTCGGCGAAAACGTCCGCGCCCGCCGTCAAATCTTCCCACACCCAATCTTCCCGAATCGGAAAATCCATCGTCATCGCGTCCATATAACCGGGAATTTCTTCATGCTTAATGGTCGCCTTCTTTTTCGCCTTATCAACTGCGACGACTGTGCCTTTGAGCGGATAGCGTTTCGCTTCGGTCGAAGCAGTTTGTGTTTCGGCTTTCTGACACGCCGTGAATAAAAAAGCAGAAAATAAAATCAATAAAAAATAACGCATAAAATTTATTTTTGACTATAACCCTTGGATTATTCAATTTCTGTAAAAAAAATAGTTCACGATAAATGCTAGACTCTTCTCTCACGTCTCTACAACTTTGCGAGGCGCACCAGTTTGAGAAACGTTTTTTCCAGTTCATCATCGTCAATTTGCAACAAACCTTCGCCGACATAAATTTCCGTCGAACCCAGATTTTCAAGCGCCGTCGTCTGAAAACTGTTTGCCATCCAAATCTTGTTTTGCTCGGCGATTTTATTGCGCGCCTCAGTCAATTTTTCGGCTGGCGCGTCGAAATAAAGATGAAACATATTGACCTGCGGCGGATTCGGGCAGAAAGATATTCCTTCAATATTTTTAAGAACCGCGTAAACTTCTTTTGTTCGCTCCGAATATTTCGGCATTTGCTCAATGGCGAAATCGAAACGTCTGGCTGCCGAAGCGACAAACGGATGAAGCTGAAAAAGATTGCCGCCGAAGCGACGCAGCCAGATGCGCGATTCTTCAATAAAATTCGCTCCGCCGAGCAGCATCGCGCCCGTCAGCGCGCCGACCCCTTTGTAAAACGAAACGTAAACCGAATCGAAACCTTCGCAGATTTTCCGGTAGCTTTTCCGGTAAAAAGCGCCAGTTTCCCAGAGCCGCGCTCCGTCCATATGAAGAGAAACGCCGCGCTTTTTTGCGGTTTTCTTAAACGCTTTGAGTTCCTTCCACGTCGGCAATTGTCCGCCGAGTTCGCGGGCGGGAAGTTCGGTAATCACGGTTGAAAACACGGTCTTGGAATTTTCAATATCTAGTGCTTTCAGCGGTCGGTTTTTGTCGCCGACGATCACGGATTTCAGATTGCAAAGATGCGCGTAAGCGTGCTGCTCGTGTAATTCGAGATGGCTCGTCGGGTGAATCGCAAAATTTTGATTGTTGGATTTTCCCTCGTAAACTTTCAGCGCAATCTGCTGCGCCATCGTGCCGCTCGGCATAAAACACGCGGCTTCAAAACCCAGTAAACCGACAACTTTCTGCTCGAAAGAATTTATTAAATCACCCGCGCCATAATAATCAGCGCCGAAATTATTTTCCCGGCAATAATCCGCAATGAGCGCAAATTCTTCGCCCGGCTTTTGCGGCGGATGACCCGGAACAAATCGCCTGCACTCCGTCTTTAAATCTATGCTCATCTTTAGCTTTTAATAATCAGATCGCATCAATACAAATAATGCTTTCAATCTTGATACAAGGGAATTCGGCGCAAGATTTCCTGTATAACAGCTCCTCGTCCTTTGATGTAAAACCTATCATCAACGGTGAAGAGTCTCTGACTCATTAATTATAACCTTCCAAATCGGTCAAATCCTCGTAAATCATTCCGCGCCGGTCGCGCCGTGTTTTGGTCAACGCTTCGTAGCCGCCTTCTTCGTTGCGCGCGATTTTGTTTTGCGCGTATAGACCTTCAAGGACGAATTCGCACGCCGAAACGAGTTTCGCCTCGTTGCTTGGTTCGATGTCTAAAGTCGTCGCGGTTGATTCGACTAAATCAGGAACGACTTCAAGCATCATCGCGCCTTCGGCAGCCGAAGCCGTGTCCGACAGAATAAGTTTGTTGCCTTCGTCAAACCATCTGACGGTCGGCTCGAAATCAATGCCGAGAAAGAAACCTTCAAAAATTACGCCGCACGCTTTTTTTATCAAATCTTTCGCCAATTTAGTCGCGCCGATTTGTTCGCCTTCGTATTCGAGTTCCATTTTGCCGGTCATCGAAGGCAGCGCCGCGTAAACGTCGGAGATGCGCGGCACGATTTCGGTTTCTTCCGTAATCAAAGCGCGGCGTTCGGCGTTCGAGACGACCGATTCAAGAGCCGTAATCGGAAAACGCTGCGACACGCCGGAGCGTTTGTCAATGCGCTGGTCGTCGCGCGCTTCAAACGCGATTTGCTCGACGATTTCCGAAATGAAATCGGGAATTTCGATTGTGTAATTTTCAAAACCGGTTCTATTTGTCCACGCTTCCTGTTTCGTAATCGAAGTTCCGAGTCCGATGTCTTTCGGGTAATGCGTCGCAATCTCCGCGCCGATGCGGTCTTTCAAAGGCGTGATGATTTTTCCGCGCGCCGTGTAATCTTCCGGGTTGGCGGAGAAAACGAGCATCACGTCAAGCGGCAGACGCACGGGAAAACCTTTTATCTGCACGTCGCCTTCCTGCATAATGTTGAACAGTCCGACCTGAATTTTTCCAGCTAAATCGGGAAGTTCATTTATCGCAAAAATTCCGCGATTCGCTCTGGGCAAAAGTCCGTAAAAAATCGTCAATTCGTCCGACAAAAGATGTCCGCCTTTCGCCGCTTTGATCGGGTCAATGTCGCCGATGATGTCGGCAATCGTGACGTCCGGCGTGGCGAGTTTTTCAACGAAACGCGAATCTCTTTCCACCCAATCAATTTCCGTCGCGTCGCCGTTCGCTTCGATTTGCTGTCTGCCGAAAGCCGATAAAGGCTCAAACGGATTATCGTTAATTTCCGAACCTTTAATTATCGGAATCTTCTCGTCGAGCAGTTCTGTGAGTTGCCGAATAATCCGGCTTTTCGCCTGCCCGCGCGTGCCGAGCAGAATCAAATTGTGCTTTGATAAAACCGCGTTGACTAGCTGCGGAATCACCGATTCTTCGTAACCCAAAACGCCCGGAAATAATCGCTCGCCCATCTGTAATTTCTTGATCAAATTCGCCCGCATCTCGTCTTTGACGGAACGCGTCTGGTAACCGCTTGCCTTTAATTCGCCCAATGTTTGTGATTCGTTCATAATTTCCCTTTGTTCTTAAAACTTAAAAATTTTGCTGTAATTATATTTTGCCACAGAGCGCACGGAGTTCACAGAGGAGAACAAAAGTTTAAAAGCGAAAAAGTGAAAAGGTGAAAAAGATAAATCGTCAAGGCTCAACGAAAACTTTTCCACTCTTTCACTTTTTCGCTTTTAAACTTTCTCAGTTCGTCGGCAAATCCGGCAAAGTATATTTGCGTCCGGCGTTTTGTTTTTTGAGATATGCCGTCAGCGGCTCGAAATAACGAACCATTGCTTTGGCGCTCAAATCTTCGCCCGTGGTTTCTCGCAAGACGACGCGCCAATCGCGCGAGCTGCCCGGACTCATAATTTTTCTGAGGAAATCGCCGACTTCCTTGTTGCCGTAATAATTCGTCGCGTGCGGGTCTTGCTTTAAGATTTTCCGGGCGATGTGGTCGTGCATCTGAAACAGCAAAACGTAAGACAGCGCGTAATCGTAATACTGCGCCGCGTCGTCGTTGATATGCGTTTTCGTGCAGGCGTCGCAGAATCGTTCGCCGCGCTCCGAGGGCGGAACGATGCCCTGATATTGTTTTACGATTTCCCACCAGCGCCGATTGTATTGATCTTTCGGCAGATTTTTCTCGTAAAGCTCGTATTCAAAACCGGGCATCGTTCCGGCGGAGAACGGAATGAAAACGACGTTGCTCAACGCCTCGCGCAGAAGCGCCTGCGTCTGGTCAACTTTCGCGTCAGCCGGAATCAAACCGCGCCCGACGAGAAACGGTTTCTGCGTCGCGGCAAAACCCATCATCGAGCCGATAGCTTCGTGATAAGCGCGATTCGCGCCTTCCCGAAGAAGCGGCGGCACGTCTTTGTTCGTATAACTGACGTAATAGTAAATATGTCCGAGTTCGTGATTCGACGTTTCAAACCATTCGGCGTTCGGCTCGACCGACATCAAGGAACGCAAATCGTTTTCCAAATCCAGATGCCAAGCCGACGCGTGATTGTTCTTTTTATATTTCGCGTCTTTCGGCAACGGGTAAAGCGACGATTTTTCCCAGAACGATTGCGGCAATGGCGGAAAACCCAAAGAGACGTAAAAATTCTCGCCCTCTTTCACAATCCATTCCGCCGATTTATTTTTCAGCGCGGCGTTCACGTCCATTCCCTCGACCGTCACCATCTCGCTCCAATCCTGTCCCCAGCGATTCGTCAGCCAATCGGCGGGCAGTTGGTCGGGAACCGGCTGATTATACTTTTTCGCTAGTTCGTAACGCGCCCAAGTGTGCAGTTCACGATAAAGCGGGCGAAGTTCGCGGTTAATCTGCATCATTAAAGCCTGCATTTCCTCCGCCGTCATTCCGTATTCGGAAACCTGGTAGCTGTAAAAAGATTTAAATCCGAGCGGTTTCACCGTGCCGTTTCTCAATCTTTGAAGATTCGCCAAACCGTCTTTCAGACCGACGCCGACTTCTTTTGAAGATTCCCACGCTTTGCGCCGCGTCTGTAAATCGCTCGACTCTTTCAAAATTCGGTCAATGTCGTTCGTCGTTACGGATTTGCCGCCGACTTTAAAATCAAACCCGAAAAGTTTTTCCGTCTG
>CADCUR010000039.1 GCA_902805935.1 uncultured Pyrinomonadaceae bacterium
AAAAATTCGTCGAGCAGCCGGTAAAAGTAAATCTTTTCCCAATCAGGCTCGATGCCGTAAATTTCAAACACGCTTTTCTCCCATTCCTCGCCGAAGTTGTACCGGACGCTTCTCGACAAAAGCGCGAGGTCTTGATATTTGTCGGCAACGCCGGCGTTTCCCCAATCAACGAAGCCGTTTAATTTTCCGTTTTTGAGAATGACGTTTGGCACGCAGTAATCGCCGTGCGTAAAAACCAAATCTTCGTCGGTCGGCTTGGCGGCAATCAATTCTTGAAATATGTCTTCTGCGGTTCTGCCTTGCCTCTCTTCATCAAAATCCTCTTGTTCGACCAAACCGTTTACCAATCTTTCCCGCGCAATCTCGATTGCAAAATCGAGCCGCGCATCGAACCGACAATCTACAATCGAAATGTTGTGAATCTTTTTTAATCCAACCGCCAATTGCTCGACAACGCGCGGAACGTCTTTCTTCATAGAATCGTCGCTCGCCGGCACGCCGGAGATTTCGGAGAGTAAAAGATAATCGGTTTTTTCATCTTCAGCAAATTGTAGAACCTTCGGAACGGAAAGCCTGTTTTCGAGCCATTCGAGTTTTAGTTTTTCCTGCAACAGCGAAAATCCGGCAACGCGCGGCGACGTTTTCAGGTAAAGAGAATTTTTATTCGCCGCTTCGAGCCGAAAAACTTTCGACGGCGAAAGACCAATATGAATTTGCCGGAAAGCGTAGCCGGAAACGGCTTCGGCGAGCAGCGGCGGCAATGTTTTTTGCAGAGTTTCGATTTTCATTTCCCGACCGCCTGCCGCAATTCGCCGAACAGTGCGGCTAAATCGTCGAGTTGATAATGCGCGTTCAAACCGCTCGGATTTGGCAGCAGCCAAACTTTCGCGCCGCCGATTTTTTCCGCCTGCAATCCTAATTTTGCTTTCGGCTGATCGAACGCCGCGCGAAAAGCGCCGATTCCCAAAACGGCGAGAAATTGCGGCGTATAGCGCTGGATTTTTTTCACCAGAAGTTTTCCGCCTTCGACGAATTCCTCGCGGGTCAGTTCGTCGGCGCGGGCGGTCGTGCGTTTGCAAAACGACGTGATGCCGTAACCGTTTTCGAGCAATTCGTGTTCTTCCGACGGATGCAGAAGGCGACTCGTAAAACCGGCTAAGAAAAGAGTTTTCCAAAAGCGGTTGCCGGGTTTGGCGAAATGAAAGCCCGTCGCGCCCGACCAGATTCCCGGATTGATGCCGCAGAAAAGAACTTTCAAATTCTCATCAATCAAATCTTCGGTCGTGCGTCTTCTGGCGTCGCGCAAATCTTCTTTCGTCGGTTTGAATCGGTTCATTTCTTTGCCCGCCCGATGACCCCGAAAAGCGGATCGCCGCCGCGCGGTTCGTGCCGGCGGATTTCAATTTCATTGTAACTTTCGCTCGCCGCAAAATACTCGCGCACGAGTTCGATATGTCCGTCGTCATCGAGCGCGTTCCACGCAAAAACGGCTTTGGTCGGAAAACAGCGATTCGAGAACGTCACGACAAGCGGTGCGTTTTCTTTCAACACGCGCGCGATTTCGCGGAAAACTTCAATCGGTCTGGTTAAATACTGCACTGAAACGCAAATCGCCGCGCCGCCGAATTCCGCCGCGCCGAAAGGCAAATGCGGCTGAGTGTTCAAACTCTGCACGATGCTCTCGGTCAGGCGCGGATTAGCGTTGAGTTCTTCGGCGTTCATTCCGAGACCGGCGACGCGCGAAAAAAATCGCTCTTGCGGCAGGTGGCTGACCCAACTGCTCATCAAATCCAAAACCGCGCCGCCTGCGGGGAAGAATTCGCGGTAAAGTTCGGTGACATAGCGAATTGCTGCTTCGTCAATATGCGTGACGAAGCGCGGAAAATCATAAAAACGCTCGTCGGCTGATTCGTCCTGGCGGCGAAAGATTTCGCTTGGAAATGTCGGTTCGGGCATAGATTATAATTGCAAACAATAATTGCAAAAAAAAATTGCAAAAAATTTCAACTGATTGATGAAAACATTTTCGCCAATGCGCCCGCGAAAGTCGAATGTTAAAATGTTTTCATCAATAGCTGAAATTGACTTGTCTTTTTACGATGGCTGAAGAATCACCGATTATCGTCGAGTTTCGCGGCGCCGGTTTTGAAATCGGCGCGGCGAAAATTCTCGACGATATAAATTTGCAGATACATAAAGGCGAGATTTTGATTCTGCTCGGCGAATCGGGCTGCGGCAAAACAACGACGCTCAAACTCGTCAATCGTTTAATCGAACCGACGACCGGCGAAGTAACGGTCGAAGGACGAGCGACGACCGAATGGAACCCGATAAATTTGCGCCGCCGCATCGGGTATGTTTTGCAGGAAGCCGGACTTTTTCCACATTTTTCGGTGGCGGAAAATGTCGCGCTCGTGCCGGATTTAGAAAATTGGGACGCGGCGCAAAAGCGCGAAAGAACTGCGGAAATGCTCGAACTCGTCGGCTTAAATCCCCAAAAATTCGCCAACCGTTTCCCGCACGAATTGTCCGGCGGTCAACGCCAGAGGGTCGGCGTTGCGCGCGCTCTCGCGGCAAATCCCGAATTGCTTTTATTAGACGAACCGTTCGGCGCGCTCGACGCGATAACGCGCGTCAAACTGCAAAAGGAATTTGCCGCGCTCGTGAAAAATTTGGGCAAAACCGCCGTCTTCGTCACGCACGATTTGCACGAAGCGTTCGTTCTGGGAACGCGCATTTGTTTAATGGACAAAGGCAGAATTGTTTTGAACGATGTGCCGGAGAATTTTCGTCAATCGGATTTGCCGCTGGCGCAGGCGTATTTGGAAACGATTTCAACGGAAGAAAGTTTAGCCGCAGACGGACACAGATGAATACAGATAAAATCAAGTAAAAATCTGTTTTCATCTATGTCCGTCTGCGGCTTTAAAAAATTTCCTTGACTAGCGACAAATGAATTTCTTTCAGTTTTTGCAACAAAATTGGTCGGAACTGTTCGCTCTGACGCGCGAGCATCTTTTTCTCGTTTTCGTCTCGACCGCGTTCGCCGTTTTGATTGGCGTTCCGCTCGGCATTTTATTGACGCGCCGAAAATCTCTGCAAACGCCGATTTTGGGAATTGCCAGTATTTTGCAAACTGTTCCGTCGCTGGCGTTGTTCGGCTTGCTGATTCCGCTGCCTTTTATCGGCGGCATCGGCGCGAAGACGGCGATTATCGCGCTCGCGCTCTATTCGTTTCTGCCGGTGATTCGCAACACGGTAACGGGAATCTGCGGTGTTGACCCGAAAGTAAAAGAAGCGGCGACGGCGATGGGAATGACCGACGGACAAATTTTGCGCCAGGTTGAACTGCCGCTCGCACTGCCTGTAATTTTGACGGGAATTCGCGTCGCGGTCGTCATCGCCGTCGGCGTGGCGACGATTGCGGCGGCGGTCGGCGCAGGCGGTTTGGGAACTTATATTTTTCGCGGACTCAGGCAGAACGATAATAACTTGTTGCTCGCGGGCGCGATTTCGTCGGCGGTTCTCGCCCTTTTAGCAGATTTTGCGCTCGGACAAATCGAGAAGATTTACGCGCTCGACGTGCGGCGCAACAAAACGGCGCAGCGGAAAAGAAAATTCGTTTTGGTGGGCGCGGCTGGTTTGATTCTAACAATTCTTACTTTACCTTTCCTTTTAAATTTAAAGTCTGAAACCTCAAATTCGGCGATTGCCAACCAAAAGATTCGGGTCGGCTCGAAGGATTTTACCGAGTCGGTAATTTTAGCGGAGATTCTGGCGCAGAATCTGGAGCAGCGCGGAATCGCGATCGAGCGGCAATTTGAACTCGGCGGAAACCTCGCGCACGATGCGCTCGTCGCGGGTCGGATTGATGTTTATCCCGAATACACCGGCACGGCTTACACGGCGATTCTAAAACGTCAGCCGTTGACCGACGCAGCGGAAGTTTACCGGCAGACGCGGCGCGAATACGCGGAAAAATTCAGTTTGAATTTAAGCCCGCCGCTCGGTTTCTCGAACGATTTTGCGATTCTCGTGCGCGGCGACGTGGCGCGCAAAAACAACCTGCGAACCGTTTCCGAAGCCGTGCCGCTCGCCCGCGATTGGCAGACGGGATTCGGTCAGGATTTTATGTCGCGCGCCGACGGTTACGCCGGATTTTCGAGAGCGTATAACTTCGATTTTGCGAAACAGCCGCGCGAGATGGATTTGAGTTTGACCTATCGCGCCCTGGCTTCCGGGCAAATTGATTTGATTGCCGGAAACTCGACCGACGGTTTGATCGCCGCGCTCGATTTGTTTCAGCTCGCCGACGACAAAAAATATTTTCCGCCGTATCAAGCCGTCTTTATCAATCGCAGCGATAAATCGGAAATTTTAAGCGAAACTTACGCGAAATTAGAAAACGCTATTTCGACCGACGAAATGCGCCGTTTGAATTACGCGGTTGACGGCGAAAAACTCACGCCGCGCGATGCTGCCGCGCAATGGTTGAAAGAAAAGGGTTTTTGAAAAATCGTTACGAGCAAGCAGAGTCGAATGCGGGTTTTGTCAAGCCGCATTTGTCGCGTGCCAAACTTTGCGCCGCCAACGCTTTGCGCTAAATTATTCGTATGAGCAAAACGGAAAAAGAACTCGCATTCTTACGCGATCTATATATTGAAACTGACTGGACCGAGCGTTTCACAAATCTTTTTGACGATAATTTTAAGTTCTCCGGCGACGAAGAAAAAATTCTTTACGTCAATGCGGGCGCGGGCAATCACGCGCTCGCCCTGCGCGAAAAGTTAGACGATAAAATCGAAATTTTCGGCGTGTCGGAAACACAGGAATTGCTGACTATCGCCCGCGCCAAAGCCGACGCGATTCAGGCGAACGCGGATTTTTCAATCGTCCATCCGGCGGAGAAATTCAATGCGGTTTTAGCTGACGCGAGTTTCGTCCGACCGGCGGAATTGAAAAGTTTTTTAGCACGGATTATTGACTCGTCGAAAAAACAGGTGGCGTTTTTTCTGCCGACGGCGAGCAGCTTCGGCGATGTCTTTTCGTTTTTGTGGGAAACTTTTTTGAATCTGGATTTGCTGGAAAAAGGCGCGGAAGTTGAACGGTTGGTTACGGAACTTCCGACCGTTTCAAAAGTCGAAGAGATGGCGAAAAATTCGGGTCTGACAAAAGTTCAGACCGAGACGAAAAACGAATTTTTTGAATTCGATAACGGCGCGGCTTTTGTTAATTCGCCGCTCGTCGCCGATTTTCTGTTTCCCGTCTGGCTCGATTTTTTAAATGAAGAAGAGAAGGAGCAAGTGATTAACAAACTCGCTCAAACGATTGACGACGATTGCGGAGAACTGACTTTTCGTTTTTCGGTCAAAGCGACGTTGGTTGTCGGCGAAAAGGTATAAGGTGAAAAAGGGAAAAGGTGAAAAGGTGAAAAAGTAAGATTGACCTGCGTCAATTTACCTTTATCCCTTTTAACCTTTTCCACTTTTTCACTTTGCGGCTACTGCTTCACTTCAGCGCGGCGGCGCATCTCCGCCGCTAGTTGTTCGTCGCTCATACTGTTGATTTGCGGCGCGGCGGCAACCGTCGAATTGAGTTGTCGCTGTTCCTGCTCGGCGCGTTCCTCTTCTTCCGCCTCGCGCATTCCTTCTTTAAAGGCTTTGCGGCTCTGCCCCAAAGATTTTGCCAGTTGCGGCAGACGGCTCGCGCCGAACAGCAAAAACAAAGCCAGCACGATTAAAATAATTTCCGTTGTTCCTAAACCACCCATAATTTTCTCCTGAAATAATCTCTTTGACGCAGCCTGCGGCGAAAAAGTTTTTATAAACGCCGAACGCGCCAATCTAAAATCGCAAACACTTCAATCTTCATAATACAGATATTTGCGCCAGGTTTCATCTTTTTGTCCGAGGTAACGCATAATCTGGCGGCTGACGTGCACCGAAAAAGCCTTCGGTTTTTTCAAAAGCGTCATTCCAGCCGCTTCCGGCGCGCCGCTGCCTTTGCGGTGATTGCATTTCCTGCAGCAGGCGACGAGATTTTCCCAAGTCGAACTGCCGCCGCCGGAGCGCGGAACAACGTGGTCGAGCGTTAAATCGGCGGGCTGGAAAACTTTGCCGCAATACTGACAAGTAAATTGGTCGCGCAGCAAAATGTTTTTTCTCGACAGCGAACGCCGCTCGTGCGGAATGTGGCGATATTCCGCCAAACGAATCACCGACGGCGCGTGCATCGCCAGTTTCGCCGAACGAAGCAGATGACCGTTGTGTTCTTCCATCCGCGCTACGCCCTTAAAAATCATCTTCACCGCGCGGCGTTCCGTGCAGATGTTGATCGGTTCGTATGAAGCATTCAAAACTAAAACTCGTCCGGTCATTTATAATTAAAAATCAAGGTTTCTGTGTTTCTTCCCAATCGCCTTGAATGAAGCCTTTGGCTAAAGTTTTCACTACTCCTTTAAAATTAACGACAACAGAAAGTTTGATATTTACTCCGTTTCCACCTGTCCCGTGGTATGTAAATGTCTCTTCATTCGCATAACGTGGTTTCAATTCCGCCGCTTTATATATTTCATTCGCCGCTTGTCGAATAAATTTATCCACTTCCGATAACCGGTATTTATTGCCGTCTTTCAAAAGTTCCTTGCTTCCGTCAATAACTATCTCTCCGCCGCTGCGTCGGTCATTGATGTTGGGAAACCAAGCGGAAGGCTTGAAACTTACAATCGAGAATCCTTTAACACTTTTAACCGCCTGCTCGATTCTGAGTTTCGCTTTTTCTTCGGCTTCCTTTTGTGAAGATTGTTTTTCAAACTCGTCAAGATTAACGAATTCGATTTGGGGCTGTCTGTTTTGTTCGTTCGTCTTTTGCGCTTCTTGGCGAGAGCGTTCCGCATCATAAGGTCGTTTGAAAATAAGCCGATTAGGGTTGAGCTCAAGAGAAATCACTGCTGCCAACTCCCAACCTTTTCGTCCCAAATCATTAAAGTTAGTGTTTCCATTATCATAAACTTCAAGATACTCCCAATGCGTAACCGCAGTTTGAGCCATTGTCGTGAAAACAAAAACCGCCAGAATTAGAGCACAAACAGAAATTGTTTTGAGCATAAGAAACTCCTTGATTTATAAATTTTAGAACTAATTTTATAATCCTCACGATTGAATTTTGTTTTGGTTGCAGCCTTAACTGGGCTAGCTGGTTTTTTTATCTCGAAACTTATCCATCGCGTCAACTAACGCCGCCGTAATTCCCGGCTCGCTTACGGAATGTCCCGCGTCCGGGACAATGATAAATTCGGCTTCGGGAAACGCTTTGTGCAAATCCCACGCGCTCGTTATCGGGCAAACGACATCATAGCGACCTTGAACGATGACGGTCGGAATATGGCGGATTCGTTCGACGTTTTCGATTAGATAATTTTCCGACGGGAAAAACGAATTGTTCATAAAATAATGACATTCGATGCGGGCTAATTGCAGGGCTTCGTGCGCGCCTTCCCAATGCTCCATCAAATCCGCGCTCGGGTAAAGTTTCGAGGTCGAACCTTCCCACACGCTCCATGCTCGCGCCGCCGAAAGTTGCGCGGCTTCATCTGTTCCGGTTAAGCGTTTGTAATACGCCGTCATAAAATCGTCCCGTTCCGCTTCGGGAATCTCGTCGCGGTAACGCTCCCAGAAATCGGGAAAAATCTCTGACGCGCCCGACTGATAAAACCATTCGAGTTCTTTTTTGCGCGTTAAAAATATGCCGCGCAGAATCATACCCGAAACTCTATCGGGATGCGTTTCTGCGTAAGCCAGCGAAAGTGTGCTACCCCACGAACCGCCGAAGACGAACCATTTTTCAATATTGAATTTTTCGCGTAATGCTTCGATGTCGTTGATTAAATCCCACGTCGTATTTTCTTTTAATTCGGCGTGCGGCGTTGATTTGCCCGAACCGCGCTGGTCGAATAAAACGACTTGATATGCTTTCGGGTCGAAAAATTGGCGATACATCGGAATCAAACCGCCGCCCGGTCCGCCGTGCAGAAAAACGACGGGAAAGCCGTCGGGGTTGCCGACGCGCTCGTAATAAATGTCGTGAATTTCGGAAACTTTCAGCATTCCCGAATCAAACGGTTCGATTTCTGGGTAAAGTGTTTTCATAGGTTCAAATCATACAAGATGTCAGGTAAAATCTTCAATTACTGGGAGTGCAGTCATAACGGACGACGTTGAGTAAATCGAAGATTCGGCGAGATGAGAATTTTATTCGTCTTTATCGTTCATCTTTAATACTTTATTCATCTTTATCACTCACAGTTAATTAATATGCAAAAAAAATCACAACTAAAAATCGTCTCGTTGCTGCCGTCGGCGACAGAAATCGTCTGCGCTCTCGGTCTGGAAGAAAATTTAATCGGCATCACGCACGAATGCGATTATCCCGAATCAATCACCGGCAAACCGCCTTTAACCGCGAGCCGCATCTCGCACGAAACAATGTCGAGCCAGGAGATTGACCACGCTGTTCGTTCAAATCTGGACGGACACGGCTCGATTTACGATTTAGACGAGCAACTTTTGGCGAAATTAAAACCGGATTTAATCATCACGCAGGAACTTTGCGAAGTTTGCGCCGTCAGTTATCAAACCGTGCAAAAAGCGGCGCGAATGTATGTCGCCGATGCCAAAGTCGTTTCGCTGGAGCCGAACACGATTGCCGACATTTTCGAGAACATCAAAACCGTCGGCAATCTTTGCGGCGTCTCGGAGCGAGCCGAAACGGTCGTCGCCGATTTGCAAAATCGTCTCGATCTAATCGGCGAGCGAATTCGGGAAAACAAAACCAATAGCAAAACTCAAATCCAAAATCCTAAAACATTTATGCTCGAATGGCTTGAGCCGCCGTTTGCGCCCGGACATTGGGTGCCGGAACAAGTCGAGATTGCCGGCGGCATCGCGCTGCTCGGCGAAGCGGGGAAAAAATCGCTGACGACAACTTACGAGGCGATTTACGAATCTCAGCCGGAGGTAATCGTTTTAATTCCGTGCGGTTATTACATCAAAGACATTGTGCGCCAACTCGAAAAATCACGCTTTCCACCCGATTGGCGCGAACTTCCAGCGGTCAAAAACGGAAACGTCTGGGCAATGAATGCGAGCGCGTATTTTTCGCGCCCCGCGCCGCGCGTCGTGGACGGCGCAGAGATTCTGGCGAAGATTTTTCACTCGGATATTTTCGGCGAACCGAATAAAACAGAAGCAATTCGGGTGCAATTGAATTTCGCCGATTCCGATTAAATTGTTATTCTGTATCGGAACTTTTTATTGTTTAACTATATTCAGCAGCAAAAGACATTTCGATGAAATAAAGAATTGAGATGGTGATTGTTCAGCACATTGAAACAACTTGGTATAAAAATGAACGGGGTGCGATGCACGGAACATTACGCGGCAAAACACCAGAAGCCATGCTAATACCAACTGATAACATCACGGCAAATGGTGAGAAACAATTGTTCA
>CADCUR010000040.1 GCA_902805935.1 uncultured Pyrinomonadaceae bacterium
AGACTTTTCAATTCGATGCAGCGTTCGTTCGGAACGTATTTCAATTTGATCGTGGCAAAATCCGGGAAATCCGAAAACGGGCAAATCGCCGTAAACTCGGGAATCTCAAAATCAATCCAAATCTCGCGCCCGGCGAATTCGTATTTGAAAGTGTCGAGCGGGTAAAGGTTCATCTCTTCGCGCTTCGTCGAGCGGATGTCCAAATTTTGTTGGTTAAGCGGTTGTAGTTGTGCGTTGTCTAACATAGAAATCTTTTTAAATAAAAGTCGAAACGATAATTTTACAACAAACAGCGCCGATACGAAAAACGAGGCGAAAAGCAAAAAGGAATTTACGGGGATGAAGGAGATGGAAGGGACAAATCAAAAAGTATTCTCAATCCCTTTTACCTCATTTATTACCGTAAATTCCTTTCTCGTCTGCTTTAGGTTCAGTTAAAACTTGAATTTCTTCGCCGCCGCCAAATCGCGCACGCCGCGTGTTTGCAGTTGTTCGAGCAGATTGATAAAAATATGCGCGGTCGCGCGCGCGTCGTCGCTGGCGCGATGATGATTGACGAGTGCGACTGAGTAGTAATCGGCGAGCGTTCGCAGGCGATGATTGTCAATGTTTGTCACTAAGCGGCGCGACAGACGAACCGTGCAGAGCGACGGATTGGCGACGCGGTAGTTTTGGTAAATTCTGCCGATTTCGTGATTGAGAAAACGCATATCGAAATGCGCGTTATGCGCGACGAGAACCGAATCGCCGATAAAATCTAAAAAGTCGGCGGCAACGTCACGGAATACGGGAGCGTTTTTTACCATCCGGTCGGAGATGCCGGTCAAATTGGTGATAAACGGCGGAATCGGCGTTTCGGGGTTGACAAGCGTTTGAAATTCCTCAATGATGACGCCGTTTCTAACCAGATACGCGCCGATTTCCGTCACGCGGCACGGCGGAGTTTTCGCTCCCGTCGTTTCAAAATCGAAAACGACGAAATCCGTTTCGGCAAATGCGCGGCTTTCAAAATCCGAATCAATCAACTCCAGCGTGTCTTCGTCGAGATGCAGGCGCGGGTCGGCTTCGACCAAATCCGCGACGAGCAGTTTTGCCAAATCAGGTTCGGGCTGCCGGATTTTCATCACGTAATCAACGACTTCGACGGCTGAGACGCGTCCGCCGACAGACCGCAGCAGTTGAATCGTTTCGCTGATTAGCAGAGAATCGGAAATTAAGTTAGGATAAGGCGGCATCTCGTTATTGATTTTATCCGAAAGGCGCGAAACTGCAAATTGACTCGAAAAATCTTATACTCAAACGACCAGGAATATTGCTTAGATTTTATGTTTGCCGAAAAAGTTTTAGAGCGTTTTAAGGAAACCGACGCTTTTTTAGAAGGACATTTTATTTTGTCGAGCGGTTTGCACAGTCCGAATTACCTGCAATGCGCTCTGGCGCTGCAGCGTCCGGCGGACGCGGCGCGATTCGGCGAAGCGATTGCCGAATATTATAGAAATGAACGAATCGAAACCGTCGCCGCGCCCGCCATCGGCGGTTTGGTAATCGGTTACGCGGTCGCCGAAGCCTTGAACGCACGCTTTATTTGGACGGAAAGAGAAAACGCTCAAATGACGTTGCGGCGCGGATTTTCCGTCAAAGAAAACGAACGGATTTTAGTGGTCGAAGACGTAATTACGACCGGCGGCTCGACGCGCGAATGCATCGCGGCACTGGAAACGCGCGGCGCAAAAGTAGTCGCGGCGGCTTCGATTATTGACCGCTCCGACGGCGCGGCGGATGTCGGCGTGCCGCGCCGTTCGCTCGTCAGTTTGAAAGTTCCAAGCTACAAACCCGAAGAATGCCCGCTATGCGAGCGCGGCGACCAAGCAATTAAACCCGGGAGCAGAAAATGAACAAATCAAATTCAGTCGAAAAATTTTGGCGGGAATTTTGCGCGAAAAATCAGGATGTCAATGCGGACGAGCCGTATCAAGTTTGGTATTTCGGTTTGAGAAGCGAAGATGCCGCCGAACTTTGCAATTTGGTTTTGCAGGGCAAAAAAACGGCGACCGCTTCACTGCCTTGGGAGTATGAAGATAAGCCGGACGATGCTCCGTTTGTCGGCGGTTTCAGCGTCGTCACAAATTACGAAGGCGTTCCGCA
The DNA here is from genome assembly GCA_902805935.1 of uncultured Pyrinomonadaceae bacterium. Classification (GTDB taxonomy): domain Bacteria; phylum Acidobacteriota; class Blastocatellia; order Pyrinomonadales; family Pyrinomonadaceae. The sequence continues at coordinate 2,146 of CADCUR010000040.1, forward strand.
ATGCGTTCTCAAAACGATTGAACTGCGCGTCGTGCCATTCAACGAAGTTGATGAAAATTTCGCTTTTGACGAAGGCGAAGGCGACCAGAGTCTGGATTATTGGCGCGCGGTTCACTGGGATTACTTCTCGCGCCGATGCATCGAAATCCGCCGCGAGCCGAGCAGCACGATGCCCATCAATTGCGAACGATTTGAATTACTTTACCCGAAATCCTCCGCGCCCAAATAAGCTTAACGCTCGATGAATTACCGCTTACTTTTACAATACGACGGCACGGATTTTCACGGCTGGCAAACGCAGAACGGACTGCGCACGGTGCAGGGCGAACTCGAACGAACGCTGAGTCTTATAGAGGACGCGGAAGTCAAAGTCATCGGTTCAGGGCGCACCGACACGGGCGTTCACGCCGAAGGACAAGTCGCCAACGTCCGCTTGAACCGCGATTTTACGCCCGACCGTTTGCGGCTGGCGATTAACGGCAATACCGGGCGCGACGTGCGCGTGATGGCTGTCGAACGAGCGGCAGACGATTTTCACGCTCGCTTTTCCGCCAAAACGAAACACTACGTTTACCGTCTCGTCAACGCGCCCGTGATGTCGCCCTTCGCGCTGCGCTACGCGCATCACGAAGCGCGTTTTTTGGATATCGGGCGAATGAACACGGCGGCGCGCGTCTTTTTGGGCGAACACGATTGGACGGCGTTTTCCGCCGCGCGTTCGGATGTCGAAAACCGCGTCCGCACGGTGAAAAGTTTTACGGTCGAATCGGTTTGGGACGCCCGCGCCAATTCTTCAATCATCGAATTTCGCATCGCCGGCGACGGTTTTCTGCGCTATATGGTGCGCTCAATCGTCGGCACGATGCTCGAAGTCGGGCGCGGCGTAAAAGATTTTGATACAATTCAGACGGCAATCATCACGGGCGACCGAGATTTGGCGGGAAAAACCGCGCCCGCGTGCGGCTTGACTTTGCTGAAGGTTGAATACGAATGAGAACGGATTTTCAACAAATTATTGCCTCGCCAATTTCAGCCTACGACGAAGGTTTGCGATTTTTTATGGGTGAGGGAATTTTGAATGAAACGCTGCGGCGCGTGACGAAAGATTTGGAAAACCACCAGATTGAGTACAGCGTCATCGGCGCGGTCGCGTTTAACCAACACGGCTATCGTCGTTTTACCGAAGATATTAATTTGCTTCTGACTGAAGAAGGCTTGGAAAAATTTAAAGAAGAATTAGTCGAAAAAGGGTATCGCTCGGCGTTTGAAGGCGCGACTAAAAAGTTTAGAACAACCGCTGAAAACGTGACGGTCGAAATAATCACGAGCGGCGAGTTTCCCGGCGACGGCAAGCCGAAGCCCGTCGTGTTCGGCGACCCGAGCGAAAACCAAACGGAGATTGACGGCGTGAAAACTCTGACTTTGGAGAAATTAATTGAACTGAAACTCGCGTCGGGAATGACCGCGCCGCATCGCCTGAAAGATTTGGCGGACGTGCAGGAATTGGTTAAAGTAAAAAACTTAACCGCCGGTTATGCGGAAAAATTGAATCCGTTTGTGCGCGGAAAATTTTTAGAATTACAAAAAGCAGTCGAAGATTCCGAATGATTATTTACCACATCGTAACGCCCGAAGTTTGGGAAAAATACAAAGACGAAAACGAATACGCAGCCGAGAGTTTAGAGGCGGAAAATTTTATTCACTGCAGTTACCGCCATCAGCTGGACGATGTTTTGGACAGATATTACCGAAATCAGGAAAAGGTTTTGATTCTGCACATCAACCCGCATCTTTTGACGGCGAAGCTCGTCGCCGAACCTTCGACGAAAGGAGAAGTTTATCCGCACATTTACGGCAGAATAAATAAAACGGCAATCGTTGAGGTTCAAGAAAGAAGACTTTGGAATCAGCGGTGAAAATGTGGGTTCGCCGCCGGTTAAACAATTCGTTTTAATGCGCGAAAATTTCGATACAATCGTCAAACCCGAATCCGAAGAAGCCGAACTGCTCGCCCGAATTGACGCGGCGCGGCTGCCGCAGCACATCGCCGTTATTATGGACGGCAACGGACGCTGGGCGCGGGCAAGAGGGAAACCGAGAATTTTCGGACATCGCGCCGGCGCCGAATCGGTTCGCTCGATTCTCGACACCTGCGCGCGTCTCGAAATCAAAGCCGTCACGCTTTACGCCTTTTCGACCGAAAACTGGAAGCGTCCCGAACAGGAAGTTTCCGGCTTGATGCAGATGCTCAAACTGTATCTGAAAAACGAGTTGAAAACCGTTCACAAAAACAATATTCGTTTTCAGGCAATCGGGAAAATCGAAGGCTTAAACGCTGATTTGCAAAAAGAGCTTGCCGATGCGATGGCTTACACGGCTAAAAATACGGGAACGATTTTGAGCGTCGCGCTTAACTACGGCGGGCGCGCCGAGATTACGGAAGCCGCCAAACGAGCCGCGCGTTTCTTATTGGAAAACGGCGATTCGATTGAAGATTTGCGCGAGGCGGACATCGAAGAAAATCTCTATACGCGCGGATTGCCGGAAGTTGATTTGCTGATTCGCACCAGCGGCGAGTTTCGCATCTCCAATTTTCTGTTGTGGCAATTAGCCTACAGCGAAATCTACGTTACGCCGACGCTGTTTCCCGATTTTCGCCGCGGCGATATTTTTGAGGCGATTATCGAATTTCAAAAACGCGAGCGGCGGTTTGGCGGAATTAAGTAATTTTAGATTTGCGATTTGCGATTTGCAATTTTTTGTTTGTCGGGCTGAAATTTGATTTCGAGTCGTCAAAAATCAATTGACAATCGCAAATCGCAAATTGCAAATCGCAAATGAAAAGTCGTCTTATAACCGCGCTCTTTGCGCTGCCCGTTTTAACATTATCAATCGTGTTGCCGCTTTTCGTGCCGCAGTTCGAGCAGGCGAGTTGGCTTTTTATTCTGATTGCCGCGTTTGCCTTTACCAGCGGTTTGTTTGAATTTTACACCATCACCAAAAAACTCGAACTCAAAGCCGACGCTTCGATTGCCTTTGTGGGCGCGGCGGCATTGTTTGTCGCTTTTCTTTTCGACGCTCCGAAAAACGCGCCGGACTTGTTGATTTTAACCGTCACGCTTTTTCTAATGCTTGTTCTCTCAACGCAAATGTTCCGCTTTCAGAAGGATTTTTCTAAAATGCTGACTGGCATCGGTATCACGGTTTTCGGAGTTTTATACGTCGTCTTTCTAGGCGGATTTCTGGTGGCGACACGCGTCGGTTTTGATCCGGTTTTATCCAGCAAACTTCTTTTGTTCTTTTTCTTCGCCAACTTCGGTTCGGACGCGGGCGCGTATTTCATCGGGAAAAATTTGGGCAAACACAAACTCGCGCCGAAAATAAGCCCTGGCAAAACCTGGGAAGGCTTCATCGGCGGAATCGTCGCGAGCGTCGCCTTCGCCGCGCTCGCCGTGGTTTGGTTTTTCCCCGAATTGCCGTATCAATTCGCGCTGCCGCTGGCGGCGGTAATGTCAATTGTCGGCTGCGCGGGCGATTTGGCGGAGAGCGCGATGAAGCGCGGCGCGGCGGTCAAAGATGCGGCAAATTTTCTGCCCGGTCACGGCGGACTGCTTGACAGGTTGGACAGCCTGCTTTTTAACGCGCCGATTCTTTATTATTTCGCGCGGTTTTATTTTTGAGAATCGAAACCGCGTCCGCTTGCGGTTAGATTTCTTTTGCCGTCGAATTTATCAAATTTAACCAGACGGGAAGCGGCAGCCACGTCAAAGCGTTTCGGTAAACCCTTTCGTTTAATCTTTCAATCCGATTTTCAACCTCTTTCTGAAAAAAATCGGGCGGCAAATCCGATTCGTTTTCGTAACAGGCGTGCGAGATGCACGCGGCGGGTTTCGATTCGGAATGGACGAGACAGCCAATGCCCGTTTCAAAAAGCGGGCAGGCGTAAGTTTGCGCGAAAGTGTCGCCCGTAGTTTTTAAATCGTACTTCTCGACGGCTTCCTCAGCGCGCCCGTAAATTGCCTTTTGTTTTTCCGCGCTCAATTTTCCTAAAGTTTTCCGAATCGCGGCGGCTTCGAGGCGCGTGATGTGGACGTTGACGAAATGCGCATCGAGACAACACGCGCCTTGCACCGGGCAGGTTTCGCAGTTTTGCGCCCGGTGTTCGTAGTTAATTTTAATAAAGTCTTGGTAATCGCGTTTTAGTTCGCCGAGCGCGTCCAGGGCTTTTGTTTCGGGCAGCATTTTCATTTTTCTACTTCCGCCGTGTTACAATTTATCGAAATTTATTCTACACGAGTTTAGAAAAACTATGCTTCAAGAAGGCGACGCGGCGCCGGATTTTACCGCCAAAGACCAGACGGGCGCGATTGTGAAACTTTCCGATTTTCGCGGGCGGCGCGTCGTTTTATATTTTTATCCGAAAGACGACACGCCCGGCTGCACCAAACAGGCGTGCAGTCTTCGCGACGAATTTTCGGAGTTTGAACGGGAGAATATAAAAGTCCTCGGCGTGTCAATGGACGACGAACAATCGCACCAAAAATTTATCTCGAAATACGAATTGCCGTTCACGCTTTTAACCGATGCCGACCACCGCGTTGCCGACGCTTACGGCAGTTACGGCGAAAAGCATTTCGCCGGCAAAAATTATATGGGCGTTTTGCGAAAGACGTTTTTGATTGACGAGCAGGGAAAAATCAAACGAGTTTTCGAAAAAGTCAAAGTTGACGAACACGCTGACGAAGTGCTGCGGGCGTTTGCCGAATAAAACGCGAAACGACGTAAAATTACCGGACGTTAATGACATTCGTTTTAATTTTGAATTGTTGTGCGTTCAATGCCGGTGAACTGCTGGCGTCTCGTCGAAGAATTTATGAAATTCGGTTTGATTGCCGGCAACGGAAAATTTCCTTTTCTCGTCGTCGAAGGCGCGCGGAAACAAGGCGCGTCTTTGTCGGTCGTCGCTATCCGCGAGGAAACCGACAAACGAATCGAAACGGTCGCCGAACGAATCATTTGGGTCGGCATCGGGCAGCTCGGCAAGATGATTACGTTTTTCAAACGCGAAGGCGTATCGAAAGCGATAATGGCGGGACAAGTCAAACACGTCCAGATTTTTTCCGGCGCGCTGCCCGATTTGCGAATGGTCAAAATGCTCTGGAATTTGCCGCAGCGAAATACCGACGCGCTCATCGGCGGCGTGGCGAGCGAGATGGAACGAGAAGGCATCGAATTAATTGATTCGACTTATTTTATTCAAGACCAGCTCGCGCCGGAAGGCGTTTTGACGAAACGCAAACCCGACACAATTGAACGCGGAAACATCGAATACGGTTTGCGTGTGGCACACGAAATCGCGCGGCTCGATTTAGGTCAAACGATTGTCGTGCGGGCGAAAGCGTGCGTCGCCGTCGAAGCAATGGAAGGCACGGATGCAGTGATAAAACGCGCCGGAGAACTGGCGAAAGGAAAACTGACGGTCGTCAAAGTCGCCAAACCGAATCAGGATATGCGTTTCGACGTGCCGGTCGTCGGCGTGCCGACAATTGAACAAATGATCAAAGCGGGCGCAACCTGTCTTTGTCTGACCGCGCGGAAAACTCTCATTTTCGACCGCGAAGAAATGCTCGAACTCGCCAATCGGCATAAAATCTCCATCGTTGCCGCCTCCGGCGAAACCATTTCAAACAATCTTGCGTAAAATCAAAAGAAAATTTCACCACCGAGACACAAAAAACACGGAGTTTTTAGTCACACGCTTTCATAGAGTAATTTCTATTTCAATAGTTTCGCTTACCCTGTTATTTGAATTTCTCCGTCTCCCTCAGTGTCTCGTGGTGAACCATAAAAAAATGAAAAAAAATCTACTAGCACTTTTTCTGTTATCTACATTCGTTTTCCAATCGGTGACGCTCGCGCAAACCGTTGCAAGACCAAATTCGCCCGCCCGCAAAGCGGCGAGCCTGATTACGGCGGAACAGTTGAAAGACTATCTTTACTACGTCGCGTCGGACGAAATGGAAGGGCGCGACACGCCTTCGCGCGGGCTTGATTTGACGGCGAAATTCATCGCTTTGAATCTAAAGCGCTGGGGATTTAAACCGGCGGGCGACAACGGCAACAGCTTTTTTCAAAAAATCGCTTTGCGACGCGACGTGATTGACGCGGCAAGCGCTACGGTCGAAATCGGCGGACAAAGATTTGCATACGGCGAAGATTTCATGCGCGTTTCGGGAAACGCCGTCGGCGCGCTCGCCGCTCCGGTCGTTTACGCCGGTGACGGCTGGATGATTAAATCGAAAAATCTGAATCCGTATCAGGGAATTGATGTTAAAGGAAAATTCATCGCCGTTTACAGCGAAGGCGAAATAACCTCGCCGCAGAATTTAATCCCGCTTCCCGAAGGCGTCAGCAATAGCGATTTGCGGGGAAATCGCGGAACTGATTGGGCTGACGCGGTTTCTTACGCCCGACAAAACGGCGCGGCTGGCGTGATAGTTCTGCCTTCCAAATTTTTGCAGTCGAATTGGTCAACCGTCCGACAGCTTTTCGGACGCAACCGAACTTACGTCGAGAAACTCGCCGCTCCGCTCGCTGTCGGACGGTCTTCGGCTTCGGTTTTTTTAGCTTCTCCGAAAGTCGCCGAAGCGATTTTCAACAACGAAGCGCAAAATCCGCTAAGCGGTGCGGTGAAAACCGCTTTTGATTTAACCGACGACAAAAAACTCAATTTAAATCTCGCGCTCAAACCGGAAATTGTTTGGACGCAAAACGTCGTCGCCGTTTGGGAAGGCAGCGACCCGCAGCTCAAAAGCGAAATGGTCGCCGTCGGCGCGCACTACGATCACGTCGGCGTGCAGCCGAACGCAGCGGGCGAAGATAAAATCTGGAACGGCGCGGACGACGACGGCTCAGGCACGGTCGCCGTTTTAGCGATGGCGGAAGCCCTTGCAAAATCTCAGAAACGACCGAAGCGTTCAATTCTTTTGGTCTGGCACGCGGGCGAGGAAAAAGGACTTTGGGGCAGCGAGTATTTCAATAAATATCCGACGGTTGACATCAAAAAAGTTGTCGCCCAACTAAATATTGATATGATCGGGCGCAGCCGAAAAACCGATGACGCAAATCCGAAAAACAAAAATTTGTCCGGCGAACAGGAAGTTTACGTTATAGGTTCGGAGATGATGAGTTCCAAACTTGGCGCCGTCACCAAAGCCATTAACGAT
>CADCUR010000041.1:0-8943 GCA_902805935.1 uncultured Pyrinomonadaceae bacterium
TTTTCTTAAATCAAAAATCATTCGGTCGCCATCGCGTTGATAATCGAATCCTGCGAAATATCTTTGCCGCGCAGTTCCGCCGCGCATTCGCCGTCGCGCATCACAACCACGCGGTCACTGCCTTCGACGAGTTCTTCGAGTTCCGAGGAAATCATTAGAACTCCCAAACCTTCGTCGGCGAGTTCGTTAATCAAATTTTGAATTTCGCCCTTCGCGCCGATGTCAATGCCGCGCGTCGGTTCATCTAAAATTAAAAATTTCGGATTCTTGCAGAGCCACCGCGCCAGAAGAACTTTCTGCTGATTGCCGCCGGAAAGCTCGCGGATTTTCTGCTCGCCGCTCGATGCTTTTATGCCGAGCCGCCGCATAAATTTTTCGACGATTTCCGTTTGTTTGGCACGCGAAACCACGCCAATGCGCGTCAGCGCGGGCAACGCGGCGAGCGTCATATTTTCCCGCACCGACCATTCGGGAACGATGCCTTCGGCTTTGCGGTCTTCAGACAGAAAGGCTATTCCGGCGCAGATTGCATCGTTGGGCGAATTTAATTTCAGCGGTTTTCCTTCGAGCGAAACTTTTCCGTTATCAATCGCGTCCGCGCCGAAAACGGCTCGCGCCACTTCGGTTCTGCCGCTGCCCAAAAGCCCAGCCATTCCGAGAATTTCGCCCCGTCCGGCTTTGAGCGAAACATTTCTCAGTCGCCTGCCGCGCGTTAGATTTTCCGTCTCTAAGAGCGTTTCTAATGTTTGCGATTCGTGATGTTCGCCGAAAGCGGTCGCGCCTTTCTTTTCCAGATCTTCGCGTTGCTTGCCGAGCATCAGACAAACCAAATCAATTCTTTCGAGTCCGGCGAGCGGGCGCGTAGCGATAAATTTCCCGTCGCGCAGAACAGTCACTCGGTCGCACACGGCGTAAAGTTCGTCGAAGCGGTGCGAAATGTAAACGATGCCGGTTCCCTGCGCTTTCAAACGGCGAATCACGTCGTATAAAAGCCCGACTTCACGCTCGGTCAAAGAACTCGTCGGTTCATCAAGAACCAAAATTTTCGCGCCCAAAGATACGCCGCGGGCAATCGCAATCATCTGCCGCGAAGCGATATTCAAACTTCCCAGAACGGCTTTCGGGTCAATCTGTAAACCCAAATTCTGCAAAACTTCGCCCGCATCGCGGTTCATTTTCGCCCAGTCAATCAAACCGAAACGGCGCGGCTCGCGCCCCAAGAAAATGTTTTCGGCAACCGTGCGAAACATCAGCAGATTGACTTCCTGATAAACGGCGACGACGCCGGCGTGCTGCGCGTCTTCGGGCGTGCGGAAATTTACCGGATTGCCTTCGTAAAACATCTCGCCGCCGTCGCGCGTGTAGGCGCCGGTCATCACCTTAATCAAAGTTGATTTGCCCGCGCCGTTTTCGCCGACGAGCGAATGAACTTCGCCGCGTTCGAGCGTAAAATCAACGTCGTCGAGCGCGACCACGCCGGAGAAAACTTTTCTGATTTTTTGCATCCGCAATAGCGGATGGCTGAGCGATGAAGGTTGAGGGATGAAACCGGAATCCTTTAATTTCGCATCATCATCCAGCGTTAAATTTTCTTTACTCATTTCAGATTTTATTTCTTTTTCATCCCTCATCCTTCATCCCTCATCCTTTTAGTAGGCTTCCCCTACGAACTGCGCCGCGTTTGAAGCGTCGAAAAACCGGTCTTCGTTGATGATTTGAGCGGGCAGTTTTTCGCCTCGCCAGAATTTTTCGAGCGTGTCGAATGCAATCGGACCAAAACGCGGATTACATTCGACCGTTGCATTCATATCGCCGGCGATAATGGCTTGCAGCGCCGATTTTTGTCCGTCAACCGAGATAATCATTACATCTTTCCCCGGATTCATTCCCGCCGCTTTCAAAGCCGCAATCGCGCCCAAAGCCATCTCATCGTTGTGCGCGTAAACGGCGGTGATCGCTTTGCCTTGCGCCTGTATGATATTTTCCATTACCTTTTGCCCTTCGGCGCGCGTGAAATTTGCGTCTTGGGAGGCGATGATTTTCATATCCGCGTTTTTGCCGATTTCGTCCATAAATCCTTTGCTGCGGTCGTTTGCCACGCTTGATCCGGTCGTGCCTTTCAGTTCGACAATTCCGGCTTTGCCGCCCGTTTGTTTCGCCAGCCATTCGCCCGCGCGTTGTCCTTCTTTGATAAAATCGGATTTGATAACCGTGACAAAATCAACTCCGGGCGTTCCGGTCGCTTCGCGGTCAATCAAAATAATCGGAATGTTCGCTGCCTTTGCCGCCTGAAAAGTCGAGGAAAAACCTTCGGCTTCACGCGGCGCGAGAAAAATCGCATCCACTTTGCGGGCGATTAAATCTTCCACGTCCGAAACTTGTTTAGCGGTCGTACCTTGCGCGTCGGTGTAAACAAAAGCGTATTTATCGGCGCGTTTGGCGGCTTCCGATTTCATACTTTCGCTCTCGGCGATGCGCCACGGTCCGGTATTTTCCATCTGCGCGAAAGCAACCGTTTTCTTACCGCCGCCATCGCCGCCCGCGTTGTTTCCGCCGGTGCCGCTCGCCGGTTTGCGTTCGCATCCGATTAGAGCAATGGCAAAAAGCATTATCAAAACTAAAACGCTTCGATTTTTTAACAAAAAGTTCATAATTTTTAATCACTCCAAAAGTGCCTGTCTGAAATAAAATTTATTTTGTCGGCTCGATTCTCAAAAATCCGAAACGCGCCGCGGCGTTACTCGCTCCACCGACCGTCATCGCCACACGCACGCCCCGATCCCACGGCGGCAAATAATCGCCGTTTTGTTCCGCGCCGACCGAAGTAAAAGTTTTCCCGTCGCGGCTCACGGCGAAACTGTAAAAAGCTCCGTCGCGCGCCGTCAATCGCAAGAAAATGTTTTCGCCCGTCGGAGCGTCGTGCGTCGAGAGGGTGCGGTGATTGTTTTTTTCGCGCCGCCAGACGACGATTTTGCCGTCTTTGAGTCCAAAGCCGAGCGCGTTTTCGCCGTCGCCGAAAGCCGAAAGTCCGGCAACCGCGCCGTTCGTTAAAGTTTTCCGGTCAATCTGCGTCGTCGCCGTATAGCTACCGTTCGTCGTGTAATAAGCCATCACGCCACCAATCGGATTCGTCACCTGCGCGGCATTCGGCGCGAGCTGCAAAAATCCGTTGGCGATGCTGTAAGTCGGAATGCTGTTCGCCAGCCACTGCCAGCCGAAGCGCAAAGTTGGCTGATCGAATTCATCCGCGAAGCGATATTCCTCATCTTTCTCAGCAATTCCGAGCGGCGCAGTGGCGGTTTTGCTCGCGCCTTTGCCGTTATTAATCGTCGCCCAACCGTCTTTCGTCCAATTTACTTCGTCGAGATAAGCCTGCCGACCCACGTAATTCACGTCTTTCGGATCAAAAGCGTGATACAACATAAAGGCTCGCCCGTTTTCCAGCGTCACAATCGTGCCGTGTCCCGGACAATTACCATTTTCATTACCTTTCAAAATTGGATTCGCTGGGTCTCTTTCCCAAGTTCCCAAGAGAGTTTTCGACCGCGCGACGCCCATCGCGTAATTGCAGCCACGCCCGCAGCAGGCGTTGCCCGAATAAAACATATAAAAGTAACCGTCTTTCCGCATAATATACGGACCTTCGACGAGATTTCCTTCCCAAGTTTCCGGGTCGTTTCGCAGAATTTCCTGCCGTTTGCCGACGAGTTTCCAATTTTTCTCGTCGAGTTCCTGCGCCCAAAGCGGCGTCGGTTTGTTCACGCTGTTGCCGTCTTCTTTCCAGACGATGAACAATTTTCCGTTCTCGTCACGAATCGGAAAAGCGTCAATCGAGCCGACTTCCTGACATTCGAGCGCGCCGTGGTCGGTATAAGGTCCGGTCGGTTTCGCGGCGGTCGCGGCGGCGATGCAGAGCGGTCCGTCTTTGCGGCGGGCGACGTAGAAAATATAAAATTTCCCGTTTTCCTGCCAGATTTCCGGCGCCCAGTAGTTGCCGACCGACCATTCGGGTCTTTTGGGGAAAACCACGCCGACGATGTTCCAATTAACCAGATCCGTCGAATGCAGAATCGGAAATTCCGGTCCCCATTCGCTCGATGTCGCCGTCGCGTAGAAGTCTTTTCCGACGCGAATCACCGACGGGTCAGGGTAATCGCCCGCCTGCACCGGATTCGTGTAACTGGCGCCGGTTTGCGCGAGAATTCGCCCGGTTAAAACAATGAGGAAAACAATAAATAAAACACCGATTTTTTTGAAATATAAATTTTGCATTTTCAATATAATTTCCGCCTTCTAAAGTTTAATCTTTTTGCCGTCGCCGCTGTTTCGCGCCGGCGCCGTCGAACTTCTAACGACGAGCGCGGTCGTGATTTCAAATTCGACTCCGTGCTGCGTCGGATTGGCGAGCGTCGAGATCAAGGCTTCGACCGCCAGGCGTCCGAGTTCGCCGCGCGGCAGGCTCACGGTGGTCAGCGCCGGTTCGATCAACGAAGAAAACGCGATGTTGTCAAAACCGACGACCGAAACGTCGTTTGGCACGTTCAATCCAGCGCGACGAAATTCGCTAATTGCGCCAAACGCCATCAAATCATTGGCGGCGACGACGGCAGTCGGCAGGTCGGCGACGGCTAAAATTTCTGTTGCCGCATTTGTTCCGCCTTCGATTTTAAAGTCGCCTTGAAAAATCTGCTCCGCCGCGTCGGGCAACACGCTGCGCATCGTTTGTCGAAACGCATCGAGCCGGCGATTGGCGGAACGCAGATGCGGCGGTCCGCTGATGAAAGCGATGCTGCGATGTCCGAGTTCGACGAGATGCAGAATCGCCTGCCGGATGCCTTCGCCGTAGCCGACGCGCAGATTGCTCATATGCAAACCCGTTTCGCCCGAATCTAAAAAAACCACCGAAACTTCGCGGCGCGCCAATTCGTCAATCAGCGCTTTGTCCATCTCTGAAGTCATCAGCGCGACGCCCGCGACTTTGCGTTCGATAAACCGCCGGACGTAATGCGACGTGCGCTCGGCGTCGTAATTCGTGTTCGACAAAACAACATCGTAGCCGTGTTCAAATGCCGCCGCTTCGATTGATTTGACGAGTTCGGGAAAAAACGGATTGGCGATGTCGGAAATCACCAAACCCAAAATCCGGCTGCTGCCCGAAGCCAAACTGCGAGCGTGCGCGTTCGGGTAATAATCGTGCAGTTCGATGGCTTTTAGAACGCGCGCCCGCACCGCGTCCGAGACGAATCTCGTCTTGTTGATCACGTGCGAAACCGTCGCGGTCGAAACACCGGCTTCGCTGGCAATGTCCTTGATGCTGCTCATCGAATATATAATTTCAGGTTTTCGATTTTATTTCAAAAATCTCGCCGCCCGCGCTAATTTCTCTTTTCGGTAAAACTACTGTCCGCGCCGATTGATAAACGGCGCGACGCGCGTTTCTTTTGTCGGCGAATCGCTCTCGGCTCGCACCCATCCGTCGCTCGTGTAAACGAGACGATTCATAATCATCACGCGCCCGCGCGGTCGGTCGTTCGGATGATAAGCGTGGTAAACCAGCCAGTCGGTTGATTTATCGTCACGAATCACCGAATTATGTCCGGGACCGAGCCATTTGTCGTTTGTTTTAATAATGACGCCGTTGTTTTCCGGCAAAACTTCAAACGGTCCGGTCGCATTAGCCGAACGCGCCACCATAATCGCGTAGTGCGCCGTCGTGCAGCAGTCGTCGCCGGAAAAAAACATATAATAAAAGCCGTTGCGATAAGTGACCCACGCGCCTTCGACCAAATCCCGATACATATTCGGATCAGGACTGTTGATTGGAAAAATAAGGTTGACGGGCTGTGAATTCGCCGCAAAATTGATTCGGTCGGCGGCTAATTCCTGCACTTTAATCGGCTGGAATCCGCTTCCCCAATACAACAAAAGTTTTCCGGTAACCGGATCGTCGTATGCCATCGGGTCAATGTTGACGAAACCGCCGCCGCATTTGAGCGGCGCGCCTTTATCGGTAAAAGGTCCCGCCGGACTCGTCGCCGTCGCCACCGCCAGACACAGCCCGTTGAGCGTGTTCGGGTCAGCCGAGTAATACATATAATACGTATCGCCGACTTGAGAAACGTGCGGTGCCCAAAAATTCTGTGTCTGATTTGCCCAAGCAGGTTTGACGGGCAAAGCATCGCCTAGACGAGTCCAGTTTTCCAAATCGGCAGAACGCGCGACTTGGATATTTATCCAGCTTCCGCCCGCGACGGTTTGAGTGGCGTAAGCGTAAAAATACCCGTCCGACGAACGGATGACGGTCGGGTCTGGAAAATCAAAATTGAAAACCGGATTTTGGTAGAGCGGCGTTTTCCGATTCAAACCGATTGAGGTTTGCGCGAAAGCCGCCGCATTCAGCAGCGAAACTGAAACGATCAAAAATAAAATCCGCAATTTGTTTTTGAAATTCATCAACTTTTCCGTTATCCCGTAAATTTAGTTGCTCTTCATTCGACTATTATTATTTCATTTGTTCGTCGCATAAAAAAATTACTTCGGCACGACGATTCGCACGCCGTCCCAATTGTTTTCTGACGACCCGTAACCGTAAAGCATTATGTGAAACGTTTTCGGGAAATTTTTGACGGTCGCCGTCAAAGCTAATTGAGCGTCTTGCGGCGCGCCTTTCGCATCGTTGAGGTAAAAACTGAATTCGTCGCCTTTGCGAACAACGAGCAGCACCGGGTTTTTCATTTTCGTGGCGAGTTTTTTGTTATCAAGACGTTCGCTGCGACCGTCAACGACCGACCAAGCTTCGAGAGTTCCGGCGCTGGTCAGCATCCATTCAACACGGTTGCGTCCCGAACCGTCGAATAAAATGGTCAAAGTTCCGAATCCGAGCGTCGAAGTTCTGCTGCCCGGTTCTGGATAGGCTTCGCCGACCTTCGACAATCTGCCTTCGACGGCGAAGCGGTCACCGGAAAAGGAATTTTTCGTGCGGATTCCAGCGCGCGTTTTACCTGCGCTGCGAATCTGCACCGCGCCGTCTTTGACTTCGAGTTTGCCGCCCGAACCGCCTTCAAATGTAAATTTTTCCCACTTTTTTTCGTCGAGCTTATCGCCTGTAAAATCGTCGCTCCATTCTTCAAACTGCTGTTTGTTTTGCGCCGCGGACTGTGCGGGCTTTGTTTCCTGCGCTTGAACTTGTCCGCCAAAACCGAGCGCGGCGATTGTAATTGTTCCGACAATAAAATACTTTTTCATTCTACTGCTCCCTAAAAACGAACATTGGCGAGTCGCCGGACAAGTTCGCGGCGGTCAACTTCCTTCTGCTGCTTTTGCGAATCGTTTAATTGTTTAAACCTCTCTAAAGTCGCTCTCGATTCGTCCGCCCGCTTGAGCCGGGCATATGCTCGTCCGAGTTGATAAAAAGTTTCGGCGCGGCTTGGTTCGAGCTTTGCGGCGCGTTCAAAAAAAACGGCGGCTTCCGTCCAGCGCGATTGACGAACGTAAAGTCTGCCGAGCGCTAAATGCGCTGAAGTCAAATTCGCATCGAGTTCAGCAGCTCGCTTGAGCGCGGCTTCGATGCGCTTGTCGTCAAAGTCCGTCATTTTCAAAAGCGTATCGCCCAATAAATAATGCAGCAGCGCGATTTTACCGTTCAATCCGATAGCTTGTTCGTAAATCTTCACGGCATCAGTGTATCGCGCCTGCTCAACAAACACCGCGCCCAGATAAGCCAGCGCCGGAACGAGTTTGGAATCAATTGACAAAGCCTTTTCAAACGCTTTTCCGGCTTCGGGAATTTTGTTGTTGTCAAACTGCGCGATGCCGAGCGCGAACCACAAAGCGGCTGAATCAGGAAATTCTTTCAACGCTTCTTCAATGCGGATTAGCGCTGCCGCCGGAGCTTTTGTATTGACCAGCAGCAAACCGTAGCGGCTGCGGTAAAAATCGTTTTTCGGCTCTTTCGCAATCGCCCGCCGCATCGCCGGAATCGCGTTTTCCGGGTAGCCGCCCGCTTCGTAAACTTCCGCCAGCGCGAGATAAATTTTCGCGTCGTCTAAACCGCCCGCGACTGCCGATTCGAGCAGACGCCCAGCGGCGAGTATATTTTTCTGTTGAAGAAAAACCTTGGACAGCAAAACCAGCGCGTTAATATTCTGATTATCATTCGAGAGAACCGATTCCAATTCTTGTCTCGCTTCATCCGGCAAACTGCCCGTCAGCAACGCTTCCGCAAGCGAGATGTCTCGCCTTTTATTATCAGTTTCAACAGGTGTGGATTCCGTTTTCAACGCGGCGATGTATTCCGTAAATTCATGAGCGGCGCGTTCCTTTTCGTGCAATCCAAGAGAAATCATCACGAGCGCACGCAGAATTTTCGTGTCGGGAGCGATAACTTTGGCTTTTTCAAACAGTACGCGGGCGGTGGTTAAATCGCCTTCGGCTATTCGTATTTGCGCTAAATTGACGAGCGCGCTGGATTGCTTCGGATTCGCAGCAAGCGAAGCGGTGAATTCCCTAGCAGCTTCCTTTTTGCGTCCCGACCGCAACAAAATAGCTCCGTAATTATTTCTCATCTCCGGCGCGTTCGGCGCAGTTTTTGCCGCCAGCGCGAAATGTTTTTCCGCTTTCTGCAAATCGTTTTCTTTGTCGGCAACAATACCCGCTAAAGTATTTGCCGCCGGATTGCGCGGCTCGACCCGCAAAACTTCGTGCAGGATTTTTTTCGCCCAAACGAAATCTCCCGCTTGAAGCGCGGCGGTAGATTCCGCCAGCAGCGTTTCGATTTTTTGAGCGTTTACGGCGGAAGACTTTGTTTGCGCTGAACTGCTGTTGAAACAAAAACACAAAAAGGCTATTGCCGCGATTAAGATTTTTGTATTTTTCTCCGGCTTGTAACGCATTGGCAGAATTTTTGATTTCTTTAGTTAAAAGCGGCGCGGAAACTGCTTTGAA
>CADCUR010000041.1:8953-9339 GCA_902805935.1 uncultured Pyrinomonadaceae bacterium
CCGCGCCGTATTATTAGCCTTCAAGGGCGAAATTTAGAAAACAAGTCTCGCCCTCAGTTGAATAACGCGGTTTCCGGCTTCTCCAAGTCGCCCCGGAGCATTTTCCGTGCCGAAATTTGAGTTTGTCCGGTTGATGTTGCCCAAAGCTCCTTCCTGTCGTCCGAGGAAAGTATCGGGTGACAGAAAAAGATTCTGATTAAACACATTGAAGAACTCCGCGCCGATTTCAAAGAAAACCGTTTCGGTAATTCGCGTTTTTTTCAGGATGCTCATATCCGCCGTAAAATACCGGTCGGAACGGACATCGGTATTGACCAGCGGCGCGTTTCCGAAAAATCTCGTCGGGTCGGCGTAATAAGCCGTATAAGCCGGATTGATTGCTCCGT
>CADCUR010000042.1 GCA_902805935.1 uncultured Pyrinomonadaceae bacterium
GAATTCGTTTGCCGGCTTCCTGCAATTTTTGTGAAGGCGGAGCGATAAACTTTGTTTGAATTCCGCCATCTTTAACGGTTAGGCTGACCAAAGTATTTTCCGCGAGTCTTTCGCGTTAGCAGACTTCTTTCGGCAGTCGCATAATCCACGTATCCGAATTTGTCTCGATTTCACTTTCTTCCAATTCCAATATCCCGTTCATTTTTACCTCTGCCGGATATTTTACGATAGAACAGCGCGATTTACGAGTTCTATTTTTCGGCGTAGATTCGTTCGATAACTGCCTGATATTTTTCATCAACCACGCGCCGTTTGACTTTCAGCGTCGGGGTCAGTTCGCCGCCTTCAACGGTGAGTTCGTTTTCGAGCAACGCGATTCGTTTGACTTTTTCATACTGCGAAAGATTTTGCGTTAGTTCGGCGATTTGGCGTTCGATTAAATCAATAATGCGCGGATGCGTGCAGAATTCGGCGGGCGATTTTATATCGAGATTTTTTATTTTGGCGTAGTTTTCGAGCTGCTCGAAATTCGGCACGACGAGCGCGGCGGGGAAATTTCTTTCGTTGCCGACTAGCACGACTTGGCTGACAAAGCGTGAGGCTTTGATTAATTGTTCAATCGGCGACGGCGCGATGTATTTGCCGCCCGATGTTTTAAATAATTCCTTTTTGCGGTCGGTGATTTTCAAAAATCCGTCGGCGTCGAGCGTGCCGATGTCGCCGGTTTTGAACCAGCCGTCGGCGGTAAATGCTTCGCGCGTCGCTTCCGGTTTGTTGTAATAACCGAGCATCACGTTTGCGCCGGAAACTTCGATTTCGCCGTCTTCGGCGATGCGCACCCGGACGTTGCGAATCGGTTTGCCGACTGTGCCGAGCCGCGAGTGCATTCCCGTGTTCGTCGTGACGACGGGCGAAGTTTCCGTCAATCCGTAACCCTGCATAATCGCAATGCCCGCGCCTGTGAAAATCAAACTAATATCCTCTGACAGAGCCGCGCCGCCGGAGATGCAGAAACTCAAATTGCCGCCGAAAAATTCGCGGAGTTTCGAGAAAACGACGCGGTCGGCGATGCTGTGCTTGACCGCGAGCAGACGCGGAATCGGTTGCCCGTGCTCGGTTCGCAAGGCGTATTCTTTGCCGACCTCAATCGCCCAATCGAAAATCTGTTCTTTGAGCGGACTCAATTGCGCGGCTTTCGTTTTCGCTCTGGCGTAGGCTTTTTCAAAAATGCGCGGCACGGCGACGAACAGCGTCGGTTTAACTTCTAACAAATTATCCGCCGCGCGCTCGATTGATTCGGCGTAATAAACCGCCATTCCGTTCTGGATGTAAAGGTACATTCCCGTGCGTTCAAAAACGTGCGAAAACGGCAGAACCGAAAGCGGTTTGTCTTTCGGCGAAAACGTATGTTCGGCGCCCGCGTCCAAAACGTTTGAAACGAGATTGCTGTGCGTCAGCATCACGCCTTTCGGTTCGCCCGTCGTGCCGGAAGTGTAAATCAAAGTGGCGACATCCTGCGGCGCAATCGCGCCGGTCAAATCTTTTATCAAATTCGGGTTCGCTTCTTTTAACTTCGCGCCCGTCGTTTCCAACTCCGAAAGCGACATCGAGTTTTCAATTTTGGCAGCGGTCGAATCGAAAAAGACGATTTTTTCGAGCATCGGACATTTCGGTAGAATAATTTTGAGGCGCTCGTAAGATTCCGCATTTTCCAAAAATAAAACTCGCGCGCCCGCGTCTTTGATAATATATTCGACCGCGTTCGGCGCGAGCGTCGTGTAAACGGGCGCGTCAATTACGCCCGCAAATTGACAACCCGCGTCGGTCAAAGTCCATTCGGGCGAATTGGCAGCCAGCAGCGCGATTCTATCGCCCTTTCGCAAACCGAGCGCGTAAAGTCCGAGCGCGATGTGTTCAATGCGGGCGATCATCTCAAGTGAAGAGATGCGTTTCCATTCGCCGCCCGTTTTGAAATTCAAGGCGTCGGCGCGATTGTGTTTTTCCGCCGCTTTGATGAACAATTCAGCCAGCGTTTTCGGCTCGTCGGCGTACAGCGGAATTCGCGCCGCCGATTTTTGATTTTGAGTTTCAGCCGCTGCGAGAGGAAGAATCAACTCTCGATTTTCCACGCTTGATTCCTGGTTCATTGCTCGGTTATGCCTCCGAAAAAAACTTTCAAAACTTCGTCCGCCATCGGCGCGAGCGGATACGCCCTTTTCGATAAAATCCAATTCGTGACCATTTCGTCGAGCGCGCCGTAAAGAATTTTCGCCGCCGTAATCGGTTTCAAATCAGCGCGAAAAACTCCTGACTTTTGTCCTTCGGCAATCGTGTGCCGGATGATGTCGAGGTATTCGGCGAAACCGCCGCCGGAAAATTCTTCCATAAATTTTGTCGAGCCGCGCAGTTCGACTTGAAAAACGACGGCAAGATCGCGGTCCGCGCCGAGCCTTTCCAAATGCAATTGCGCGATGCGCTCTAAACGCCGGTCGGGTTCTTTAATCGCAGCGATTTCGCGTTTGCCCTCGGCGATAAATTCTTCCATCGCGCGGTCGAATATCGAATGCAGAATTTCGTCTTTGCTTTTGAAATACAGATAAACCGTGCCGTCGGCGATGCCCGCTTCTTTAGCGATGTCGGCGACTTTTGAATTGAAATAACCCTTCTGCGCGAAGACCTTGATTGCCGCTCGCAAAATCGCCGCGCGTTTGTCGGCTGTAGCGGCGGCGCGCGCCTGTCCGGTTGAAGCATCTGAACGTTGCATACTGTTATTAGACTTTCGATAGATTATGAATGAATCCTCATTCAGTTTTTCAATAGACTAAACCCAAAAGGAAAAATTGGCAAGATTTTTTCGCCGCCGTGTAAAATTCGAGCGATTTTTGTTTTGATTCGGCGCTGATTTCTGCTATTAAAAACAAGCGACGTATTTTAGATCAAGGAGAAGAATTCTTATGCCGACCAACGAAAGAGCCATCAAAGGCGAGAAAAACAAAAAAACGACTGACGACGTAATTCCGGGAAAAGAAAAAGCGAAAGACAGGCGCGAAGAAAGCCTGCCGCCGAAGCAATCCGAAGCGGGCAAGTCGAGTCCGACGAGCAACCGCGACGAGCCAAAAGCCGAAAAGCAAAGACGCGGTGCGAACGATAACAAAGACAAAGGCGACGAAAAACCGAAAAAGAAAAACGAAGAAAAAAAGAGCAAACGCTAATTTATTTTCTTGAAATGACAAAAAAATGCTCTGACGCTACAACGTCAGAGCATTTTTATTTTGACTAGAATTGTTAATTAAATCCGCAATCCAAAATCCGAAATCAAAATGGCGGAGAGAACAGGAGTCGAACCTGCATAGGCTTACGCCCGGTAGTTTTCAAGACTACTGCAATACCATTATGCGATCTCTCCGCAAACGAGATGCGAATTGAAAATATAACGCAAAGTTAAAAGATAGACAAATGAAAACGTCTATGTTGTCTTAAACGGCGCGGACGAATTTTGTCGTTTCGTAATAAATTAAACTCGCATAAATCCTCAACTGCGAAACGCGATTCGCAAAACATTTGATTAGACAAGCCCGCTTTTGAAAAAGCCAAAAGGAAATTGTGCTTTGCACTATAAAGTCCTTGACAAATAAAACAACTTGGCATATCTTCATAAAAACGTATGGCGAAAACTCAGGCAATCCGTAAAACGAACGATGCAGAAAATGAGCCGGTCAACATCGGCGACCGCGCGATGGACAATCTGCGGTTTATACGGGAGACGATGGAGCGGTCGGCGGTTTTCACTTCGGTTCCCGGCTACGGCGGCGCGTTGATGGGCGCGACGGCAATTGGCGCGGCGATTATCGCGCACAATCAGCCGTCAATTAAAAACTGGCTGATTGTCTGGCTCGTCGAAGCGGCACTGGCTTTTTCAATCGGGCTTTTCGCTTTGTGGCAGAAGTCGAAAACGTCGGGCGAATCGCTCGCCTCTGTTCCCGCGAAAAAATTCGCGCTGGCTTTCGCGCCGCCGATGGTGGCGGGAACCATTTTGACCGCGCTTTTTTATTATCGCGGTTTTTACGAGTTTCTGCCGTGCGTCTGGCTGACTCTCTACGGAACGGCGGTCGTTACCGGCGGCGCATATTCGGTCAGGATTGTTCCGATTGTCGGCTGGATTTTCGTCGCGCTCGGCGCGGTCGCCGCCTTTGCTCCGGGAAACGCGGGAAATCTTTTGATGGCTCTCGGCTTCGGCGCGACGCAGATTGTTTTCGGTTTGATTGTGGCGAGGAGGTATGGCGGGTAATGGCGAAAAATGCAGCGGTAAAAAAAGATTTGACCGAGAATAAAAAGCCAAGTGAAAAGCCGAATCTGCGGGTCGAACGGGCGGCGGAATCAATCTCGACCGAACTCGAAAAAGTCATTCACGAGCGTCTTCGTTTGGGAATCATCAGCGCGCTGGCGGCGAATGAAAAAATGTCGTTCGGCGATTTGAAAAATTTGCTGCAAACGACCGACGGAAACGTCAGCGTTCACGCCCGCAAACTCGAAGACGCCGGTTACGTCGAATGTCTGAAGTCCTTCAACGGACGCATTCCTTTGACCGAATATCGAATCACGGACGCCGGCAGAGAGGCTTTGACAAAGTATCTAAATCATATGGAAGCGTTGATCAACGCGATGAAGGGAAAATAATTTTTTGTATGAAAACTTACGATGTCGTCATCATCGGCGCCGGACTCGCCGGACTGCAATGCGCCAAACTGCTCGCGCGGTGCGGCGCAACAATTTTGCTCGTTGACCGAAAAACGGATTTGACTAAAGGGATTCACACGACGGGAATTTTCGTGCGGAAAACTTTGGAAGATTTTGATTTTCCGCCGGGAACTTTAGGCAAACCCGTCCGCAATGTAACGCTTTATTCGCCGCGTCTGAAATCAATAAATTTGACGAGCGAAAAGGACGAATTTCGCGTCGGCAAAATGGGCAAACTCTATCAGAGTTTTTTGCAGGATTGTTTGGAAAACGGCGCGGAGTTTTCAAATGGAACGCGCTATGTTTCGGCGGAAACCGGCGAACAAAAAAACGAAACCATTATCAAACTCGAAAAAGGCGGCGAAGCGTTTGAAGTGCGAACGCGAGTTCTCGTCGGTGCGGACGGCGCGAATTCCCGCGTCGCCAAAGATTTGAAACTCGACGAAAATCAGGAATGGATTGTCGGCTACGAAGAAGTTTTTCACGCTAATTCTTCGGCAAAAGAACCGCGCCTGGAATGCTTTTTAGACGCCGAAGTCGCGCCCGGCTACCTGGCTTGGATTGCCGATGACGGCGAGGAAATCCACATCGGCGTCGGCGGCTATGCCGCTGGATTTAATCCGCGCCGGGCGTTAGAAAAGTTTAAGGAACGAGCGGCGGGAAAAATTATTGATTTAAAGAACGCAAAATTAGTCGAAACACGCGGCGGCAGAATTCCCGTCGGCGGAGTTTTGCGGCGGATTGCAGGCGAAAACGGCTTGCTCATCGGCGACGCGGCGGACGCGGTTTCGCCGCTGACGGCGGGCGGGTTAGACCCGTGTTTGCGACTGTCAGCAATGGCGGCGAATGTTATTTTCGAAAGATTACAAACTGATAATCCGACGGTTTTATTAAATTATTCCGGCGAACTTTTCCGCGCCAGATTTGTGTCGCGGCTGTGGATGCGGCGCATCATCGCAACCGTTTCAAATCAAAAACTTTTGGAACTGGGCTTCGCGTTTTTGCGTGGACGAATCGGTCGCAGATTTGCAAAGCACGTCTTTTTCGGACGCGGTTCGTTTCCTGATGTAAAACTAAAAAATCAGGGCGAAAAGAATTTTACGAATGCTTCGATTCTAAAAAGCAGAAGTTGAAAATATGAACGAAAGAACAAAAACAGGGTTGGAAATTTTAGAAGCGGCACTGCTGCTCGGCATTCTGGGCGACGCGCTTTTGCGCGAAACGCCGTGGGGCTTGAATGTTTTTTTGTGGATGGGCGCGCTCGTTGCGGCGACATTGATGCTCACGCGCCGCCGTCGAAGCGAGTTTCTGAACGGTCAAACCATCGCTTTGCACGCCGCGCTTCTCTTTTTCGCGGCGATGTTCGTCTGGCGCGATTCGACGGAATTGAAACTTGCCAACGCGCTGGCGATTTTGACGATTTTATCCTTGCTGACTTTGCCTGCGCTGCGAATCAAAACGCAGTTGGCGGGCATTATTCATTACGTTTTGGCGGGAATCTGGTCGGGCGCGAATGCCGCGTTCGCGCCGTTTCATCTGGTGTTCGGCGATATAGAGTGGAAGACGCTGCCGCAAAAAGGCTGGACGAAACACCTGGTCGCCGTTTTGCGCGGGCTGGCGATTGCCGCGCCGATTTTGTTCGTCTTCGGCGCGCTTTTTATGGCGGCGGACGCGGTGTTTCAAGGCATTGTCGAGCAAACCCTGCGCATCGAACCGGAGATTATTTTTACGCATTTGTTTCTGACCGCCTTCATCAGTTGGACGGTTGCCGGTTATCTGCGCGGCTCGCTGGTTGAGGCTTTCGCAGCGGAAACAAATGCGGAGATAAAAACGCAGACATTAAGCGTTACCGAAATCAAAGAAGAAAAGGAAGAGGAAAATCAATTAAATAAAACCGTCTCGCCGAAGGAAAAATCTTGGGATTGGCGAAATTTCGATAATTCAGCGATGCCGAAATCTTTCACGCTCGGCGCAATCGAAATCTCGATTGTTTTGGGATTGATAAATTTGCTGTTTCTCGGCTTCGTCCTCGTTCAATTGCCGTATCTTTTCGGCGGAATGGATTTGGTTCAAAACACGCCCGACTTTAAATTGGCGGAATATGCCCGTCGCGGTTTCGGCGAACTCATCGCGGTCGCCGCGCTCGTGCTGCCGATTTTGCTCGCGTCGCACTGGCTTTTACGACGCGACGCGCCGGTGAATGAAAAAATCTACCGCATTCTCGCCGGAATGAACATCGCTCTGCTGTTTGTAATTATGATTTCCGCGACGCAGAGGCTTCTTCTTTTAACGGGAAATTTGGGCTACGGACTGACGACGGTTCGGTTTTACCCGATGGTTCTTATGATTTGGCTCGCGCTCGTTTTCGTCTGGTTTGCGCTAACGGTTCTGCGCGGCGCGCGTGAGCAATTCGCCTGGGGAGCGCTGTGGTCGGCGTTTTTCGTTGTCGGAACTTTGCACGTTCTCAACCCTGACGATTTTATCATTCGCACAAACGTTCAGCTGATGCGCGAAGGTCGCCACTTCGATGCAAACTACGCGGCGAATTTAAGCGACGACGCAGTTCCCGCACTACTGGAAAATTTACCGGCGATGAGTTTCGAGCAGCAATGCGCGGTCAAATATAAAATCGCGCATCGCATTGAAGCGGCGCGAACGGAAAACGATTTTCGCACCTGGAATTGGTCGCGTTTCGCGGCGCGAAATGCGACGGCTCAATACGGCGAAAATTTGGATACGTCGAACTGTCCGGTTTACACGAAATACGGCGATAGAT
Organism: uncultured Pyrinomonadaceae bacterium; assembly: GCA_902805935.1. GTDB lineage: Bacteria > Acidobacteriota > Blastocatellia > Pyrinomonadales > Pyrinomonadaceae. The sequence continues at coordinate 7,514 of CADCUR010000042.1, forward strand.
TTTTGGGCGAGTATTAAGAAAAAGTTTTTCAATTCATTTTTCTTGCATTGTAAAATTCTATCTTTTAAGATGAAGGCGCGAATTTGGATTAGCTTGCGCCTTTTTATTTATCATTATTACTTCTAAAATTCCGGCTGACAAAATGCCAAAAGAACTTCAAACAAGGCGCGATTACGTGCGCGAATATCTTTCTTATTTGCGAGTCGAAAAGGGCTTGGCGAAAAACTCAATTGAGAGTTACGAGAGAGATTTGGCAAAGCTGACGAATTGGGCGGGAAAAAATCAATTCGATTTGCTCGAATTAACGCGCCGCGATTTGCGCGAATGGCTGATTGATCTTGCGGCGGAAAATTTATCGGAGAATTCGAAGCGGCGAATCGTCAGCGCGCTGCGCGGATTTTATAAATTTTTGCAGTTTGACGGACACATCAAAAAAAATCCGGCGGAGGATTTAATCGCGCCGCAGAAGAGTTCTTATCTGCCGAAATTTTTGAATCAAACCGACATCGAAAATTTGCTGGCGGTGCCGGACATCTCGACGGAAATCGGTTTGCGGGATCGCGCGGTTCTAGAATTGATGTATGCCTGCGGCTTGCGCGTTTCCGAAGCCGCCGATTTGAAATTGAGCGACGCCGACGTTGATGAGGGAATCTTAACCTGCACGGGAAAGGGCAATAAAACGCGCCGCATTCCAATGGGGAAAAGCGCGGTCGAATGGCTCAAAAATTATTTAGTCGTCAGGCGGAAAAAGGAAAACGTCGAAATCAACAATATCTTTATCGGTTCGACGGGAAAGCCGATCAACCGCCAAACGATTTTTAAGTTTATTAAGGAATACGCTGAGCGTATCAACTTAGATGTTTCGCCGCATACTTTACGGCACAGTTTTGCCACTCATCTAATTCAAAACCGCGCCGATATTCGCTCGGTTCAACAAATGCTCGGACACGCCGACATTTCCACCACGCAGATTTACACGCACATCACCGATTCGCATCTGCGCAAAAGTTACGAGAAATTTCACCCGCGCGCCCGCCAAAAATCTGACTTTAAAGAAAACCCGGATACGGGTTAGAATCTTTTCAATTGAACTTGCAAGTTGCGGAAATCTTGGCTATCATAGCAATTTTGCTAATCAGCCCGCGAAAGTTGATAATAGCAACAATGAATACTTTGCATGGGTGGTCGAGCGGTCAAAGGCAACGGGCTGTAAACCCGTCGGATTAATTTCCTACGTAGGTTCAAATCCTACCCCATGCACCATTTCGATATTGGGATTGGGGATTTTGGATTGAAAATAAATCCGCAATCGTAAATCTGAAATCAAAATTGAAATGCGGGAGTAGCTCAATGGTAGAGCGTCAGCCTTCCAAGCTGAATGTTGCGAGTTCGAGTCTCGTCTCCCGCTCCACGAAGTTTGTTAGAAAGTTTTGAAATTTAGCCCGAGTAGCTCAGGGGTAGAGCGCTTCCTTGGTAAGGAAGAGGTCACGAGTTCAAATCTCGTCTTGGGCTCCATAGTTTTTATAAGTTTATTGTTGAGGGTAAATAAAAATGTCGAAAGAGAAATTTGATAGAAGCAAACCGCACGTCAACATTGGGACGATCGGACACGTCGATCACGGCAAAACGACTTTGACGGCAGCCATCACGAAGGTTTTGGCGAAACATAATCCGAAGATCACCGTCCGCGCTTTTGATTCGATTGACAACGCGCCGGAAGAAAAAGCGCGCGGCATCACGATTGCCACCGCGCACGTCGAGTATGAAACGGCGAACCGCCA
>CADCUR010000043.1 GCA_902805935.1 uncultured Pyrinomonadaceae bacterium
AATAATCGCGGTCAAATTCGTGGACAAGTGTAAAATCATCGTTGCAAGCGAGAACAAAACCAAAAAGCATAGACTTCTCAAAAGGCTTTCGATTATACTCCACGAGCAATTTGCGCCTGATAACTTCATCAATATCAAGCAATTTTTTCTTAGCCATTTGTTTCAACTCTCCTGACCGCAAGTTTATCAATTCTATCTCTTTTGACTTCAAAGCCGATGCCCGGTTTTTCGGACGCGATGATTGCGCCTTCTTTCGTTACTTCGACCGCCGGTTCGATGATGTCCTCGCGCCAGTAGCGTTTGCTCGCCGAAACGTCGCCAGGCAGCGTGTAGCCGGCGAGCGTCGAGATGGCAATGTTGTGCGCTCTGCCGATGCCTGATTCCAGCATTCCGCCGCACCAGACGGGAATCGAGTTTTCGCGGCAAATCGCTTCGATGCGTTTCGATTCGGAATGCCCGCCGACGCGACCGTTTTTCAGATTGATGATTTTGCCGGATTTTAATTCAATCGCTTTCCGCGCGTCGTCCGCCGAATGAATCGGTTCGTCCAGACAAATCGGCGTTTTAATTGCTTGCTGTAATTTCGCGTGGTCAACGATGTCGTCGTGCGCGAGCGGTTGCTCAAGCATCATCAAATCAAATTCGTCCAAACTTTTTAATAAATCAATGTCTTCGAGCGTGTAAGCCGAATTCGCGTCGCCCATCAGCAGAATATCGCCGAATCGCTCGCGCACACGCCTGATAACTTCGTAATCCCAATGCGGCGCGATTTTTATTTTGATTCGTTTATAACCCGCGTCCAATTCCGTTTGGATTTTCTCGAAAAGCTGTTCGACCGAATCCTGAATCCCAATCGAAACGCCGCAATCAATTTCCCGATTCACGCCGCCGAGATGTTTCCATAACGGCACGTTCAACTGCTTCGCTTCCAAATCCCAAATGGCAGTTTCAAGCGTCGCTTTCGCCATTCGATTGCCGCGAATCTTTCGCATCAAATCCCAAACCTGCGCGGCTGATTCGATTTCCCGATTCAAAATCATCGGCGACAAAATATCTTTCAAAATCGCCCAACAGCTTTCCGTCCATTCCTCGCAATACGAAGGCGTTTCGCCCGCCGTGCACTCGCCCCAACCTTCCGCGCCGTTCGCCGTTTCGACTCGCGCCAAGATGATGCGGCGTTCGTAAGTGCGCCCGAAACTCGTTTCAAAAAAATGGACGAGCGGCATTTTGATTTCGATAAGTTCGATTCGAGAAATTTTCATATAGGATTTTTAGTCGCGAATAACACGAATGTCACGAATAAGAAATTTAAAATTAATTCGTGTTATTCGTGCAGCTCATGGCTAATTTTATTCGCTTAATTTTTGAAACGCCGCGCCGCGCAAACGAAAATCGAAATTTTCGTCGTCGGTTTCCGCGCCGAGATTTTTATAAAAGTTTATCGCCGCTTCGTTCCATTTCAGAGCCTGCCAATCAAGCCGCGTAAAACCTTGTTCCTTCGCGTATTTTGCCACCTCGCGCAGCATTACAAAACCCAAGCCATTACCGCGCAAGTCGGGCGTGACGTATAAATCTTCGAGAAAAATGCTGCGTTCGCCGCGAAAACTTTTGAACACGGGAAAGTATAACGCGTAACCGACGTAGCGAACGCCGTCCATCGCCACTAGTGCCTGCACAAATCTACGTTTGCCGAAAATCGCTTCGCGTAAATCCGTTTCGGTAACTTCGCACCATTCGGCGAGTTTCTCAAATTCGGCAAATTCACGAATTAAAAGCGCGATTGCCGGAACGTCGGCGGATTTCGCTTCACGAACTGTTAACTGATAAGTCATTGTTTTTGAATTGATGACGGAAAATTAATTCAACAGTTTTTAATGTAAATCAAGGCGCTGGCAAGCAAGCGAGAACAAGCCGTTGCCGCTACAAAATTAATCGGGTTAAACTTACTGACTCCAGGCGATCTGACTTTTCAAGCGGCGAATCGTTTTTTCCTTACCGAGCGTTTCAAACACCGCAAGCATCGAAGGTCCGACGGCTAAACCTGTCAATAAAGTTCGCGCGCCGTTCATAATCACGCCGAATTTCCCGCCTTTCTCTTCGGCGAATTGTTTGATAACCGTTTCGAGCGTGTCGTGCGTGAAATCTTCCACCGTTTCGAGCGTTTCCGCCAATTCGGGCAGCCACGTTTGCAACTCGGAAAACTTCTTTAGATTTTTAGCAATGGCGGCTTCATCGAAATCGAAATCCTCCGAGAAAAACGCGCGTCCCTGACTGGAGAAATCTTTGAGCGTGAAAAATCTTTCGCGGATTAAATCAACGGTTTTTTCAAAGTGAATTTTGTCGTCGTCTTCGTATTCATCGCGCCAGAGTTTGGCGGATTTTAATTCGGCTTTGACGAGGGGAATCAAATCTTCCAATGGCATTGTGCGGATGTATTCGGCGTTCATCCAGAGGGCTTTGTCATCCGTCCAGTGGCGCGGGTCATTGGCGTCGAAATTGAAAACAGCGTTGTTTTTATGGATGTGGTCGAGCGAAAATTTACTGACGAGTTCGTCCATCGTGTAAATTTCTTTCTCTTCGCCCGCCGACCAGCCCAGAAGAACAAGGAAATTGCGGAACGCGGCGGCGACAAAACCGTTGTCGCGGTAAGTCGTCATCGAAACGACTTCGCCGTGTTTGCGTTTGGAAAGTTTTCCTTTGTTCGGCGCGAGAATCAGCGGCAGGTGCGCGAACGTCGGCTTTTCCGCGTTCAACGCTTCGTAAATCAAGACTTGCTTGTGCGTATTCGTCAAATGGTCTTGCCCGCGTATGACGTGCGTGATTCGCATCTCGATGTCGTCGCAAACGACCGCCAGATTGTAAAGCGGATGACCGTCGGAGCGCAGCAAAACCAAGTCCTCGATTTCGCTGTAATCGCGTTCCTGAAATCCGTAAACCGCGTCATCGAAAATCGTCTTGCCGCTTGCGCCGACTTTCAAGCGAATCGCAAACGGTTCGCCCGCATCGGCTTTTCTGTCAGATTCTTCTTTCGGCAAATCACGAAACGGATTGTCGCGCATATCTTTTTGCTCGCGGGCGCGTTCCTGTATGGCGGCTTTGACATCTGCGCCCGAACGTTCTTCGCGCGGCGTAAAATCCCGATACGCCTTTCCTTCGTTCAATAATTTTAGAGCGACGGCGCGATGCTTCGGCGCGTTATTCGATTGGTAAACGATTTCTTCGTCATGCTGCAATTCGAGCCATTGCAAACCTTCGAGAATCGAGCGCGTTGATTCATCGGTCGAACGCTCGATGTCGGTATCTTCAATACGAAGCAGAAATTTTCCGCCCACGTGTTTGGCGAAAAGATAATTGAAAAGCGCGGTTCGGGCAGAACCGATATGCAGGTAACCGGTCGGCGACGGAGCAAATCTAACTCTTGTTGTCATAAAATCAACTATAAAGAAATTCAATTCATATTTTTTCTATCTAACTTGCTTTCAATAATTTACAAAACAAATAAGACAAGTTAAAACTGCTTGCCTTATTTGTTTTGTGTGCCAATTGTGTGCCAATTATCAAAAAGAATAATTTTAGCCTGTTTTGAGCATTCTTTCTAGTTTGCTTGTTGCATCACTTTGCATTGACGGTAAGATGTGCGAATAAATATCAAGTGTAATAGAAATTGAGCTATGTCCTAACCTTTCTTGAATTACCTTTGGTGAAACAGAGCGGGATATTTATAGAAAACGCGCGAATTAATACGAAATGCATCTTGCATTCTCGGGCTTATTCCCAGACTTAGGCATTGCTAACTAGATTCGTTTCGAGAGTTCACTTTTGGATTTATAAGCTGGCAGGTTATTACTCAACCCTAAATGGATCTGTCCGTAGGCGAACCAAATGCAACGCCCGTAAATGAGGTATTATCCTGTTTTTCTAGATTTAGCCAAAGAAAGTAATATTTAACTGCGGAATTTCACTGTCAGTTTAGGACCAGTGCTAAAATTGTGTGCAAGTAACAATAAACAATTTTTGAATTTAGGAGATTCTGATGCCAAAGAGTTCGATAAATGTGGAAGTCGCGCACAAACTGAACGAAAAAAGCGAAAAACTGCGAACCAATAGTGAGGAAAAAGCTCAGCATGAATATCGTATCGAAATTCTCGAAGCTTTTCTGCTTGCCACTGTCGCCCTCGCCTCGGCTTGGAGCGGATACCAATCCGCGAGGTGGGACGGACACTCCGCGGCAAGCTACGGGCAAGCTTCCGCCTATCGAATTGACGGCGACAACTCGGTTTCGTTAGGTGGACAGGAGCGTCTGCACGATATATCCACATTCAATACCTGGCTTCAAGCTAAGACCTCCGGCAACGAAAAGATGGCGGAATTGCTTGAGCACCGATTTTCCGAGGATTACGAACCCGCATTCAGAGCCTGGCTAACTACCAATCCGTTCAACAATCCAGAAGCTCCTCCCGGACCAATGTTTATGCCCCAATATCATAATCGTCTGGAAAAAGAGGGAGCTGAAATGCGGCAGCAGGCGACCGAAGCGTTTAAGTCAGGACTGTCATCGCGCGAAATCAGCGAAGATTACGTTCGTCTAAACATTTTCCTCGCCACGATATTATTTATGATCGCAATAGCACAACGTTTTAGGCGTGGCTTGCCGCACCTCGGACTGCTCGGTATCGCTGTTATAGCGACGGGCGTTATTTTGACCCTGCTCATTATTTACCCGCGAATTTAGTTTACCGACGTGACAATGCAGCGACTACTGTGGTGCTACTCGATCGTAGCACCATACCAAATCAGCTGAAGATAATCCAAGCTGATCCGCATGGTGACTGACCTGACGCGAAACGGTTTTACTTCCAACGTTGACTGTTTCGTCAATTTGGTTTGGTAGCGTTTGAAGTATAGAAAATTGACGAATTTAGACTCAAATTTTACAGCTGATTAAGACAATTGAAATTTAGTGAGTTTGAATGATTTGACTGATTTTGGTCATGTATAGCGGACTCATCCGTTGCCGAAACCGTTCGCGGCGAATCCGGCGGTCGAAAAGCCTGCCTTTCCGCTGGCGATGACGTATAGAATTCCCGCGCCGGAGATGTGTCCGACGGCGTAAGCCATCGTAAAAACCGTCAAACCGAAAGCCATCGAAACGCCGAGCAGCCCAATATCAGCATCAGGAAACGCCGCCGCTAAAACCCCACTGCCGTAGACACCCAAAACCAGCCACAGCGTTCCGACGAATTCCGCCGCCAATTTTTTAATCATCATAAATCCTCCTGTATTTACATAGCAGATTTGCGAATATGTTTTAAAGGCTGAACAATTCTAATATTTAAAACTACTTGCTCGCGTATCGGTTGTCGTCCGGGTTCGCGTCCATAAAAATCCTGCCGTCGAGCGCAAGCGATTTGATTTTTTTATTTGAACTGACATTGACTCGCGCTTCCTTAAAATTCGTGCCACCTTGCAACGTTTGTTGCCTTTGTCGTTCACCCTCGTTAACGAGTCTTCCGGCGTGATGATCGGGATTTCGGCGCCCGGGTCGCGCCCGGATCGCCGAACGGCAAATCTACCGTGATGGGGTTGTGATCCGATATGCGCTCCGCAGTCGCTTTGTTCAACTCCGCCAGTGTGCGTCCCAAATGCGGCGCGAAGCGGTATGGCTGTTTCTTAACATTCGGCGTGTTGCTGCCCGGCAGCTTGACGAAGATCCAGTCGAGTTTAAACCTCCCAAACGGTCCGACCGGGTGAGCGAGTTCGGAGGTCTCGACGAAGCCTTTGCTTGCCCGCTCGTTCGAGTTAGCCAGCGTCTTCTCGCGATTGTTGTATGAGCGGTCGCGCTCGCCGCGGAAGTCGAAAGCGCCGCCGTCGGCGAAGCGAAAGTTTTTCAGGGACTCAAAAAAATGTACTTCGTGATTCTCCGAGAAAAACGGCACGCTATGAACGGTCGGGTCATCGTATAGGCGCTCGGTGCCGACGATGAATTCGGCGGCGCCCAGCACTAACCCGTATCCCGTGGCGTAACCGATACTCTCGTTAACCCAGAAGCCGACGTTGCCGAATTTCTTCTTCAACACGCGCCCGAACGATTTAGGCGTTCTGTCGGTGGTCGAGGTGTTCATGTCGCCGGCGACGACGACCGGGTTGGCGACGTCTTTGATTTGCGCGAGTACCTCTTCGATCTGCCTCCGCCTGTTACCCGGCTTCGTATTATCCTCTAAGTGCGTACCCACAACGGTCAGCTTGCCGCCCGAAATGTCGGGGTCGGAGATGTCCGCGACGAGCATCATGCGCCCGCCCCGCCTCATCTGCCGCACGGACTTTTCGTGGAAAAACTTCTCTCCCGTCTTGTCGATCAACTTCTCTAACTTCGGCGCGCCAGCCTTCTCGCTCGCGTACCAATCATAACCCTGAGCCTTGAGCGGTACGAGACGAACATTTTCGAGCCGGTAACGACTGAGGATCGCGCTGCCGTGTAAGCCCAGGTAGCGCTTCGTATCAACCTGGATGCGCTCGACCAAATCTGCCCGATGTTCCGGGGGGGCGTTCTCGAATTTCTCGGTGCCGAGCAGCGTCGGGTCTACCTCGACGAACTCGACACCCCAGGCGTAATTCATTCCGAGGGCGGAGGCGAGTTCCGCCGCCACGTTGCGATACCCTGTGCGCTTCATGCCCCAGTCCACTTCATTCAACACGATCACGTCGGCTTGTCTGAGGTGCTCCGCCTGCTCAAGGATCGACGCGCGCTGCTGACTGCCGCTGGGGAACTTAGTCTGGTCAAGCACACGAGCGAATTCTTCCGATCCGCTCAGGGCGGCGCGGACGGCTTCGTATTCCAAGCCGCGCTCAATGTTCCAACTCGCGATGCGGAGGAAACGTCCGAGTCGCGGCGTGCTGGGTTTCAGCGGTCCGGAGTTTCGCCCAGCCGCGTCGTTTTTAACGAAGGGCGTGGTTTGCAGCCGTTGCAGCTTTTGCGCGAGCGGCTCCGCGAGCGGCTCCTGCTCGGAGAGTTGAATCAACTCCTCATAGGTAAAAAGCTCGAGCGGGCGCGCGTCCTGCGCCCGCGCGCCCGCGGTTGAGGACAGCACCACCACCAAAAAGAGCGCCGCGCGCGCTACGCTGCTCATCCATATCTGTTCTATTGATTGCATCTGAAATCTCCTTTATGTAGTTTGTTAGTTTATCGGCTTTGCCTCCACAGGCTTGCCGAGAATTGTTAAAAACTGCTCCCGAATCTTCGGGTGGTTGAGCAGATTGACGTGCTGAACGCACGAAAAAGATGTTGATTTAACCGGAAATCCCGGCTGTGTCGTTGTCGCCCCGGCTCTGAAAGTGGCGGAGCCGAGGAGCAGCGAGCGAACGGAGACGCGACCGTCGCCGACGGCGTAGATCGCTTTTTTCATTTGCTCTTTTGATATTTTTCGTCCCGCCGCAGTCTTGATGCCGCGCGGCGCGGTTAGCGTTTCCCACGTGCCTTTTTCGTCGTTGCGGATGAGGACGACGCCGCTCAAAGTGTCCTCGCAGTTACCCCCGTAGATGAATGTTTCGATTGGGGATGTTGGCGTTCGGACGCTCAGGGCTTGGTGGAATTTCAGCGCGTGCCGCAGCACGGCGCGGAGAAATTCTTCGGCTTGCGCGCGGGTCGTCTGGGCGTGAATTTGATCGTCAACGGTTTTCGTACCGCGTCCTGAGCGGTGGTTTTCGGTTTGCGCCGCGTCGGTTAAACGGGCGGGAAATTTCGGATTGCCGAGCGCGCCCCAGCCGTATTTGCGCCAGTTCGCCGGATCGTATAAATCAACGCTGATCGGTTTGAGTTGGTCGTCTAGCACCAACGCCGATTCGCCGTAGGGCATTAGTTGATAAAGCGCGGGAATGGTGAAAACATCTTCTTTGCTCATCCGGTCAAAAGTCAAAAAGCCGCGCCCGATTCGATAACCGCGAACGAGCGTTTCAAACGCAGAGAAAGAGCCTTCGCTCGGCGTTCCGAAAAGCAGCAGGCGTTCGATGTGACGCGCGCCCGCCCACGTCGGATTCGGTTTTTTGTCGCCCGCCGGCAGATCGGTTTTGCCGTACATCGCCGCGTAACGCGCGATCATTCCACCCATCGAATGCGCGACGAGATCGAATTTCAAATCGGGACGATCGAGCCGGGTTTTGACGGCTTCGATTTTCTCGATCAAAAGCCGCGCCGACTCGACGTTATCGCGCCGCCAATCGTAGGCGAACACATAAAAACTGTCTTCGGCGCGCGGATTTTCCCACGTCGCTTCGGCGTAGCCCGCCGCGACGAGCGCCTCGATGCCCCGGTCATAAACGTGCGTGTCGGGAAAAACGCGCAGGATGCCGGGCAGTTCGATTTTGCGGATAATGTCTTTGGCGACGATGGTGTCTCGATTCTGCGCGAGATCGGGGAACATCGGCAGCCGCAAATCGTCGCCCAGTTCGTTGCCCAAATTCAAAGAAAACCAAACGGTTTTGCCTGTCTCGCCGTTGACGAGCTGCGAGCCGGTGATGCCGGGAATGACGACGACCGGCGGTTTCCCGTTTTGCGCGCGCGCCACGAGACAAAATGCCGACAAGACGACGACCGCATAAAAAAAACTTATAAAATATGCTTTCATACTCGATTTCTTTCGATTTGCTCAAGGGTTAAACTGCCAAACCCGAGCCGAAGCGGACAATTTACGAGGGGCGTTTGAAAAACTTTTACGGCACCGCGTCGAAAACCTCGATTCTCCGGTTGCCGGTTTTCTTTGCTCGAAGAAGTCTGACCATTCCGCTTTTGTCGAGCGATTGCTAATTTCATAAAATAGCGATTGCTCGATAAAAGTTTACTGCCGAAGTCTCATTTGCATTCGATGGTCTTACTCGGCACGATGTCGGAAAACCGACCTTCTTCGGTGACGACCATTATGCACTTATCTGAACGGCGGCGAAACCAGTGATTATAACTGTCGTTTCCTTTGGCGGAATCAACAAGGCGGAAACCGCGGCATTCGAAAGGGCGGTTTTTTAATTTGGTAAAGAAAATTCGTCGTTCAATTCTAATAAAGCTTCAGTAATTTGAGATGTCGGAATACCTGCATAAAAAGGTAGCGTAGTTTCTCTTTTGCCTTCCTTCGGGTTTGAAAATAACTCTGCCGTCACTATTCCGATAATATTACCTGTGTGTGAAATTATGGGTCCGCCACTATTTCCGGGTCTTGATATGGCGGAAAATAGAAATATTT
>CADCUR010000044.1 GCA_902805935.1 uncultured Pyrinomonadaceae bacterium
TTTTTCTGTCGGCGACTCATAATTAGACCTCCGGCGAAGATTATGAACCAAGACGGACAAAATGGCTATCTAATTGTCAAATGACCCACTAGTGTTCTGAGCATTTGAAAATTCGGCGAATGTTATTACAACTCAGACCTTCATCTCTGTAACCGCTTCTATGATAAACCTTCCAAACCGAGTTTGAAAAAGCAGTCTCTGATTAGAAAAAGCGAGATTCAAGAATCTCGGTTGCATGTCACTGAAGCGCAAACGCACATACGGAAGGCTTTTCGGCAAAACAACCTTCGGGTGTAATGACCAAGCATAACGCAGTTTCCCCGAATTCCTTTGTTTACTTACATTCGAAATCCCACGAGTTATCAAACGATTACTGCTTTGCAGCTCAGCTTTTCGCCCTTTGTTTCAACCCTTGAGGCAAACTTGAGATTTGAGGTTGATTAAATTTCAACCAGAGCCGAAATCCGGTCAAGAAATTCTCAAGACGCAAGCATTAATCTTCTCGCATAGTAGTTTGAAACAGTTTAATAACAAGGAAAATAAAGAGAAAAAGATATGAAGATGAAACGCAACCAATTATTTCGCAAATTTTCAAGTTTTTTATTAGCCGTCGCAGTCGTCGGCGTTTTGTTCGCGCAAGCGCAGGCGGCAACGCTCAGTACGAAGCTGCAAAATCAATTGCCGAGTCTCGCCGATTCGGCTTCAGTCGGGATGACGATCGTCGCTTTTAACACTTCCAACGGATTGCAGGCATCGCATTTAAATGTTTTGCGCGCCGTCGGCGTGAACGGCGGGCGCACTTTCCCGACTCTGGGAATGGTAGCGATGCCTTTGACAGCCGGACAAGTCCGCGCCTTGAACGCGAATCCGGCGGTGCGTTCGCTCTGGTCGAACGACCGGCTTTTTTTATATATGAATCAGGCACGCGCCCTCACCGGAGTTGACCGCGTTCGCTCGACAACCGCTTTTAGCACCGCCAACGGCGGAATGCCGGTTTCGGGCGCAGGCGATTTTTCGGTGATGGTCATTGATTCGGGCGTTGACGCGACACACGCCGATTTGCAGTTCGGCACGAAAGTCATCCAAAATGTTCATCCTTTAACCGGAACCGATACGGTCGAAGGATTTACGCCGAACGTCTCGCTTGAAAACGTGCCGAACACCGACCAGACCGTGGGACACGGAACGCATTGCGCAGGAATTATCGGCGGCTCGGGCGTTCGTTCGGGCGGAACATACGCCGGCGTCGCTCCGGGCGTGAAGCTGATCGGCGCTGGACTCGGCGCTGGACTTTTCGTTCTTAATGCCGTTGGCGCGTGGGAATATGGTTTGGCGAATCAATACCGCTACAATATCCGCGTCGTCTCGAATTCCTACGGCAGCGACGGACCGTTTAACCCGGACAATCCGATTAACATCGCCAGCAAAGCCGCTTACGACCGCAACATCGCCGTCGTTTTCGCGGGCGGAAATTCCGGTCCGACGAAAAACACTTATAACCCGTATGCCAAAGCTCCATGGGTCATCGGCGTTGCCGCCGGAACCAAAGAAGGCGATTTAGCCGACTTCTCGTCGCGCGGCACTCCGCAAGCGGAACGTCTGACGAACAGCGACCCGCTTGATGATTTCGACGCTCCGGTAATTACCGCGCCCGGCACGGGACGCGCCTTGGAATCAAGTCTGACCCGTTTCGGCTTTACGACCGATATCGTTTCGACGCGCTCGACATCTAACATTACCGCCAACGGCACGACCGCCGACGCGGAACTCGCGCCGGCAATGATTCCGTTTTACACACAGATTTCCGGCACTTCGATGGCGACGCCGTTTATTTCCGGCGTGATCGCCTTGATGCTCGACGCCGACCCGACTTTGAGCGTGGACGAAATCCGCAGTATTTTAACCACCACGGCGACCAAAATGCCGGGCAGAGCCGATTGGGAAGTCGGAGCGGGATATGTCAACGCTTACGCCGCCGTTGATAAAGTTTTCAATCGCACACGCGGTTATGCCAATTTTCAGGATCAAACCTTTAATACGGTCTTCGGCGAAGAACGACCGCCGCAGCAAGCATTTAACATTGATTTCAATCCGGCGTTTTCCGGTCCGACTTCATCGAACGCCAGAACTTTCACGGTCGAACCCGGAATGAACGTGCTTGACGTTTTCGCTACCGTTAACGATGCGGCTGGAGAAGGTCTGGGCAATGTCGTCGGACTTCGCCTGACATCGCCGAGCGGCGTCAGATATTCAAGCTCGCTCGATTTGCCGGTTATCGGCTCGCTGGCTCGGCAGGTTGTCGTCCAGAATCCGGAAGCCGGACAGTGGACGATAGAAGTTCGCGGGGCTAGCGGATTGGCGGCGGCACCCGTTGGTTCGCCGCAGCAAATCGCTCTGCCGGGTCCGGTCAACGGCACGGTTACTCAAATCAAATACATTCTACCGACTATCGCCGACATCAACGGGCATCCGGCGCAGGCGGCAATCGAAGCGGCTCTTAAAAACCGCGTGATTGATACTTTCTCTGACGGTAATTTTCGCCCGGATATAAATGTGACGCGCGAAGATTTCGCCCGTGTTCTGGTTTATAACACAAGCCTTCGTCAATCGCTCGGCGCGACTGCTCGTTTCTCAGATGTGACCGGAGAAATGGCACGAATCGCCGAAGCCGTCACGACCAAGGGTTCGACTTTGCGCGGCTACAACTTCACGTCGCTGGGCTTGATGAATGCAAACGGTTCGACGTTTAATCCGGCGGGCATCATCAGCCGCCTCGATTTAGCCGTCGCGCTCGTCCGCGCACTCGGTTCCGACGCCGAGGCGCAGAACAGAGCCGGAACGAATGTGACGGTCGTTTACAATGGTCAAACATTAACTTTGACGGACAACGCGGAAATTCCGGCGGCGATGCGCGGATACGTGCAGCTTGCACTCGACAAAGGCATTCTGCAGGCGTTCTACACGCTGGAACAAGGTCCGTTCGATTTTGAGCCGACCTTGAAAGCCCGCGTTAAAGCGAACGACGCGACGACGAGAGCATTTCTGGCTTATGCCTTGAACAATTACCGCGGGCGTTTTATTACCGGCAATTAAAACGAATCGAGAGATTGTCGCGACAATCGAATGGTGAGTCGGGACTCGAAATTCTAAAACTTCATTGCAGAGAGCGGAAAAATTTCCGCTCTCTTTTTTTGTTTGCTCTTTTGCTTTACCGCCGACCGCGCGACTAATTTTATGCATATTGGGTTTAATACCCCCTCAGCTTGCTGCGGCTTTATACTGTTATTGAATTTTACCTCGCATTTACAGCCATTGCCATTTGCTGCCAACCTCACGGTTTCTTTAGGGAAAAATGTTCTCAACTTTTACTCAAGTCCGACTCTTTAATATCAAAATACGTTATAGAGGAAATTTTCTTTAAAGACGGTGCTGCTTGGAAATAGTCGGAGAAGCGACAGCAGAGAATTTTAGTTAATACTCGGAGATTTGAGATGAAGACATTATTTTCAATAATTTTTTTACTGTTAATTTTGACAATTGGACAAACGACCGCTTTAGCTGCGCCTTCGATTGACCGTTTGCTGCGCGAGCAAATCACCGCTGCGCCGCTTCAATCAAAGCCGGTCGTCATTACGTTCGACCACAAGCCGACAAACGCCGATTTTCTTTTCCTAAGATCGCTCGGCATTATGGGCGGTCAGGTTCTGCGCGAGCTTCCGATCATCTTAACAAAAATCAACGCCAATCAATTTAATGTCTTAAAGACGAAAAGCGGCATTCGCTCGCTTTACGCCAATCATATTTTCAGGGCGTTCGACAGTCAGAGCAATAAATTTATCGGCGTCAGCAAATTGGAAATTGACAGCGAAGTAACGACTCGTAACGGCGGTCTTCCGGTTTCGGGAAAAAATATCGGCGTGGCTTACATTGACACCGGAATTGACGCGACGCATCCCGACCTGAAGCTCGGAGAAAACGTCATTCAAAATGTTATTTTCCCGACCGCTCAAGTGCCGCTCAACCTGCCATCCGAGTTCATACCAATTCTGCCAATTGAAAACCAACCGATGACCGACATCGAAGGCGGTCACGGAACTTTCGGCGCGGGCGTTTTGGCGGGAACCGGCGCGGCTTCGGGCGGTTTTTATCGCGGCGTCGCGCCGAATGCGAAGTTAATCGGTTTGACTGCCGGCAATGACGCCGGTCTTTCGACTTTCGCTATTGTGCAGGCACTCGATTACGCGCTCGTCACACAGTTTCTCTATAACATTCGCGTTTGCAATAATTCTTACGGAACGACGCTGGCTGATTATCCGTATGACCCGCTCGACCCGATTAACACGGCGACCAGAATGATGCACGACCGTAACATCACGGTTGTTTTTGCCGCCGGGAACGACGGCGAAGGCACGGATAAAATCAATCCGTTCTCCGTTGCGCCGTGGGTGATTTCCGTCGCGGCTGGCGAAAAACACGGACTCGGAACGCCCGCCGGATTTTCCTCGCGCGGCAATGATAACGGAACCGGCACGGACACTCCCGGACAGCCCGCCGACGAGTTTGCTTCGCCGAATCTGCGACCGGACATTACCGGTTCGGGCGTTGACATGAAAAGCACGCGTTCGAAAGGTCCGGGCGTCACGAATGTTGTCGGAACGATTCCGCTTTTCGTCGGGGCAAACGACCTTTCAACTATTCCGCCCGCATTTCTGCCGTTTTACACGACATCGCAGGGAACGAGTTTTTCGACTCCTCAGGTATCCGGCGTAGTGGCAATGATGCTCGAAGCGAATCCGCTTTTGACGCCCGATCAGGTTGTAACAATCTTGCGACAACAGGCGACGCCGATGCCTTATGAGGAACGAGTCGTCGGCGCGGGATACGTTGACGCGCATAATGCCGTTCGCGCGGCGTTGAATTTAGCGGCGGTTCCGCATCCGGCAAATTTGTTTCCTTCAAATGATCCGAATGCGCCGCAAATTGTTGATCCGACAGATGACCAATTGGGAACTACGGCGCAGGACATTCGTCAGGGAAAATTTGTTTACGATTCGGTGTCGAATGAAGTTGTTTATACATTGATGCTCGCTGATCTTTCGGTCAGAACGCCGAATATGCGTTGGTCCATGATTTCCAAATTCGGCGCGACCGAAATTTTTGTCACGACTTCGGTTGACGAAACCGCGACGACTTACGAATACGGCAAAATAACGACTCTCGCCACCGGAACGCGCAATCAGGAAACAATCGGTGCGGTGGACTCGGGTGTCATCGAGGGCAATCAAATAATAATTCGTCTCGGATTAAATAAAATTAACCAGGCGGTCGGAACGAATGTGCTTGGAACAACCTCGACCGGCACGCAGGCGCAATCGCAAATCTTAATCGGTTCGTCTCTGTCGGGCGGTTTGTTGCTTAACTCAGACGCAGCCTCCGGTTCGGATTTCGCGTTAAACGGTCAGCCGAATCCAGACCCAACACCAACGCCGACGCCGACTGTAACTCCTACTCCAACGCCGACCCCAGAACCGACGCCGACGGCTACTCCAACTCCTGAGCCGACGCCAACGCCTCAGCCAACGCCGTCACCGACCCCAACGCCGGTGAACGAAACCAGCAAGTTTGAGGAACGTTATTCGGGTACGATGAATGCCGGTCAAAACCTGTCGGAAATTGCCCTTAGCGTTCGTCGTTCAACACTTGACGCTCAAATCAACCAGAATTACGGCAACCAGGAATTGGTTTTAGAATTGCTCGACGGCAATCGAAATCTAATAGCCACTGCTGTAAACAAAAAGATTGTGTTGAACGGATTGAGTAACGGAACATACTATTATCGCGTGCGCGGTAATACCAATCGGGCGGTTGATTTTACAATTAAAAGCAGTCAGGGCAGATAGCCAACATTCGATTCTGAATCAAAAAGCTGTCGAATTTTTTGACAGCTTTTTATTCGTTCCTTGTGGGTTTAATTCCTCTTGGCTCTGCCACGAAAATAAGGAAAAAGATTTTTCCGATTCAATTCCTACCGGCTCTGCCGCGAGAAAAATTTAATAATTTCGCATAAAAACGCAAAAGCGAAATCACTCATTTTATGCCAAAAACCAAACTTGCCGTGTTGGCAATCGTTCGTTTTATGTCCGCCGATTTTCGGCGAGCTTCACAGTTCTGTAACCGACTTGATTGAGCGCCGTCCGCGTTCCTTTTAATAGCCGGTCGATATGTTCAATTTTTTGCACGCCGACGACGAAAGCGTCAACCACGCCCGATTCTATCTGAAATTTAAAGCATTCATCGGGCGTTAAAGCATCATTTCCCTCGACCAGAGAACCTTGCCCGACGACTTTCATCCCGATCATTCCCTGACCTTTGCGGCGCATTTTCTCGAAAAGCGAACCGGCTGTTTTTACGTCGGCGTCCATATGCGACTGGCGGCTGTTCCAGCGCACCATATTGATTTGCACCCAATCGCTTGCCGCCGCTGCTTCAAGCGCGACGAAGCTGTGACAGGTGACGCCGTGCGAGCGGATTTTTCCGGCTTTTTTGGCTTCGGCGAAAACTTCCATTACTTCCTGAAAGCGTGTCGTCCAATCGGCTTCGGTAACGTTATGAATTATGAGCGAGTCAATATAATCGGTATTGAGTTCTTTCAGAAAACGGTCAATGTCGGCGCGTGCTTCTTTGGCTCGGCGACTAGTTGATTTGGTTTGAATCACATATTTATCGCGCCCGACGCCCGTCATCGCCTTTGTAAAAAACGGATGCGAGCCGTATTGGTCGGCGAGGTCGAAAAAGTTAATTCCGTTGTCGAAAGCGTGGCGCATTTGCTTTGTAAATTCGGCTTGACCGAGACGGGTTTGATTTGACGCCCGCGCCCAGCCGCCGCTGCCCGTGCCGATTCCGACGAGGCTGACTTTGATGCCGCTTTTGCCGAGCGAGACTTGATCAATCGGGCTTTTAATCGTCGAATCAATCGTAAAATCGCCGTTTCGATGCTGGCTATTTGTAGTCTGTCCGTCCCATAATAACGCGCCCGCCGTCACTGCTCCCGTTCCGCCGATGACTGCGCCGATAAACTCTCGACGATTTAACTTTCGCATAAATTTTTCTCGTTCTAACAAATTTTCCTGAATCAAAAAGCTGACAGAATGTTTTGCTTATTATGTTATTCAATAACGACAAATGTTTCAATGGTTTTTCGTTCCGAAGCCCCGCCGCCAAATTATTTGTGTTGTCGGAGCAATTGCCCTGTGTTAAATTTAAGCTCTATCGGCGAATTTCAGACGAAAGCGGTTGGGTAAATTTCTAAAGTGATTTACAAATCAATCAAATTTCGAGGAGTTTCAAAAAGCCAATTTTAAACTTTTCGCAATTAATATTTTCGCAATTAAGGAGTCTGCAAAATGATGAGAAAATTTCTTTTAACGATTTTTTTGCTCGGCGCGTTTGTCGCCGCGACTCCGGCTCAATCCAAAGCCGACCAAACAATCGCCAATGCCCGCGACGAATTTTTCGATATTAAAAATCGTTCGATTGAAATGGAACGAATGAAACGCGAAGCTTATAAACTAAAGTTCAGCGAAAATTTCACGCTCAAATTCCCGGAGATTAAAGAGGATTTTGAACGAATCCAAAAGATAAACGACGAGCTTCTTAAACTAACCGCCGCGAAAACGTCTTTGAATAATTCAACTGTTTCCAAATTTGTTTCGGAAATAAATCGCCGCGCCGTGCGTCTTCGGTCAAATTTATTTCCGGCTGAACCCGAACGGAAAAAAGAGGCAAAAAACAAACAACCGATCAGCGTCGAATCCAAAGACGTAAGAACGCTGCTCGCCGTTCTGGACGAATCCATCAACAGCTTCGTTCACAGTTCTTTGTTCCAAAACATCAATCTCGTCAATATGGCAGATTCGCTTAAAGCTCAGAAAGATTTGGAGGCAATCATTAACGCCAGCAGCACGATTGAAGCGAAAACAAAAAATGCCGGATGACAAATTAACGTTTTTTATTTGTCGTCATTGCAGTCGAATCGGAAGTTTTAACCGTTTCGCTTCCAGCTGGAACGTTGGATTTGCGCTGCCTTTCCGCCGACCCGCCGGGGATTAAATCGGTGAGATGGCTTTCTGGTCAACCAGAATTGTCAGCGGCACGCTTAACTCGTTAGTCGCGTAAATGTTTTCGATTGCCGTTACGCCGCCGATTAAATTCGGATATGCGACGCGCTTGCTTGCAATGTAACCTTTGACGGTCGCGTCTTTTTTCATACTTCAATCCGTTCGGTTTTCAAGTCTTTGCCGAGTCCGAATAAAAGGCGCGAATCGTGCTGCGAGATGAAACCCGAACCGCCCGATTTGATTTTCGTCAGCGTTCGGGCAGAAGTTTTCACGCGCACGATATTTTTCCGACAAAGTAAATCCGGTTGCCGGATTTTATCGTCTATATAATCGAAGCCGAAGCGAATTTATCGGTTAAAATCAAACTGAACGCGCCCATCAGCGTCGGGTAATTGCCGAGCGTCGAAGGAATGATTTTCACCGTCGGGTAATCTTGACATAGAGCGGCTTCGGCGCCCGCCATCACGTCCTCGATAACCAGCGACCAGGCGCGAACGATTGTGCCGGTCACGATGGCGACTTCCGGCGATAATCCCTGAAATAAATTGGCGATGCCGACGCCGATGTAATACGCCGTTTGTTTTAATGCCGCGCGCGCTTTTTCGTCGCCCTCCAAAGCGAGATTGACTAATTCGGCAAAACTTATCTTGTCCGCGCCTTTTTGTTTTTTGAGCAGACGGGCGTAACGCGCGATGGCGGAACGCTCCGAAGCGAAGGCTTCCCAGCAATTATACTTGCCCGCCGCGCAAGCAATGGGCGCGCCCGTGCCAATTGTCATATGCCCGAATTCACCGGCGGTGCCGCCTTTGCCGCGGTAAATCTGCCCATCGAAAACGATGCCCGTGCCGATTCCTTTATGAATCAACACCAATATAAAATCGCGCACCGCGTTGATTTCTGGGCGACCGAACCAGAGTTCGGCGAGCGCAGCGGCGTTGGCGTCGTTGTCAATTTTAACGGGCAGTCCGGTGGCGATTTTTAATCTTTCCGCTATTGCCGGTTCATGCCAATCAAAATGCGGAACATTTAAAATCCTGCCGCTTTTCGGCTCGACCAGCGCCGGAACGCTGACGCCGATGCCTTCGATTGAACCGCCGTTTTTATTGATAAAATAATTGACCAAACTGATGATGCGAGCGATGGTTTTTTCAAAATCTTCGTCGGTCGGAAACGCTTCCTGTTCGAGAATGCGCCCGGCTAAATCGCTCGTGGCGACAATCGTCTTTTTCTTGCCGAGATCAACGCCGACGGCGGCGGCGTGCGCCGTCCGCAGCGACAGCATCTGCGGCGGACGACCGCCTGAAGACTCGCCCTCAATTTCTTCGATCAACCCATTGACTTTTAATTCTTCGACGATGAGCGATACGGTTGACCGCTGCAAAGCCGTCAAGCGGGCGATGTCCGAGCGCGAAATCGGACTTTTTTCGCGGATATGATTGAGTATAATCTGACGATTAATATCCCGAATCGTACTTGACCGGGCTACATTAGCGCTTTTTAGGTTCATTCGCTTGACCATATTCATTCTAATTCCCAAAAAAATAAAATTGGTTAAACCTATAAAAGTATATTCCAATATCTGCCCGCGTAAAGCGCAAA
This sequence comes from uncultured Pyrinomonadaceae bacterium, assembly GCA_902805935.1. Lineage (GTDB taxonomy): Bacteria > Acidobacteriota > Blastocatellia > Pyrinomonadales > Pyrinomonadaceae. The sequence goes on from CADCUR010000044.1 coordinate 9,717, forward strand.
TTTCAAAAATATTTAAGAACGAAAAAATCTCGGTTAAACGCTTATTTTCGCTCCAAACTCAGAAGCGATAGATTCTTAACGGCTGTAAACGCGCACGTAATCAATCAGCATCATCTGCGGAAAAACGGTCGTCGCGTCCGGCGCGCCGCCCCACGGACCGCCCACGGCGAGATTCAAAATCATAAAAAACGAATGGTCGTAAACCCAAACCTTTCCCGGCGGCAAATTTTGCGGCGTAACTGTTTTATACAAATTTCCGTCCACGTAAAAAGCGATTTTATCTTCCGACCACTCGGTCGCGTAAACGTGAAAGTCGTCGGCGAGTTTTTGGTTGTTTGTCAGCGCGTAAAAACCGCCGATGCCGTTCGCGCCTGAATAGCCGGGACCGTGAACGGTGCCGTAAGCCCGCGAAGGCTCGCGCCCGATATTTTCCAAAACGTCTATCTCGCCGCACATCGCCCAGCCGACTTTGTCAATATTGTTGCCGAGCATCCAAAACGCCGACCAGATTCCCTGCCCGCGCGGGATTTTGATGCGCGCTTCAAACTTGCCGTATTTTTGATCGAATTTTCCCTTCGTAATCAGCCGTGCCGAAATGTATTGGCACTGTCCATACCAACAGGTCAAATTGAGCGGCGGCGCGAGTTTTATCGCTTTGATAACGAGCGAACCTTGTCCGTCGTGATAAGCGTTCTCAATCGAATCGGTGTAATACTGCAACTCCTGATTGCCCCAACCGCCGCCGCCGATTTCCGCCGTCCATTTCGACGCATCAACCGGCGCGCCTTCGGGCTTGTTGAACTCGTCTTTGAAAACCGTTTTGCGGTAAACGATTTGCGCCTGCGCTTGCGCCGAATCGTAAAAGAAAACAAAGAAAAACGAAAAGACGATTAAACGGATATAGATTTTTTGCCGCATAGTTCTGACCTTTATTTTCACGCGAAAGACGGAATCAATTTCAAACAAACCGGCGACGGAACCGACGCGCGATTTCCGGTCGGGATGAGTTTGCCGCTTTTCTCGTCAATGCGAAAAACGATGATCGAATCGGAATTTTGATTCGCCGCGAGCAGGTATCGCCCGTTCGGTTCAATCGCAAAATTGCGCGGCGTTTTGCCGCCCGTCAAAGCGTGTTCGACGTATTCGAGCTTGCCGCTTTTTTCGTCAATCCGATAAATGACGATGCTGTCGTGTCCGCGATTCGAGCCGTAAACGAATTTTCCGTCGGGCGAAACGTGAATGTCAGCGCAAGTGTTCGCGCCTTTGAAATCGGCGGGCAAAGTCGGCACCGTTTGAATTTCTGCGAGCGTTCCCCGTTTCGCGTCGTAAGCCAGCGACGCGATGGTCATATCGAGTTCGTTAATCACAAAAGCGAATTTGCCGCTTTTGTGAAACTTAAAATGACGCGGACCCGCGCCCGCTTTTGTTTGATAAAAGGCTTGCGCCGAATTTGATTTTAATTTGCCGGATTCGTCGTCAAATTGGTAAATCATCACTCGATCAACGCCCAAATCGTTGGCGAACGCGAACCGATTATTTTCATCGAGCATTATCGAATGCGCGTGCGCTGCTTCCTGTCGCTCTTTGTTCGCGCCCGAACCGGAATGCTGTTTCAAATCAACCGACGCGCCGAGTTTGCCGTCAGCTTCGATGGGCAAAACGGCAACGTTGCCACCGACATAGTTGGCGACGAGAAGGAATTTCCCGTTGTCGCTGACCGAGACGTGACAAGGCGCGCCGCCCAAACTCGGTTGCTTGTTGAGAAACGTTAAATCGCCCGTCTTTTGATTTATCTGAAACGCGCTGACAGCGCCGCTTTTCCTGCCTTCGTATTCGACGGTTTCGTTGACGGCGTAGAGATATTTTCTGTTTTTATCAATCGCTAGAAACGACGGCTCGACGACGTTTTTCACCGTTCGATACGGCTCAAGCGCGCCGGAATTTAGATTCAATTTGTAAATGTAAATTCCCTCGCTTTTACTTTTGCCGGAAGTGTATGTGCCGATATAGACGAGCATTTCTTTTGCGTTTTTATTGTTTGAGGGTTGCCCGAAAATCGAATCGGAAGCGGCTAAGCCGACGATTCCGCTGCCGACGGCGAATTTCAGAAAATCCCGGCGCGTGCGATTTATGGTTTTTTTAGACTTCATAAGTTTGGTGTTTTTTTCGGTAGGCTTTCTTCGCCAGCACGAGCGCGCCGCAGACGCCGCTTTCCGCCGCGAGTTCAGCCGGAACGATTCGTATTTTGTCAGCCGGAATCATCGAGACGAATTGCGGAACCAGCTTTTTGAGCGGCGCGAAAAGCAATTCGCCCGCGCCAGCCACGCCGCCGCCGACGATAACTTTTTCGGGCGCGAGCAAAGTCACGATATTGGCGATTCCGATTGCCAAAAAGCGGCACGTTTCGTCCCAGATTTCCATCGCTGTTTCGTCGCCGCGCCGCACCGCTTCGACGACCGTTTCGGCGGTTACGTCGTCAATGTTCCCCGCGATTTCGGTCATCAAACTTGCCGCGCCGCCCTTTAATTTTTCTTTGGCGCGCCGCGCGATGTGAGTGCCGGCGCAGATCGTTTCGAGACAGCCGATTGAACCGCATCCGCATCGCGCGCCGCCGTCCGGCTGCACGATCGTATGTCCGAGTTCGCCCGCGCTCGCCGCCACGCCGTGAAAAAGCTCGCCGCCCAAAATAATGCCGCCGCCGATGCCGGTCGAAACCGTAATATAAACGATGTTGCGGCAGCCGCGCCCCGCGCCGTAAACGAATTCGCCGAGCGCCGCTGCGTTCGCGTCGTTGTCGAGCGCGACCGGCACGTCGAAGCGCTCCTCAAAAAAGCGGACGATGGGAAACCTGTCCCAATCCCGCAGATTCGACGGCGACATCACCAGACCGTTTTCGATGTCGAGCGGCGAAGGACAGCCAATGCCGACTGAAATGATTTCGCCATCGCTCTGGTCAGCCATTTCCTCAAGCGCCAGCGCGATATTTTCGACGGTTGCCGCTGCGCCGCCGATTTCGACGCGCGTCGGAATGCGTCGGCGAGCAGTTTTTTCGCCGCCGAGTGTCTCCAACGCGAGCGCGATTTTCGTTCCGCCGATGTCAATTCCCGCCGCGACCTTCGTTTTCATTTTCGTTTCATCCCGGATATTCCCTCATTTGAGTAAAAGATTAAATCTCGTATTTATCGAACGGCATTTTTCGATTCAACGGCGGCGGCTACTAATTTTTTCACGCCCGACAGATGGGCGAATTCGAGCGCGGCTTTCGGTTTGGCAATCTCGTCGAGCGTTTTTAATTGCGCGTCGCTCCAATCGGCGCTCCGCGCCTGTTTTCCGTTCAATGCGTCGAGCGCATCGAACGCGATGCGGTTCAAATTTTGAAAATCTGCCGTAAGTTGTTTTGCTTCAGCCAGCGCGGGCGAATTTTCCATCGTTTTTTGCAAATCAGCTTCCGCCGCCCGCCAATCACTGAGCAGCATTCGGATTTTCGCTTGATTTTCCACCGTCTCTCTTCCGCCAATAAAATCGTCAACAGCGCGGTTGAAAAGGCGCGCGCCGGGAGCGTCAGCCTGCGCCGCGTCAATTAATCCGGTCAAAGGCGAAAGCATCGTTTGCTTGCGAACTTGATAACGGCGGTATTCCTTCACCGGCTCGATGACGGAAACTAATTTTTGCAGCGCGGCGATGTCCTGATTATTTGCTAGACGACGCAACAGCATCAACTGATTTTTGCGGTGCGTCAAACCCAGTTCTTCAAGCTGCTCGTCAATGACGGCGAGCCGCCGATACATATCTTCCGTTTGATTGACATCGCGCGGCGACCAGAATCTTTCGGCAATCGCGGCGGTGCGCGTCCAGATGCGCGAGTCAATAGTCTCGGGCGAAACCCATTCGCTCCACATAGTCGCCTCACCGCCCAAAACTCGTTTCTGTTCCTCTGCCGTCAAGGTCGTGTCGGCGGGAATCGGGTCAACCGCGTAATGCTGCGAAGCCGGAAACATCAAATCAATGTAATAGCCGTTCGACAAAACGCCCTGAAAACCTTGACGCGCTGCGTCGGCTAAGGCTTTCTGACCGCGCCACGAATGAATGACGACATCTTTCGGCAGATCGGGCTGGAAAATCTCATCCCAACCCATCATCGTTTTGCCGCCTTTTTGCAAAAACTTTAAGATGCGTTTGTTGAAATAAGTTTGCAACTCGTGATTGTCCTTGATGTTTTTTTCTCGTTTGAATGCTTGAATTTTCTGATTCGCGTCCCACTGCTTGCCCTCGTTTTCATCGCCGCCGATGTGCATATAAGCGTCGGGGAAAAGCTGCGACATTTCGGCGAAAAACGTTTCTAAAAATTTATAGGTTTTTTCGTTCGTCGGGTCTAGTGTCGGATCGAAGATTCCCGGATTGCGTTCGATTTTATAAGTCGCGCCGGGCGCGCCGCTGCCGATTTCTGGGTGACTAACAAGCCACGCCGTCGCGTGTCCCGGCATATCGAACTCCGGCATCACGCGAATTCCTCTATCAGCCGCGTAACGGATGATTTCGCGGATTTGTTCCTGCGTGTAAAAATCTCCGTCCGAGCCTTTTTGATAAAGTTCGGGCAATTTTTTCGTCTCGACTCGAATCCCCTGATCGTCGGTCAGATGCCAATGCAGCACATTTAATTTGACCGCCGCCATCGCGTCCAGATTGCGCCGCAGAACTTCCATCGGCTGAAAATGCCGCGCCGAATCAATCATCAAACCGCGCCACGCGAAACGCGGTTTATCATTTATTGCGACGGCGGGAAAATAAAATCCGTCTTTATCGCCTTCGAGCAGTTGCAGAAAGGTTTCCAGCCCGCGCATCGCGCCGACGGTGGTGGGCGCAGATATTTTCGCCTGGCGGTCGTTGATTTCCAGGCTGTAAGATTCGTCGTCGCCGAGTTTCGGAATCGCATTTCCGATCGAATTGGTTTCGATTAAAAGCTGCGCGTTTCCCGCGTCGTTCGATAACTCACGCGATAATTCTAAAATTGTCCGCCCTTCCATTCGCCGCATCGCACGGAAAATATAAGATTTCAGACGCTCGTCCGTTTGACCTTTGACGGCGACGGTGAAGGTTTTCGTGACGGGCAATCTGCCGCTTTTCCAATTTACGTTCGCCGGGACGGGCATCAGATTACGCCGCGCCGTTTCCAAATCCTGCGCCGAAATGCCGTAAAAGCCGATAAAAATTATCGCTGCAATTAAAATTTTTCGCATAAATTTTATTGCGGAAACACGCACGCGCGTAAGTGTGTTTTTACCAACACTGCGCCCTTACTTCGTGCGGTCTTCCGCATTATAAGAATCAATCGCTTTTCGCATACAATCGGCGATTCTGTTCGTGCCTTTCTCGAACATATTGAAACCGCCGTCCCATTCCCACCACGCGCTCGGAATATTTAATTTCCCGAACGCCGAATAAATCGCGGCGGCGTGACGGCAGCGGTCTTCCGTCGTCGGAAGTTTGCCGAACGAGCCGAACTCGCTGACGAAAATCGGCACTTTATTTTTCTCCGACCAGTCTTTCGCCGCTTTCAAATCGGCGTAAATTTTTTCCGGCTTGGAATCCGCTTCGTAAGATTTGATTTGGTTTTCCACCCATTTCCCTTTCGCGGTTTCCGGTGTTTCAATTTTCACCTCTTTTGAATACGGAAACGGCACGTATTTTAGCTCAGGCAATCCTTCGCTCGACCAGGTTGCGCCCTGATGCGTGAAAATGAACGGGTCGTAATAATGAAAAGTGTAAATGATGTTTTGGTCGGCAAACGGTTTGGATTCAATCAACGCGCTGCGCGAATTCCAATCGTGGAAGCCAACGATTAAAGTGTGATTCGGCGCGATTTTTCGGACGGTTTCGATAATCGCCTCGGCTTGCGCGCGCCAGACTTCCGCCTTAATATCGTGCGGCTCGTTGCGGAGTTCAAAAAACACTCGTTCGGGGTCGGTGTTTTTGTATCTGGTCGCAATCTCGCTCCACAGCCAGACGATTCTCGTCGTCGTCGCAGCGTTTTTGACCGAGCCATCAAATTCGACGTGATGCAAATCAATAATCGCGTTCAGGTTATTGGCGAGCGCCCATTTGACAAACGAATCGGCGGTTTTCAATCCATTCTCGTCGTGCCAGCGATACGGTGCATCAATCGTCGCCCACGCGCCGAAATTGATTGGAATTCGCACGGTTTTGAAACCGGCTTTCGCAATCTCGGCAAACATTTTTTCGCGCTTCGCCGCTTCCTTTAATTTCACGAAATCCGCGAAGTTTTTCTCTTTCGCTCCGTTCCAATAATTATCGAGATACGACAAATTCATTCCCAACTTCATCCGGTCGGCTCTTTGGCGAGCGATGTTTTGCGCCGCCGCGTGTTGCGCGTCGAGCAGCAAAATCAAGAGAAGATAAATTGTCTTTTTCATCGAGATACAGAAAGAAGAAAATAAACATTTAGTTTCGGGACAAAGGATTTTGAAAATTAAACGAATAATTTTCGGTTGCTGGTCGTTCATCTGTCCCGAAACTAAAACTTGCGAATTATCGAAGCGCAAATTTGCCCGTTTGATTGCCGATCATCACCGTAAAATCGCCCGGTTCGACGATTGGTTTGTTGTCGGTGTTGATGAACGAAAAATCATCGCGATTCAGTTTAAACGTCAGAGTTTTGCTCTGATTCGGTTCGAGATAAATTTTCGCAAAGCGTTTCACACGCTTTCCGGCAGGCGAAAGCGTCGCCACTTCGTCGCGCAAATATAAAATCACGGTTTCCTTTCCGGCTCGCGCGCCGGTGTTTTTGACATCAACGCTGACGCTTATTTCGCCCGTCATCGGAATCGAAGTTTGATTGAGTTTCAAGTTGCTGTATTCGTATGTCGTATAACTCAAGCCGTGACCGAACGGAAACTGCGGCTTGTTGGCGACGTTGCCGAAAGCCGTCTCTTCGGTTTCAAACAATTTGTGGTCATACACGATCAGATTATTCGGATTGCGCGGGTAAGTGAACGGCAGTTTTCCGTTCGGGTTGTAATCGCCGAAGAGAACGTCGGCGATTGCCGTTCCGCCTTCGTTGCTCGGATTAAGGGCGAGCAAAATTCCCGGCACGCGGTCGGCGATGCGGCTGATGACGCGCGGGCGACCTTCGACCATCACGACGACGACCGGTTTTCCGGCGGCGATAATCGCTTCGGCGAATTTCAACTGCGTTTCCGGCAGCGTTAGATCGGTGATGTTGCCCGGCGTTTCGGTGTAAGAACCTTCGCCGAGACACAGCACGACGACATCCGCGTCCTTCGCTTCGTCAACCGCTTTTTTGATGTCAACTTCCTCGTCAACGTCGGTCGGCGTCGAGTTTGAAGGCGAGCCGGGTTTGCGCGTGATGCGGGTTCCCTGAACGAACTCGAAATTCTTTTTTCCAACCTTCGACTCAATCGCGGCGCGAATCGTCATTTTATCTTTCGGATACAGCGACGGCTCGGAGCCTTGCCAAACCCAAGTCCAGCCGTTGTTCAGCGAAATTAAAGAATCGGCGGTCGGTCCCGTGACCAGAACTTTTTTGTTTTTCGAAAGCGGCAGAATGTTGTTGTCGTTTTTCAGTAAAGTTAAAGATTCGCGGGCGGCTTGCAGACTGACCTGCGCGTATTCCGGTTTGCCGAAATTGTTTCTGGCTGACGGCGACGGCATCGGATTTTCAAACAATCCCAAGTCGTATTTGACTTTCAAAATACGGCGCACGGCTTGGTCAATGCGCGTCATCGGAACCTTCTTTTCTTTGACGAGTTCGATTAAAAGGTCTGCGAAACTGTAATCGAGCGGCACCATACTCATATCAATTCCGGCATTGACCGCCATTCGCGTCGCTTCCTTTTCGTCTTTGGCGACCTTCCAGAACGTGACGAGTTTTTTAATATCTTCCCAATCCGAGACAACAAAACCGTCGAACTTCATTTCGCCGTAAAGCATATCGGTCAGGATTTTTTTGTTGACGTGACCGGGAATGCCGTTAATTTCCGCCGAATTGACCATCACCGTCCGCGCTCCGCCTTTAATCGAAGCGGCAAACGGCGGCATCACGTATTCGCGCAGGTAGCTTTCGGGAATTAGCGCGGGCGTGCGGTCTCTGCCGGTTAAGGGCAAACTGTAACCCATATAATGTTTGAGCGACGACGCGACATGTTTCTCCGAACCGATGTCCTGACCTTCCAATCCGCGCACGAACGTCGCGCCCATCACCGACGCGAGATACGGGTCCTCGCCGAAAGTTTCCCAAAACCGCGCCCACAAAGGCTGCCGACCAATATCTAAAACCGGCGAAAAACTCCACGGAATCGCCGCCGCGCGCGTCTCCATCGCCGTAATTTCCGCCGCCTTCAGCATCAATGCCGGATTCCACGTCGCCGCCATTCCAATTTCCTGCGGAAAAAGCGTCGCGCCCTGCACATAATTCGCGCCGTGAATCGAATCAATGCCGTAAAGATTCGGAATTTTCAGTCTGGTTTTCATCGAAGCGTCCTGAATTTTCCCGATCATTTCGTGCCATTTATCAACGGTCAAAGCCTGGTCGCTGACGTTCAGAAATGAACCGACGCCGTATTTGTTAATCGCTTTGTCGAGTTTCGCCGGGTCAACCTGCACGTTTTGATCCGAGCCGGTAACATACATTCCCATCGTGAGCTGTGTCATCTGCCCGACTTTTTCTTCCAGAGTCATTTTCTTCAGCAACGCTTCGACCCGTGCCGTATTGTCGCGGACGGGGCGCGGTTTGCGCGTCATTTCCTTGAAAAAAACGTCGCTGTCGGTAATTTCCCGATTGACCAAACCGCGAACGTCATTCGTTTGAGCGAAACTTTGTTGTAGGGGCGTGCAAAAGGTTGCGGCGAGCAGCGCGATATTTAATAATAAAGCTGTAACTTTCATTAGATTTTAAATGTCCTTTAGAAAAAGCAGGGATTGGAAAACTTTCAGTTATTCTATTTTATTCGTTAAAATACTGCAAGCAAAATGAATTGGGCGTGCCGACAAAAGATTGGAAAGGAGAAATAACGATGATATTCAAACGGCAAAATTTAGTTTCGTTTCTAATGCTTTTCGCGCTTCTTTTCGCGGCAAGCGCGGCGGTCAAAGCGCAGGAAAAAGCTGCGCCGGAAATTTTAGCTGAGACCGCAGCGGCGCGCATTGTGCCGACGAGCTTTTATTTCGCCGGGCAGAGCGCGCCGACACAAGTTAGAAATTCGGCGGTCGCGCGTCTCGGCAAGGATCGCCACGTTATCGCCGGAATGGTGGACACTTCCGGCTATTCGACCGAAATCAGCGACAAATATGAAGGCTTTTTCATCACCGATTCGCCCATCGTCATCGGCGGCAAAGAATTGGCGACGGGCGCCTACGGCTTCGGCTTCTCGTCCGCCGGCAAACTGCGTATTTTCGATTTAAGCGGTGCAGAAATAATGTCGGTCGAAACCGCAAATGACAAGGAAATGAAACGTCCGCGTCCGCTGATGATGAGTATCGCCGCCGACGGCGTGCGATTTTACAAAGGAAAAAATTACGCGATTATTGCAGCAAAGTAAAATTCAAGTTTCTCTCCAACAGTAAATCAAACACAGAATATTCAGCGGCGAACGACGCGAATTAAAAATAAAAAAAAATAATTCGCGTCGTTCGCCGCTAATTCCCTTTCTAAAAATTAGCGGGCGTTTCCCAGTTTCTTGATTCGGCGGCGCGGAAAATGGCTTCGATGACCGCCGTATTTTTCAATGAGTCTTCGAGCGAAATCGCCGGTTCGAAGTTTTCAATAATCGCCTGCGAAAACAAATCGCCCTGAGTCGTATATTGATTGGCGGCAGGAATTTTCATCACTTCAATTGTTTCGCCGAACAAACCCGCGCCGTCGTCAACCAAAATTACGGTCGGCTCATCAACCGGAATATTAAACGGAATTTCGACTTCGACGCGCCCGATTGTGCCGAAAAACTGCATTCGCTGATACGGCACAAGCTGTGTTCCGCAGGTAAAAGTTGATTGGCAGGAAGGAAAATCCAAAATCGCCGACGTTAATTTATCAATTTTCGATTCATCATCGCGTTTAATCAACGCCGCAACTCTTTTCGGCTCTTCGCCTGTGATAAATCGTGAAAGGTTGATGCAGTAACAGCCGATGTCGAAAAGCGCACCGCCGCCCGTTTCCGTTCGGTTGCGAATGTTAGAAGCGTCGTCGTTGTAATAACTGAAAAATCCGGTAATCGCCTGCAATTTGCCGATGTTTCCGGCACGCACGAAATCGCGCACGGCGAGCCATTGCGGATGGGAGCGCACCATAAACGCTTCCTGAATTCTCACGCCGGTTCGCTCCCGCGTTTCGATTAATTTTCCGGCTTCTTGCGTCGTCAGCGCGAGTGGTTTTTCGCACAAAACGTGCTTTCCGGCTTCCGCCGCTTTAATTGTCCATTCGACGTGCAGATTGTTCGGCAGCGGATTGTAAACCGCGTCAATTTCTCGGTCGGCGAACAGTTCTTCGTAAGAGCCGTAAAATTTCGGAACGTTTAAATCTTCGGCGGCGCGCTGCGCCTTACTCGCGCTTCTCGACGCAATCGCCGTAACTTCGCAGTAATCTCCCGCCTGCATCGCCGGAATTACTTTTTTTAGAGCGATATTTGCCGCGCCCAAAATGCCCCAGCGAATTTTTCTCCACATAATTCTTCACGGACTGAGATCGAAAAATTTTATCGTTACAGAGATTTTTTTACCTTGCGGAGCAAACTGTAAAACCAAGCGGAAAGCGAGCGCACACGCGCTTTATTGTCCGCCCGACGCCGATTTTTGCGCTTTGGCGTCGAGCAACGCGCTCAGTTCAATGATTTTCTCCAGATCGAGCTTGGCTTTGTCAGAAACTTGAGCGTCAACCGTTCGCAAATTTTGAAACATCGAACTCGTCGCAAAGCTGCCGATGGCATTGTCCAAATCTACGATCAAATCCCGTACGCTTTTCGCCGGTTTTGTTTCCTTTTTAATTTCGTCATCTTTCTTTTCTTCTTTTTTCACGTCCGCATTTTCGATTGGCGGCGCGGGAAACAGATTTGAATGCAGACGCGTCGCACTGCGGTTGATTTCCAGCGCTGATTTGCCGATTTGCGCGTAATCAATTTTGCCGCTGCTTTGGTAAGTTTTGATGACGGCATCCTGCGACAGTTGAATCCGCTCGTAATCCGTTTTGATTTCGTCGTATTTCGCGGCTAAACGGTCTTCGGCTTGTGCCGTTGCCGGATTTACTGCCGATTTGCCGTTTTTTTTCGCGTCGCGCTCAATGCGGTCCATTTCGACGGAACGCTTTTTAACATCCGTGTCGCGCAAATCTTTATCGCCCGCGCCCGGCGGCGGAGTTACCTGCGCATAAATGTTTGAACAAATTGCCGTCGAAAAAACGAGAGCGATTAAAAGAAACAATTTTTTCATTTGATTGACCTCCAAAATTCAACGATTTCCAAAAAAATATTTTAACGCGCGTGGTAAACGCCCGTAGTGGTGATGCCTTTATTTTGCGTCACGGTTAAGATGCGGTTCGGCGCAGCACCGGAAATTGTTTCAGTTTTGCCGTCGCTCCAGCGCACTTCGACCGCTTCGATTTTCTCGCTGATGTTGAGTCCGAAGTGAAGCCGAAAATCGTTTTGCGACAGATAACTCGCTCCGGCTTCGACTGTTTGCGTCATTCGGCGTTTGTCAGTTTTCACGTTGATTCGCGCGCCCACCGCGTCTTTGTTTTTGCCGTTTTGCACGAGTTTGAACGTGACGCTCTGATTCGCGTTTTCGCTTGTATTCAATAAGACCGTTGGCGGCTCGCCGAGATTCGTGACGACGACATCAATCAAACCGTCGTTGTTCAAATCGCCGAAAGCCGCGCCGCGTCTGGATTTCAGAGGCAGATTCTGCAAACCCGCGCCTTTCGTCGCGTCGTCGAATTTACCGTCGCCGGTATTGCGGTGTAGCAGAAAATGCTGGCGAAAACCTTGCTGCGTGTCGCTTTTGGCAAACTCGATTTGCGGATAGACGTGACCGTTCACGACAAATAAATCGAGCCAGCCGTCGTTGTCAAAATCCACCAAACCCGTTCCCCAGCCGACGAACGGCTTGCTCGGCTGCCCGACTTTTGTTTCGAGCGAAACGTCCAAAAAACCTTTCACACCCAAGTTTCGGTAAAGCGTGTTCGGCTCGTTGTCGAAATTTGTTGTGAATAAATCGAGTTTGCCGTCGTTGTCGTAATCGCCCCACGCCACGCCCATCGAACCCTGTTCAACGCCGTCGCCGCTATAGCTTGTGCCGGTTTGAAATCCGACATCCGCGAAAGTGCCGTCGCGGTTATTTTTGTATAAATAATTCGGCGTCCCGTCGTCGGCGACATATAAATCAAGCCAGCCGTCGTCATCGTAATCGCCCCAAATCGCGCCCAAACCGTAATACTTTTCTTTGTCGGCAACGCCGATTTTTTCAGCTATTTCTTCAAAAGTTCCGTCGCCCCGGTTGCGGTAAAAATAATCGCGCTCGCCCGGCAGCCCGCGGGGACCGCACTGAACGCGAATGTTTTTGAAAGAGCAAGTTTGCGAACTTCCAAAGACCGGCAGATTATTTAAATCGAGCAAAACGTAACCGGCGATGAAAACGTCCAAATCACCGTCGCGGTCGTAATCTGCCCACGCCGCGCCGGTTTGAAACCCCTCGCCTTTTAAGTTGGTTTTTTCCGTTGCGTCTTCATATTTGCATCCGCCTTTGCCGCGATAAACGGCGTTTCCGCCGAAACCGGTGACGAACAAATCCAACACGCCGTCGCTGTCATAATCAACCGCTGTCACGCTCATTCCCCATCCTTTGCGCGTCAAATTCGCCGATTGCGTGATGTTTTCAAACGTCGGCGTTTTCGACTTTTCAGGATTGATTTGCCGGTAAAGCGTCACGAACAAATCGCCGCCTTTTTTGAAATTTTCGACCGACGAGCCGTTGATCGTCGCCGCGTCCAAAAAATTATCGTTGTCGCAATCAAAAACCGCTGCTCCGCCGCTCATCGATTCGACGATATAGCGATTTTCGGGCGTTGAAACATGCGCAGCATTCATCCCGCTCGCCGCCGAAACGTCCGTGAAAGTAATCGCGGAGCTTTGCGCGACGGCGGTAATTCGCACGAAAATAATCAAAGCTGTAAAGATAAATAACCTTCGCATCGAGCAATAAATATCGCGTAAATCTATTTCTTCTTCGTGCGGATTTTCTCAAACGGCACAATTCCCTCGCCTTCCAGAACCGCGTAAAATTTATCCGCCGGTATGTCTTTGAGCGTTTCAATTTTGCCGGAATTCCAGCGAATTTCTATCGAATCAACCTTCGTCGCCTTGCCGAGTCCGAAATGCACGCGCAAATCGTTTTGTGACAGGTAACTGCCGCCGCTGCGGATTTCTTCGGTCTGCATGACTTTTCCGGTTGTAACTTTGATGCGCGCGCCGATTGCCAACGGATTTCCCTGCTTCGCGGCGAGTTCCAAAGTTATCCAATGGTTTGACTTGTCACCCTCGTTTTTCAGAACCATCGGCTGGCTGTCGAGGTCTTCGACGACGACATCAATTTGCCCGTCGTTGTCCAGATCGCCGAACGCCGCGCCGCGCGAAACGCGCAGTTCTGACAAAACCGCGCCGCCCTGTTTCGTTGCATCGCAGAAAGTTCCGTCGCCGTTGTTAATGAATAAAAGTTTGCCTTGTTTATAGCCCAAGCCCGACGAAATCTGATCCATCTGTGGATAAACGTGACCATTGACGACGAATAAATCGAGCCAGGTGTCGTTGTCCAAATCGAAAAATCCGGTTCCCCAGCCGACATACGGGCGCGTGACCTGTGCGACTTTGGCAGCGAAAGAAACGTCCGCAAAATCGTATTTGCCGTTGTTGCGGTAAAGCGTGTTGTATTCGTCAACGAAATTCGTCGTGTAAATCGAAAAATTTCCTGTGTGCAAGTAATCGCCTACCGCCACGCCCATCGAACCTTGCTCGGAACCGTCGCCGCTGACCGCCGTTCCGGTGATTAAGCCTTCTTCGAGGAATTTTCCCTTACCGTCGTTGCGGTAGAAAAAATTCGGCGTTGAATCGTTGGCGACGTATGCGTCGAGCCGCCCGGTGTTGCTGAAATCCGACCAGAGCGGCTGCATTCCGTAATAACCGTCTTTGTCGTCCATTCCGGTTTGTTTAGAAACGTCTGTAAAAGTTCCGTCGCCGTTGTTTTTGAAAAGGCTGTCGCCCGCGCCTTTCAAACCGCGCGGACCGCACTGCACGTCAACACCGCGAAATTTGCACGTCGGCATCGAGCCGAAAGTCGGCAGATCGTTAAATTTAAAATCAACGTAATTGATGACGATTAAATCCAGAAAACCGTCCGCGTCGTAATCGCCGAACGCCGCGCCGACTGACCAGCGACCGTCGGCGACTCCGGCTTTTTTAGTCACGTCAGCGAAAGTGCCGTCGCCGTTGTTTTGATACAAAACGTTTCCGCCGAGACAGGTTACGTAAATATCCGGCAAATTGTCGTTGTTGAAATCGCCGACCGCGCCGCCCATCGCGTAGCCGGGAAAACCGACGCCCGCTTTATCGGTCACGTCGGCGAACGTGCCGTCGCCGTTGTTGCGGTAAAGCAGGCTTTTCGAGCGTTCTTTTTTCAAAGCCATTTCGACAGTCGGCGCGTTCGTGAAATAAATGTCTTGCCAGCCGTCCCGGTCGTAATCAATTAAAAGCACGCCGCCGCTCATTGATTCGACGATGTATTTTTTTTCCGGTGCGGAAGTATGAACGAAGTTGATTTTCGTTTGTTTGTAGATGTCGGTTAATTGCGGAATTTTTCGATCTTTGCAAACGTCCTGTGCCAAAAGGATTTGACCGAACAAAATCGAGATAAAAATTAGCGCAGTCGTAAATTTATAAAAGTTCATTACATTCCGTTTTTGTCTGGCTTTTTTAATTTTTGAAACATTTCCAGATGCTTTTTCGCCAAATCTTTTTCGCCGATTAAATTATAAAGACGGGTGAGCTGAAAATGCGTGTCGGCATCGTTGGGATTGATTGCCGCCGATTTTTCCAGCGCAATTCGCGCCTTCGCTTCCGCACCGGATTGCAGATAAATCGCTCCTAAATCGCGCAGCGCGAGCGCGTAATCCGGCGCGGATTTAATTGTCGCTTCGAGATGTTCAATCGCTTTTTCGGTTTCGCCCTGCGTTTTGTATGACAAGCCGAGTTGGTAATTCGCCTCGAAATTATTCGGATTCGTTTCGACGCATTTTTTTAATTGCCGGCGCGCCTCTTCGATTTTGCCGGTTTGCCCCGCAAAAGTCAGACCGAGCGCGAGACAGCCGCGCGAGTCCTGCGGGCGTGATTTGACGAAACGATTTAGAGAATTTTCCGCCGCCCGCAGATTGTTGTTTTGCAAAGCCGCCGCGCCGTGCAGGTATAAAAATTCCGGCTCGTTCGGTTTTAACGCCAACAACTTCTCCGCCGCTCGAAGCGCTTTTCCGGCTTGATTGGCGCGCATCGCAGTGATGACGAATTGGCTCAAAACAGCCTCCGAATCGGGATTCGCCGCCAGCGATTTTTCCAGCAGTTCCAAAGATTGCGCCTGGTTTCCGCGCTCGCTTTCGAGCAAGCCTTCGGCGTAAAGCAGCTCCGGCGAATTCGGTTTTATTTTGGAAGCCCGCTGCAAATGTATTTTGGCGTTGGCGAAATCCTTTGTATAAATCTCGGATGTCGCCAGCGAAACGAGCGCGTCGTAGTCGTTCGGCGCGATTGCGACGACCGCGCGTAAAACGTCCGCCGATTCTTTGTGCAGCACGCCAGCGCTCAAAACTTCGGCGAATTTTATCGTCGCCGCCGGATTTTGTTTCGCCAGATTTTTCGCCGGAATGATTAAAGAAATCGCTTTATTCTTTTCGCCGGATTGCAGGTAACATTCGGCGCGAAGCGGCAGAGCGTCCGCGTTTTTGATTTTCGCGTCCAGTTTTTCGACATTGCTCAAAGCCTTCCCGCAATCGCCGACGAGCGCGAAGGCTTGCGCCAATTTCAATCGCAACGCGCCGTTTGAAACGTCTCGGTCGGCGATTTCATTCAGTTCGGAAACTGCTTGCGCGGCGTTTCCGGTTTGAAAGTTAATCACAGCGAGATTGATTTTAGCTGAAGCCGAATTTGCGTCGAGCGACAACGCTTTTTGATACAAAGATTTCGCTTCGCTCAAACGATTTTGCTCGAAACGCAGTCTGCCGAGCAATTCAAACGCTTTCGCATCCTGCGGATTGGCAATCGCGTAATCGAGCAAATCGCGCTCGATTGCCGCGTAATTTTTTTGCTCGATGCTTTTTTCAAATTTCGCCAGCACGTCTTTGTCGGCGCCCGTTTTCTGCGCGGGAATGTAACCGCAAATGCTGAAAACTAAAATGCCGATTGCTGTAATTTGAAATGTAAGTTTGTTACTGAGCATTTTTGTTGCCGCCCATCGGCGACAGCGTTTCTATTTTTCGGTTCGCCGATTTCAATTCCTGATAAAGTTTAAGCGCGCGGTCGGCGTCTTCTTTGCGCGCAGCGCGACGGTAAGCGATGCTCAACTGGTAATGAACGTATTCTTTTTTCGCGTCCGCGGTTGCCGCCGTTTCGAGCTGCCGGATGGCTTTCTCGGTTTCGCCGCGTTCGTTGTAAATCTTCCCCAATTGATAATGCGCGTCTGCGTAATCCGGGCGCGAAGCAATCGCTTCGTTCAACAATTTTATCGCTTCGTCAGTTCTGATTTTGCGCTCGATGAGCGTCAAAGCCAGATGATATTTCGCCGATTCGTCCGCCGGATTGATTTCGAGTTCGCGCGCAAACGCTTTTTCGGCTTCGTCGAAACGGTTGAGACGAATCAAACTTTGTCCGACGAAGAAATTAGCTTTCAGGGCGTTCGGCGCGAGCGCGGACACGGCGCGAAATTCTTTGACCGCCCGTTCGTAATCGCCCAAAAACATAAAACCCTGCGCGGCGTAAGTTAGGGTTTCGGGATTTTTTTGCGAAATTTGCGCCAGTTTATCGAAAACCGGCGCGGCTTCCTGATTTTTTTCGATCTGAATCAAAGAAACCGCGTAAAAATAAGCGAGTTCGGCGTCGTCGGTAATCGCCGCCGCGAGCGGTTTTAAGGTTTCAACCGCCATTTTGTAATTATTCGTAAAATAGAAACTCGCGCCGAGCATTTGACGGGCTAAATTGTCCTGCGGATTCGCTTTCGTTTGCCGGGCAAGCGGCGCGACGGCAGTGTCAAATTGTCCGGAGCGAAAAGCCACGATTCCCCAGCTTCGGTCTAAATTCGGAAAATTTGGTTTCCAGCGAGCGGCGGCGGCGAAATTTTCGAGCGCTTCCGGGTTTTGTTTGTTTTGCACCGCAATCACGCCCAAATTATAAAACGCCTGCGCCAGAACGTCGGACAGATAGGCTTTGATTTTATTTAATTCGGCGACGCGCGGCGCGGGCAGATTCGTTTCCCGGTTCGTTGGATTTTGCGCCGCGTTTGCGATTGGCGATTTTTTCGCGTCGCCGACGACCTGGCTGAAAAGCTCGTTGATTTCGTCGCGCGTCGTTTTAATCAGTTTCGTCTGCAATTCGCGAGCTTTCGCCAATTCCGCTTCGCCTTCTTCGCGTCGTCCGTTCGCCGCCAGCAGTCGTCCGAGCATATAATGCGCGCGGCGCGACTGAAAACCGTTTTTGGCGGTGTTTTCCGAAAGCTCGGTGGCGCGGCGCAGGTTTTTTTCCGCCGTTTTTGTATCGCCCGTTTCCATCTGCGATTGTCCGAGAAATAAATGCGCTTCGCCGCTCTGCGGATTCAGCCGGACGGCTTTTTGCAATAAAGCGATGGCTTTCTGATGATTGTTTTCCGATGAGGCGACGACGCCGGCGAAAAAATTCGAGAAGAAATCATCAGGCGTGAGTTGCAGTTCTTGTTCAAACGCTTGACCGGCTTCGGCTAATCTTGAGCTGCCGCCGTGCTGTAAAATCACGTAGCCGAGAAAAAAACTCGCTCGCGGCTGTTTCGGGTTGATCGCCAGAGCGCGCTTGAATTCGCGCTCGGCTTCGAGCGGGTAATTCGTCTGCTCATAGGCTTGACCGAATAAAATGTGCAGTTCGGGATTCGCCTTTTTGAACGACGCCTGCATCTCTTCAAAAAGAAGTTTGGCGCGCGCGGGCTGTTTCAGATACAGGTAAGTCAGCCCGAGAGCTCGCGCGGCTTCAAAATCGGGCGCGAGAATCAAAACTTTTTCGAGTTCGGGAAGCGCCGCCGCGTAATCCTCTTTCGTGTAATAGATATTTCCTAAAATATAGCGCGCGTAGGCGTTTTTTGGATCAAGTTCGACCGCCGCTTTCGCTTCCTCCAACGCCTTTTCGATGTTGTTCGTCTGCAAATAGGCAATCGCTAAATCGGTTCTGACGCGGGCGTTGTCGTTATACGATTTTGAAGCGGAAAGCATTTTTACGGCGTCCGCCAATTTGCCTTCTTCAATCGCCGTGTTGCCGAATCGCCGCAAACCGATAGCGGCAATTCGGCGGTTTTCAATTTGGGCGTTCACTAAATCAGCGGAAATTTGATATGTTTCCGCCGCGCTGATGTGTTTTTCCAAATCGTCCGATTGAGTTTGCCGAACGGAGTTTGCAGGCGGATTTTGAGCGCAGAGATTGATCGAGAGGAAAAGTAAAATTAAAACCGATACTTTTGCTGTCATAACTCTGGAGATACTGTTTTCGGGACGTTTTAGAGTAAGTAAATTATACCACAAAATAAAAATGGCAAGAAGATTGGGCTTAAAAATCAAACCGTCTTCTTGCCAAAATTCGAAGATTCGAACGTTAGAAATTAAATCGGATCGCGTATTGAATCTCACGACCGCCGCGCGTTCGTCCCGCCTGACCGAAATTACCGTTTGTTCCTGCCGAGGTAATCGTGTTGTTGGTCGGACTGCACGGCGCGTTTCCGCAAGCGACGGTTCCGTTGTAGAAAAGCAGCGGAATGCTGTCGCCTCTGAACTGCGGCGTGTTGAACGCATTGAAGAATTCCAACCGCAGTTGAAGGCGCGACTGCTCGCCGAAAAAGCTATTCTTTAACCACGAAGGCGAAAAGTTTTTATAGACAGAAAAATCCACATTCTTCGTCGGTGAACCAGAGCAGGTGGTCTTTTTCGGAATTGTTTCGCCAATTTTGTAGCCGACCAGGGTGAAAGCGGCAGGATTGATAAAGCGTCCCGCATCCGTGTCAATCGTACATGGTACACCCTCAACCCGAATCGGTCGCTGATTGGCGGCGTTCGTTCCCGTGCCGCTGATTCCCGCTTGAAATGCTTGAGACAAACCAGCGCCTTGAATTCCCGTCGCGTTAATCAGCGGAGTGAGCGACGTTCCGCTCGAAAGCTGAACGATGGTCGCTATTTCCCAGCCGCCGAGAATCGTCTTGGCAAATCCGTTCGAGTCGCTAAATTTCGGCAGATTATAAATCAAGTTGGCGACGAAAATATGCGGACGATTGATGTCGGATTCGGCAAAGTCTAAATCCCGGTTGTTTCTATCCAAAACGGCATATTGACTCACTTGACCGCTATCGCTTAAACCGAAATCGGCTTTCGATTTAGATAGTGTATAAGCCGCCTGAAAGTTCAAATAATTGGATAGTCTGGTTCTGAATAAAACCTGCAAAGAGTCGTAGTCGGCTCTTCCGTTTCGTTCAAACTGGTAAATCGGACCGTAATTGCTATACGGGCGTAGAGCGTTTACGGCATTTGCGTTCGCTGCGAAAGCCGCCGCCAATTGATTTTGCGGCAAAACCTGATTGACATCCGAATGCGTCAGTTGTCGGCGGGCGCGATTGCCGACGTAGCCGACTTCGACGACCGTATCTTTGAACAATTGCTGTCCGACCGAAACGTTAAACTGCAGCGAATACGGCGTTGCCGATTCAGTGCTTAATCCGAATCTCGGCGAACCGTTCGATGCCGCTCCGAGACCCGAAAACACTGTTCCGTCCAGCGTTCGCTGACCGCCGATGTTAGCCGTGAACGGAGAATTCTGCGTTAGCGCGCCGAAGTATATACCAGTCCGTTCCCGAAGGAAGAATTGTCCGAATCCGGCTCTGATCGCGGTCTTGCCGTTCGAGAAAACATCCCACGCGATGCCCAAACGCGGCGCGAGATTTTTGTAATTGTTTTCGCGCAACGAACGGTTGGAAAATTCTATCGGCGTGCTTGCTCCCGGAATTCCGGCGCACGGATTCGTGCCTTTGGGAACGATTAAACCGTTGCACGGGTCGGTTGCCGGTCGCGCCGGATTATACGCTTCGGGCGAAAACGAACTGATTAAATCGCGTTCGTCATACGGCTCAAACAACAAGGAATATCTTGCTCCTAACTCCAAAGTCAAATTCGGTCGGACTTTCCAAGTATCGCCGAAATAAAATTCGAGATTTTTGTATCTCGTTCGCCCAATCGCCATCGTGTTGGTTTCGCTGAACCCGAAAAGCGAACCGCGCGTTAAAACGTCGGCTAAGTAATTGCCCGAATTGTTTCCGCAGCAAGCGCCCCAGAATTGCGGCGTTTCGTTGCTCGGACCGGAATCTTCGTCTTTGCCGGCAGTATCATACAAAAATCCCATTTTGAAAGCATGATTGCCCCAAACCTTGGATGCGTCGTCTCTGATCGTGTAAATATCGAGCGCGTTTCTGAACGGAATCTGCGCCCATAAATCCTGCCCGGTGCCGTAATTAAACGGCGCGATGCCGCCCCAGAAAACCGGATGCGGACGATTTATTCCATTGACCTTGACGGAATCCGGGAAATATCCAGGAATCGCTTGATTGATGCTTTGGTTAATGTCACCGCCCGCGCCCGGATCAACGATGATTCGGTTCGCCGAGTAAGCGAATTGGATTTCGTTGGTCGCGGTCGAAGACAATGTGGATGTCAATTTGACGGCTGCCTGACGCGAGGGCTGCGTCCAGTTGCTTTCGACAGCCGGGAAAGCGTCGTCGCCCCACAAGTTTCCCGTTAGAACCGGGTAACCGTTTGACCAGTCATCTTGCGTGTAACGTCCGAATATACTGTGATTTTTAGTTAAATTGTAATCTATGCGGGCGTTTTCTTCACGGAAACTGATCGGCGAATTTGCCGAGATTGCCCAGTTGTAACAATTATTGTCGAACGCGCGATTCGGCAGAGGAAACAACTGCACTAAAGCTATTCCAGCGGGACTAATTTGACTTTGTGGAATAACCTGCGTATCGGATCCAGGACGACCGTTGCCGATCGGGTTCAAGGCGCATGCTCCCGTCCGGCGAAAATCACCGACGCGTTCTTGAGCGGTCGGAACTCTCCCGAAGCGCGACTGACCGCGAATTTCCTTGTTCCATTCCTGCGAGTAAAAGAAAAACAGGCGATTTTTAAGAATCGGTCCGCCAAGGGAAAAACCAAAATCGTGACGCTTTAGCGCGTCCTTCTTTAAACCATTTCTATTAGTGAAAAACTCGGTGGCGTTGAGCGCGTCGTTACGCCCAAAGTAAAATAGGCTGCCGTGAAATTCGTTGCTGCCGCCGCGCGTCACAATCGAAACGACAGCGCCAGCGGCTTGCCCGTATTCAGGACCATAGCTGTTCCGCAACGATTTAAATTCGGCGATTGCTTCGATTGAAGGAAACAACAAAATTGTGCGGTTTGAACCGGTGTCGTTGTTATTGGCGCCATCGGTCAAGAACAAATTGCTCTGCGCCGAGTTTCCGTTGACGGAAAAATCAACCCCGCCGAATAATCCTTTGCTTTTGCTGTCAAGAGTATTTTGCGCCGAAACGCCGGGCTGCAACTGCGTTAATTGAACGAAACTGCGTCCGTTGAGCGGCAGTTCGCGCACCTGTTCGCCGGTCACAACCTCACCGACCGTACCCGTTTCAGTTTGAAGCTGAACCGCATCGGCGGTAATTTCGACAACCTCCGAAACCTGACCGATTTCCAGAACGACGTTTTGTCTGGTGACGTTCGCCACGTTAACAATTACGCTGCCGACCGCCGATTCTTTAAAACCGCTTTTCGTCACCGAAACGCGATACGTCCCGACGGCTAAGTTCGGTATCGTATAATTTCCGTCCTCACTCGTCGTCACGGTGCGCGTTTCCCCCGTTTCGATTTGCGTCACCGTAATGGACGCATCGGGAACCGCCGCTCCGCCCGGATCGGTAATATTTCCCGTTATTTGCCCCGTCGTCGCGGTCTGTGCTGAAACTGCAGTCAGTAGAGAGATCACGAACAATAAGGCAAGTCCTGTTTTCAAAATAAAACTTTTTCGCGGAATCGCTTGGCGAAAAATCGTATTCTGTAAAGGATCTATTTTATACATAAAAATTCCTCCGATACTAAAGTCACCTTAGATTTTGAATCATCAAATGCGTATGTTTTGCGTTATAAAATGAATTCCTGCGAAAAAGCGTTTCAGAAAAACAAGAAAATACGGAAAATGAAATTATTTATAATGTTTTGTTAGTAAAGCGCCGGTCAAACAAGTTTCTATAACTTTCAGATGGAAAATTAAACTATATAATAGATACTTTGTTGTATGACCTAACAAAAGTTAATATGAATTTAACGGATTGTCAAGAAGTTTTCGCAAATTTGAAAAATTTATTATTACAATCGGTATTCAGTTATTTTTATACATTTCAGAAGTTTTCGGTTATTCCGTTTTATTGATGCCTGTCTTACGTAAAAAATAAAATTCACCTTCGCTGGAGATAATTTATGAAACGAAGAAATTTCCTGTTAGCCGTCCTGTTCGCTCAGATGATCGTCTTTCTGCCGTTATCCGTACAGACACGCGCTCAAACGCCCTCGTTTGTGTCGGTCAAAAATCATCAGTTTTACCTGAACGGCAAACCTTATTATTTTATCGGCACGAATTATTGGTATGGCAGTCTTTTAGGTTTGGAAAAAGACCGGAAAAAAGGCGCTGACCGTTTGCGGAAAGAATTGGATTTTTTAAAGTCTAACGGCGTGATGAATTTGCGGATAATGGCGGGCGCGGAAGGCATTGGAATGATAAATGGCGTGTTGCGGGTTGCGCCGCCTTTGCAACCGGAACAGGGAAAATTCGACGAAAGCGTTCTCGACGGGCTGGATTTAATTTTGGCGGAAATGGGTAAGCGCGATATGAAAGCCGTCATTTTTTTCAGCAATAACTGGGAATGGAGCGGCGGTTTTCAGCAGTATTTGACGTGGAACGACCGAGTCCCCGAAGCGTTGAAAACCAGAAAATTAACCTGGGACGAACAACGCGACATCGTTTCGCGATTTTATGGCTGCGCGCCGTGCAAAGAAAGTTACAACAAACAAGTTAATCTGGTTTTGAGCCGAATTAACAAATATACGAAGAAAAAATATACGGAAGATTCAGCGGTAATGGCGTGGGAACTCGCCAACGAACCGCGCCCGATGCGCCCCTTTGCCAACGCCGATTACAAAAAATGGGTCGCCGATATCGCTGCGATGATCAAATCAAAAGACAAAAATCATCTCGTCACAATCGGTCACGAAGGCTTGATGGGAACTGAAGACCTCAAACTTTTCGAGGAAATTCACGCCGGTAAAAACATAGATTACCTAACGATTCACATCTGGGCGAAGAACTGGGGCTGGTTCAAAGAAGACAAGGTGGCGGAAGGCTTTCCGAACGTCGTCGAAAAGGCGACCGATTATATCAATCAGCATCTTGTCATCGCCCGAAAGTTAAATAAACCGCTGGTCATCGAAGAATTCGGATTGCCGCGCGACAAACAATCGTTCGAGATAAATTCTCCGACTTCGCTGCGCGACGAATATTACGGCAGAGTTTTTTCCGTTCTTGCCAAAAACGCCGAAACCGGCGGTCATCTGGCAGGAGCCGCTTTCTGGGCATTCGGCGGTACGGCGCGCCCCGTTGTAAATCAAATTTTCTGGAAAAGCGGCGACGAATATATGGGCGACCCGCCGATGGAAGAGCAAGGATTGAATACCGTTTTCGACAGCGACCGAAGCACCTGGAAAGTTGTCAATTCATTCAGCAAAAATTTAGTTACCAGCAAATCTGCCAAGAAAAATCGGTGATTATCCAAAGATAATTCGGAGTAGATGAAAAATGGCAGGTGATAACCGACAGATTTTATCTATTCCGAAGTAGTTTTGTTTGATAAATTATTCATTGAATTTTTTTATTGAAATATCGAGCGCAATGACGGGTAAATTGTTTGATACGCCCGATACCGGCGATTCAAAATCTTGACCGATTCGTCGTTCGGCGTGATTTTTTCGGCGACGCGGATTGTTTCATCGCACGCTTCGTTAATTGTTTTCCAATTCCCTACCCCGACTCCGGCGAGCAGCGCCGCGCCGTAAGCCGCGCCTTCCTCCGCCGCGTTCGTTTCGACCATTTGAGCGTAAACGTCAGCCTGAATCTGCTGCCAGAGCTTCGATTGCGCGCCGCCGCCGCCGAGTTTGACTGTTTCAATCGGAATTTTTAATTCTTTGAAAATTTCAATCGCGTCGCGCAGGCTGAAAGCCACGCCTTCCAGAATCGCGCGGACGACGTGCGCTTTGGTATGAATCGCCGTTAGTCCGATTAAAGATGCGCGGACGAGCGAATCAACGTGCGGCGTGCGCTCGCCCATTAAATACGGCGTCCACAACAAACCGTCCGCGCCGACGGAAATTTTCGCCGCCGCCGCGACTAATTCGTCGTAACTTTCGCCGTCCGCAAAATTGTCCCGAAACCAGCGCAATGAAAGACCGGCGGCTTGCGTCACGCCGGTCACGTGCCAGCGGCTCGGCGCGGCATGGCAGAAGGTATGAATGCGCCCTTTCAAATCTATCGAAGGTTTTTCGGTCACGGCGAAAACGACGCCCGAAGTGCCGATCGTCGCGCTGACCGCGCCGACGCGCACGATGCCCATTCCGACGGCTCCGGCGGCATTGTCGCCCGCGCCCGCGACAACCGGCGTGCCGACTTTTAATCCGGTTGCGGCGGCGCATTCGGCGGAAACAATTCCGGTGATTTCCGCAGATTCGTAAAGCGTCGGCAGCAGACTTTCGCTCATCTCGACTCCCGCTAAAATTTCGCTCGACCATTTTCGATTTCGCACGTCGAGCATTAAAGTTCCCGATGCATCAGAAACGTCCGTCGCTTTATCGCCAGTCAGACGAAAGCGGACGTAATCTTTCGGCAGCAAAACCGAGCGCGTCCGGTTCCAAATTTCCGGCTCGTTTTCGCGCAGCCAGAGCATTTTCGTTAAAGTAAAATTCGGTAGAGCCGGGTTGCTGACGAGTTCGATGAGCTTTTCCGCGCCGATTTTTTCCGTTAATTTGCTACATTGTTCGCCGGTTCGCTGATCGCACCAGATAATTGACGGGCGCAAAACTTCGCCGCATTCGTCCAGAAAAACCGCGCCGTGCATTTGTCCTGAAAGCCCGACCGCGGCGATTTCGTCGGCTACAATGTTTTCCTCGGTTAAAATTTGTCGAATTGCCGTTGCCGCTGCACGCCACCAATCGCGCGCGTCCTGTTCCGCCCAGCCGATTTCCGGCGAAGCGAAAGGCTGGTGTTCGACTGTCGCCGACGCGAGAAGCGTTCCTTCTGCGTCAATTAAAACGGCGCGCGAACCGCCGGTTCCGACATCAATTCCGAGGAAATTCATAAATTTTCAGACTTAGTTGCAGGACTGCGCAAAAGCATTATAGTATAAATTTCAATTCATTCAATTCACCGGCATTTTCAGGAATTAGAATTTTCGGAGGAATCAATTATGAGCAGCGACAGATATGCGCCCAGACCCGAAGACAAATTTACGTTTGGCTTGTGGACGGTCGGCAATCGCGGCGCCGACCCGTTCGGCGCGCAGGTCAGGGAAAAATTACAGCCGACCGAGATAGTTCGAATGCTGGCTGAGGTCGGCGCTTACGGCGTAAATTTTCACGACAACGATTTGGTGCCGATAGACGCGACCGCAAGCGAACGCGGTAGTATCGTTTCTGATTTCAAAAAGGCGTGTGACGACAACAATATCAAAGTTCCGATGGCGACCGTCAATCTTTTCTACGAACCGATTTTCCGTGACGGCGCGTTCACCGCCAACGATGCGCGCGTGCGCGCTTACGCGATTCAAAAAACGATGCGGGCGATGGATTTGGCTAAAGAGTTCGATGCCGAGATTTTCGTTCTCTGGGGCGGGCGCGAAGGCGCGGAAACCGACGGTTGCCGCCGACCGGACGAAGGCATAAAACGTTTGCGCGAAGCGTTAAATTACTTGTGCGAATACAACATCAAATGTAATTACAATTATAAATTTGCGATGGAAGCCAAACCGAACGAACCGCGCGCCGATATTTACATGGCGACGACCGCGGCTTATCTGGCTTTTATCGAAACGCTTGACCATAAAGAAATGGTCGGCGTCAACCCGGAGGTTGCGCACGAACAAATGTCCGGGCTGAATATGACGCACGCCGTCGCGCAGGCTTGGGAAGCCGGAAAGCTGTTTCACATTGATCTCAACGACCAATATCCGGGCAGATACGATCAGGATTTGCGCTTCGCTTCGGTCAGTCCGCGACAGATGTTCTGGCTCGTCAAATTTTTGGAAGATGTCGGCTACAGCGGAATGCGGCACTTTGACGCGCACGCTTACCGAACCGAAGATTACGGGGGCGTGAAGGATTTTGCGCGCGGCTGTATGCGCTCTTATTTGATTCTAAAAGACAAAGCCAAACGGTTTAATGAACATAAGGAAATTCAACAGATTCTGGCTGAAATCGAAGCGATGAACGACAATTTCCATTTGGGCGATTTCGACAATTTGCTCGCCCAAAATTTTGACCGAAACGAAATCGCGTCGAAAGGTTTGAAATATGAACGGCTTGATCAACTGACGATGGACGTTTTGTTTGGGGTTGACTAAATATTGACAAGGCAAATCTTCGGATTCGCCTTTTTTTATTTTTGAAAATGCGCGGTGAGCTTATGAAAATCAATCAAAATAATTTACTGCGAATTTCGCTCGGTTTAATTTTAGCGGCGCTTTTAATTTTATTTTCGATTCCGATGAACGCAATTCAGGCGCAAATTGAAAAAGTCCCGTATAAAAATCCGCAGCTTTCGATTGACGAGCGAGTAAAAGATTTGCTCGCTCGAATGACTTTGGAAGAAAAAGCCGCGCAGATGATGTGTCTGTGGATGGAAAAACCGAACGATAACAGCCGCGTGCCGAAAGAACAGATGCCTTTAGGCGGCGAATTTTCGCCCGCGCTCGCCAAAGGTAAAATGCCGCACGGCATCGGACAATTTGCCCGTCAGCGCGAATACCGAGACGCGCGGCGTTCCGCCGAATACGCCAACCAGGTGCAGAAATGGCTGATCGAAAACACTCGCTTGGGTATTCCGGCGGTTTTTCACGACGAGATTCTGCACGGCACGATGGGCGAAGGCGCGACGGTTTTTCCCGTTCCGCTCGCGCTCGCGTCGAGCTGGGATACGGATTTAATTTCGCGCGTTTTCACCGTCGCCGCGCGCCAGACGCGCGTTCGCGGAACGCATCACGTATTGGGACCGAATATGGATTTGGCGCGCGAACCGCGTTGGGGGCGCACCGAAGAAACTTTCGGCGAAGACCCGTATTTGACTTCGAGAATGGTCGTCGCGCTCGTCAAAGCTGTCCAAGGCAATGCGACTTATCAAAATCCGAAGATTGACGACGCGCACGTCATCGCCACCGGAAAACATTTCGCCGGACACGGGCAGCCGGAAAACGGAACGAACATCGGTCCGGTTAATTTGTCGGAAAGACTGCTTCGTGAAACTCACTTCGCGCCGTTTGAAGCGGCGGTTAAAGAAGCGAATCTGTTCAGCATAATGCCCGCTTATCACGAAATTGACGGCGTTCCGGTTCACGCTAGCCGATGGATGCTCGACACGCTTTTGCGGAAAGAATGGGGTTTCCAGGGAACAGTCGTTTCGGATTATTACGCGATGACCGAACTCGAAAAACGCCACCGAGTCGCAACGGACGCATCTGATGCTGCCAAACAATCGTTAGAAGCCGGTCTCGATGTCGAATTGCCCGACCCGAGCGTCAATAAAACCTTAGTCGAACAAGTCAAAGCGGGTAAAATTCCCGAAAGTTTGATTGACCAAGCCGTTTCGAGAATTCTCTATCAAAAATTCCAGCTCGGACTTTTTGAAAATCCGTATGTTGACGCGGAAAAAGCGGCGCGAATGACCGACACGGCGGAAGATCGCCAATTAGCCGCCGAAGCGGCGCGGCGTTCGATTGTTTTATTGAAAAACGAAAAAAACACCTTACCGCTCGACCGCACGAAACTAAAATCCGTCGCCGTCATCGGACCGAACGCCAATCGCGCCCATCTCGGCGGTTACACTGACCCGAAGCCGCCGCGCACCGTCAGCATTTTGGAAGGCGTGAAGAATAAACTCAGAAACTCAGCTCGGGTAAATTACGCAGAAGGCGTGAAAATCACTAAAGAAGGCGGCAACTGGTTCGGCGATCCGGCGACTCTAAATGACGCCGCAAGCGATCAAAAATTAATAGATGAAGCCGTGAACATCGCCAGAAATTCTGACGCTGTTATTTTGGCTATCGGCGGCAACGAAGACACGAACAAAGAGGCGTGGGCGGAAACTCACCTAGGCGACCGCAATTCGCTCGAACTCGTCGGTCGGCAAAACGATTTGGTCAAAGCCGTTTTGGAAACCGAAAGACCGACGGTTGTTTTTTTAATAAATTCGGGACCGCTGGCGATAAACTACGTGGCGGAAAACGTTCCCGCAATTTTGGAAGGCTTTTATCTCGGCGAAGAAACCGGCACAGCGGCGGCGGACGTGCTTTTCGGCGATCACAATCCGGGCGGAAAATTAGCCGTTTCGTTTCCGCGGACGGTCGGACAACTTCCCATCTATTACAATTACAAACCGACCGCCCGACGCGGTTATTTATTCTCGACCGTCGAACCGTTGTTCCCTTTCGGCTTCGGTTTGAGCTACACGACGTTCAGCTACTCAAATCTAAAAATCACGAAGCCGAAAATCAAGGCGGATGAAGAAACGACCGTTACGGTTGACGTGACAAACACCGGCGAAATGCGCGGCGACGAAATCGTGCAGATGTATATTCGGGACGAGGCGAGTTCGGTCACGCGCCCCGTCAAAGAACTCAAGGATTTCGCCCGAATCACGCTCGAACCGAATGAAACCAAACAAGTAACATTCAAAATAACCCCGTCGAAATTAGCGTTCTACAACCGCGAAATGCGGCGCGTCGTCGAACCGGGAACTTTCCAGATTATGGTCGGCGGCAGCTCGGCGAAACTGATCAATCAGCAGTTACAGGTGCAGTAACGAAGCGGGTCGTGATTTGTCGGTTGAATTCGGCGACGACCGACGTCTTCGTTGACAATGATTTCCACCGTTGCTTGAAAACTCGAAGTGCTTTTGATGTAGCCGGTCGGTCGTTTTTCGTAATCGCTCTTGTTTTCGGTTTTCGTATATGTAATCGTGCCGCTCCAGCCGCCGTCGCATTTTTTCGCAGCGGTTTTCGGCTGGTTGGGGCGGTCTGTTGATTGTTCGGTTTCGCCGTGCGCCGCGTCTGCGCGGAAACCGGCAAATTGCCGAGCGAAAAAACCAGAATTAAAAGAAACGC
>CADCUR010000045.1 GCA_902805935.1 uncultured Pyrinomonadaceae bacterium
GTGCTCGAGCGTTTCCGGCTTGCCTTTCAAACGCAGACGTTTGGCGATGGCGCGTTCGATGACTTCCGTTTCGGGCGTTTCCTCGAAAACCGTTTCAATCGCCGCATTGATTGTTTCCTTGTCGAGTTTTTTCATCACGAGCTTTTGCCGCAAAACTCGCTTCCCGATTGGCTTGCCCCGCAGTTGCGAGGCGGCGAAGTCTTTGGCAAATTGTCCGTCGTTTAAGTATCCGTAACCTTCGAGCTTGACGAGAACTTCTTCAACGATTTGGCTGTTCGTCCATTCTTTTTCCATCAAACGCGTTCTGAGTTCGACGACCGAGCGCGGTTTGTAGGCGAGCAGATTGACGGCGCGGTCAAACGTCTTCTGGCGCGCGCGTTCGGCGTTTTTGATGACTCGCTCTTCGTCGGGTTTGATTTCCTTGCGCTTTTTCCACATATTCGTTCGGCGTAATTTTACGCTTCTCAAATTATAAAACAAAATGTCGGGTTTGAGACTGACGAGCAATGTTTCATAAACTAAAATCGAACGTATGTTAAAAAAACAAATTACGATGCACGAAAATTTCGGCTCCGCGTATCTCGGCGCGCCGCGCAACGTCCTCGTTTATACGCCGCCCGGTTACGGACTCGACCCGTCGCGCCGTTATCCGGTTCTGTATATGCACGACGGACAGAATCTGATGAACCCCGAAGATGCGTTCGGCGGCGTGGTCTGGGGCGTTGACGAAACGGCGCAGGCGCTTATTTTGACCGAACAAATCGAACCGCTGATTATCGTCGGAATTTACAATTCCGGCGAACGGAGGATTGACGAATACACACCGGTCGCTAGCGCGGGCGGCAGAATGCGCGGGCGCGGCGGACGTGCCGACCAATACGGGCGGATGATTATCGAAGAACTCAAACCGTTGATTGACCGCGAATATCTAACGAAACCCGAGCGCGAATACACCGCGCTCGGCGGCTCGTCTCTGGGCGGTTTGGTGTCGCTTCATCTGGGCTTTAAACGCCCGGACGTTTTCAGCCGTCTGGCGGTTTTATCTCCGTCTGTTTGGTGGGCGAACAATCAGATTATCCGCGAAGTCGCTTTAATCGCCGATCATCTGCCGCTGAAAATCTGGCTCGACATCGGCAGAAGCGAAGGCTCGCGCATCAAGCATCAAGTCCGCGCGCTGAAGGAAATTTTGCGCGCCAACGGCTGGCGCAACGACGTAGATTTAGCGTATTACGAATTTCCCGAAGCTCGCCACACCGAAGCGGCTTGGGCAGCGCGGTTCGGGCTGGTGCTGAAATTTTTGTTTCCGGTCGCCGCGCCTGTCCTCGCGCCGCAAAATGCGCCGACGCCGATTCTTCACTTTCAAAGTTAATGGACGGCATATTAATCATAGACAAATCCGAAAATTACACTTCGCACGATGTCGTCGCGCGGCTGCGCGGAATTCTAAAAACGAAGCGCATCGGACACACGGGAACGCTCGACCCGTTTGCGACCGGCGTTTTGGTGATGCTCGTCGGACGGGCGACACGACTCGCGCAGTTTTTAGATAAAGACGCGAAGGAATACGAAGCGATGCTAAGGTTCGGATTTGAAACCGACACGGGCGACAGAACGGGGAATCGAAAAGACGCGGAGACGCGGAGACGCGGAGACGCGGAGACGCCTTCCGAATTGCAATTTGAAAATGCTTTGAAAAGTTTTCGTGGTGAAATCGAGCAAACGCCGCCGATGTATTCGGCGAAAAAAGTGGCGGGCAAAAAACTTTACGAACTGGCTCGAAAAGGCATCGAGATCGAGCGCGAACCCGTGAAAGTTACGATTTACGAATTGGAAACGATTGAGCCGCAGAGAACACAGAGCAAATCAGAAGAAACCAAAAGTCAAGAACCGAAGACCGAAGACCGCGCGCTGCGCGTCGTTTGTTCGGCGGGAACTTACATCAGAACGCTGGCGGAAGACATCGGCGTAAAACTCGGAACGGGCGCTCATCTCGCCGAGCTGCGGCGCACGCGGGCGGGCGCATTCGATTTGACGCGAGCCGTCACGCTTGAAGAACTCGAAGCGATTGTCGCGGCGGAAAAACTCGGCGATTATTTAATTTCGATGAACGAAGCCGTCGCGCATCTGCCGCCGGTTGTTTTGTCCGAAAAAGAAATCGAAGACACGCGGAACGGAAAAAAATTGCGGGTCGAAACGGACGAACTCGCCGACAATCAAACGGCGCGAATGATTGACGCGGCGGAAAATTTAATTGCGATTGGTTTTTACAAAAAAGCGGAAAAATCCATTCAGCCGAAACTCGTTTTGTTATAGAATTATTGCGGAGAAAATTTATGAACAAGAAAAATCTGGCTCTCGGCGCGGGCGGCGCAATCGGCGCCATCATCGCCTGGAAAATGCTGACGCGGGCGGGCGCGGTTGATTGGGAAACGAGTTCCGGCAAAATTCATCACGCCGAGAATTCGCATTTCGCGGAAGTTGACGGCGCGACCGTTCATTACCAGGAATTCGGCGACAAAACGAATCCGACGCTGCTTTTGATTCACGGCTACACGGCTTCGACTTACGTCTGGCGAACCGTCGCGCCGCAACTCGCCGCTCGAAATTTTCACGTCGTCGCGGTTGACCTGCTCGGCTTCGGATATTCTGACAAACCGGCGGCGTTCGATTACACAATCGCATCGCAGGCGCGAATGATTGAGCGTTTGATGAATCGTCTCGGCATCGGGAAAGCGACGCTCATCGGCAGCTCATACGGCGGCGCGGTCGCGTCCACGCTCGCGCTCGACGCGGCGGAGCGAGTCGAAAAACTCGTCCTCGTAGGCGCGGTCTGCAACGACGAAGCTTTAAATAATCCGCTTTTGAAGCTCGCATCGGTTCCGGTTTTGGGCGAAGTTCTCACGCCGTTTCTGCTCGATTCAAAAACTTTCCTGAAAGCCAGAATGAAACGAATGCTCGCGCCCGCCAGTCATCATTTGATTAACAAAGAGCGCGTCGAATCGGTCAGCCGCCCGCTCAAAGCCAAAGACGCGCATCATTCGGTTTTGGCTTCGGCGCGAAACTGGGACGCGAACCGCATCCAAGCTGACGCGCATTTAATAAACCAGCCGACGCTTTTAATCTGGGGCGAAAACGATTCGGTAGTTCCGGTTCAGAACGGAGAATGCCTTTACGACGCGATGTTAAATTCGCGGCTGGTCGTTCTGCAAAATTGCGGGCATTTGCCGCAGGAAGAAAAACCGGAAAAATTCGTCGAATTGGTAACGGAATTTCGCCGCAATCAAAAGGCGAAAACAACCGATGAATTTTCGGAAGATTAGAAATAACGGAAATGCCCGATGATTTTCCAATCGAAAATTACGTCTTCCGCCCGCGTTCCGCCGCCGATGTTGTGAATGATCAAATACCGTTTCGTCGTCTCGTCGTAAAGATTCGAAACCAATCCGATGTGCGTCATTCCTTTGCCGTCCAAATCCCACGCGACGACATCGCCCGGTTTGTAATCGTCGGCTTTGTCGGTTATCGCTAAAGATTTTCCTTGTCTGGTGAAAAATGTTTGCAAATTCGGCACGCGCCGGTGGTCAATGTTCGTGTCGGGTTTTGATAAGCCCCATTTTTTCGGATAGACGGAAAAGTTTTTCGTCATATCCTCGTGAACCGACTTTTGCAAATCAACGTCCGCTCGTCGAAACGCGCGAATCACGACATCGGTGCAGACGCCTTTCTCCACGGGAACGTCGCCGTTCGGATACGGAAT
Organism: uncultured Pyrinomonadaceae bacterium; assembly: GCA_902805935.1. GTDB lineage: Bacteria > Acidobacteriota > Blastocatellia > Pyrinomonadales > Pyrinomonadaceae. The sequence goes on from CADCUR010000045.1 coordinate 3,758, forward strand.
CAAGACGTATGCCGGGTCGTATTTTTTCGTTAGCGTCGTTTGCTCGACCGCGCTTTCGAGCAGCTTTTTAATCGCATCGGATTCGATTTCGGCGAGTTTCGGTTTTTCCGAACCGATTGAAACGGTGGTTTCTTTCGTCTGCGCGGTTGATTGGAAATTTGTTTGACAGGCGACGGTCAAAAATAAAACGAGCAGCGGAAGCGGACGAATGATTTTTCGGACGAAAGACATTTTTAATTTTCCTCAAAGGGCGAATTTCAACAAACCGTTTGATGCTTTGAATAAAAAAAAGGAAAGGCTGAAGCGTATAAAATTCTTCAGCCTTTCCTTTTTTATTTTTACTTTCAAATCCTACGGTCTGTCGTAAGCGGGCGCGGGCAGATCGCCGTTTTGTCCGAATTGCCTTGCGCCGAAGTTTGTTAACGGGTCGGTGGAAGTATACCAAAAGCCGGTTGACGGACGGAATACGGCAATGTCGTCGCGCCCGTCACCGTTGTAATCGCCGACCACCTGCAAATCATCCTGCGCGCCGAACTGAATGCTCTGAACGGCGCTGTCCGAACTACGCAGAATATGCCAAACCAAACTTCCCGCGCGGCGCAGGACGGCAATATCGGCGCGCCCGTCGCCATCGTAATCCCCGACTGCCGGAGAATCCGACGGGCTGCCGAATGCAACGCCGGAGAAACTATTGTTGCCGCTGTTGATGCGATACCAAGTGCCGTTTGAAGGGCGAAAAACGGTGATGTCAATTTTGCCGTCACCATCGTAATCCGCCTGCGCCGGAACGTCGCCCGCCTGTCCGAACTGCGCGCCGCTGAAAGTATTATTTCCGCTATTTAAGCGATACCAGGTGCCATTCGACGGTCGAAAAACGGCGATGTCGGCTCTGGCGTCGCCGTCGTAATCTCCTGCGACGGGAACGTCGCCCGATTGTCCGAACTGGACGCCGCTGAAAGTATTGTTGTTGCTGTTAATGCGATACCAAACGCCGTTCGTCGGGCGGAAAACGCTGATGTCGGTCAGGTTATCGCCGTCGTAATCTTCGGGAGTCGGTATGTCGCCCTCAGCGCCGAATTGCAGACCGCGCACCGAACCGTTCGCGCTGTTCAAAATATACCAGGCGCCGGTTGACGGGCGAAAAACCGACAAATCGGTTTTGCCGTCGCCGTCGAAATCCGCGTTGGCTTCGTCAAAGCGTGCAATTCGCTCGACCGTTCCGCCCAGCCCGACGACGTATAATTCGCCGTCTTCGTCTTCGCCGAACGAAGAGATGTTGCGCGTGGTGTCGAGCAGCAAAGCCTGTTGATTATTGTTCCAGACAAAGATTTCGCCCGTGCAGTAATCGCCGTAAATGTATGAACCGCCCGGCAGAGCGGCGCGCATTCCGCGGTAAACGTAACCGCCCGTAATCGAACAGCGCCCGCCCGTTCTGCCGTAATCGAAAACCGGCGGAATGTATCCCGAAGGCGGCGTGCAGCTCGGGTTGATGCCCGGCGTGCAGATGTTGCCTTCCATAATGCGCCAGCCGTAGTTTCCGCCCAAGGTGATGATGTCCACTTCTTCGCGCGCGCTTTGCCCGACATCGCCCGCCCAAAGTTGGCGCGTGCCGCCGCGGTCGAACGACCAGCGAAACGGATTTCTCATACCGACGGCGTAAATTTCGTCCGCGCCGTCTGTGCCGACAAACGGATTATCCGCCGGAACAAGATAAGCCGGATTATTATTATTACCCGAAACGTCGGGCGTGATGCGCAGGAATTTCCCCAAAAGATCGTTGATGTTTTGCGCGCGATTGCCCGGGTCGTTTGCCGAACCGCCATCGCCCATTCCGATATAAAGATTATGCACGCCGTCGTCGGTTCGGAACTCGATCATTCCGCCGTTGTGATTTACGAACGGCTGCGGAATGACGAGCAGGATTCTTTCCGAAGCCGGATCGCCGAGCGTGTTCGTCGAGTCGGTCGTTTTGAAACGCGCGATGACGGTCGCGCCGTCGCCGCTGCGCGTGTAGTTGACGAAAAAATAACCGTTGGTCGCAAACTGCGGGTGAAAGGCTAAACCGAGCAGTCCGCGTTCGCCGCCCGACAAAACTCTCGGCGTGATGTTCATAAAATCGGTCGCCGTCGTCGAACCCGGCTGCGCGACTTTGATGATTCCGCCCTGCTGCACGACGAACAAACGCTTTGTCCCGTCTTTCGCGTTCGTGGCGAGTAGCGGCTGACTCAGCCCCGACAGATACGGTTCGAGACGAATTTTTATGGGCGATGGCGCGATTTGCGCCGAAACCGTCAAAGTCAGCAGCAAAAAACCGACGAGTGAGCCGATTGTAAATCTAAAATATCGCATTTAATTTCCTCCGACAGATTTGAGTTAATTTTTCAACGGGATTTTTTGCACGCCTGATTTTCGGTGTCGTTTCAGACGCTTTCGCCAACGATTCGGTTTATATTAATAACAAACGACGAACCGCAAAACTTTCATAACGCTTTTCTCGCTCTTGTAATTATTTTCAGGCGTGCAATTTGATTTTAGAGGCTGGCGAAAATAAAAACAAGCGAAAAATTCTACAGCCGGTAACGGACTTTTTTCCGTTTGAGTTCCGCGTCTTCGTTTTCATAGTTTTGCAGGCGCATCGAAACGTCAGCCGTCATACGCAGATTCGACCGTTCGCCTCTTTCAAGATGAAAATAACCGGCGGCGGCAATCATCGCCGCGTTATCGGTCGAGAGATGTTTCGACGGAAAATAAACGGGCAGCTTTAATTTACCGCCGACATTCAAAGCCGCTTCGCGCAAAGCGTCATTGCAAGCCACGCCGCCTGCGATGATTAAAGTTTTCGGTTTATACTCAGCCGCCAGTTTTTCCGTCGTGCCGACGAGCGAACGAACGACCGTCGCCTGAAAGCTCGCCGCGATGTCTCGGATTTCCTGCGCGGGCGTTTCGCCTTTGCCGACCGGCGCGATTTCGTTTTCGCGCAGGTAACGCGCGACGGCGGTTTTCAGACCGCTGAAACTAAAGTCCGGTCGCCCGTCGGAGATTTTGGCGACGGGAAATTTGATTTTCTTTGCATCGCCTTCTCTTGCTAGTTTTTCGATTACCGGACCGCCCGGATATTCGAGTCCGAGCATTTTCGCCACTTTATCAAAAGCCTCGCCCGCCGCGTCGTCGCGCGTGCGCGAGATGACTTTATACACGCCCGCTTCGGGAATATAAAATAAATTCGTGTGTCCGCCCGAAACGATAAGCGCGAACGCCGGATATTGAATCGGCGGATTTTCAAAAGCGACCGAAAAGACGTGACCTTCGATGTGGTTGACGCCGATGAACGGTATGTCCAAGCCAAACGCCAGAGCCTTGGCGTAACACACGCCGACGAGCAAGGACGCGACGAGTCCGGGACCTTGCGTGACGGCGACGGCATCAATTTCTTCGAGCGTGATATTGGCTCGCGCCAACGCTTCGTCAACAATCGGGTCAATTTTCTCCAGATGCTCGCGCGCCGCGAGTTCCGGCACGACGCCGCCGAAAGGTTTGTGCAGTTCGATTTGCGAAGAAATCACCGACGATAAAATTTCGCGCCCGCCGCGCACAACCGCCGCCGCCGTCTCGTCGCACGAGCTTTCAATGCCTAAAATCAACATATTAAAAGGGTAAAAGAGTAAAAGTAAAAAAGTGAAAAAGTTGACTGCCGCGAGTCAACTTTTTCACTTTTACCCTCTTTCACTTTTCCACTTTCCTACCTGGTTTCGCCCGTTTGTCGTTTTTGTTCGATTTCCCTCGGACTCTGCATATCACCGTCGCCGAGCGAGCCGCCGAAGAAAGCGAAAAACAAAATCGCCGCGCCTGCCAGCACAATCCCGACCGTAATCAAAATCCAAATCGTGCCGCGATAAGCCTTCGCCGTGTCTTCTCTTACAACCGTCTCTTCGCCGCCGACATTTATCGTCTCTTTTGCCATAAAGTTTCTCCTCGTCCAACCTTCATTTCTAATTTATAACCTACGCCGCGCAAAAGCAACAAGTTAGACGGATTTATGAGTAATTATAGAGCGCGAAACAACCGCCGATTGTCCGAGTAAATCGTGCTTTCAAAGCGTCGTCTGTCATTGATTAAATCCGAAAGCGCTTCTCATCCAATAGCGAAATTTGCTTTTGTAATTCAGAAATATCAAAATAGCACAAAACGTTCGGGTAACATCAATCAAAATTTATGCTGAAAAAATTCATCGCCGCTTCTTTTGTTTTGAGTCTATTTTCGTCTGTGACTTTTGCTCATAAAAAACACGAAAACGAAAATCAAACTCAAGAGGTTACGGTTAAAACCCAAAAAATTACCGACCGCGTTTATATGCTGCAAGGTCGCGGCGGCAACGTCGGCGCGCTCGTCGGCGCCGACGGAATTTTAATCGTTGACGACGATTACGCGCAGGTTTCGCCGAAACTCGCCGAAGCCTTAAAAGCGCTCGGCTCAAGCGCGCCGCGCTTCGTTTTCAACACGCACTGGCACGCCGACCACACCGAAGGCAACAAATTTTTCGGCGAAAAAGGCTCGCTGATTCTCGCGCACGCGAACGTCCGCAAACGCCTGCTGACGGACGCGACCGTTTTTGGTCAAAAATTCCAAGCCTATCCGAAAAACGCTCTGCCCGTCGTCACTTATGACCAATCAACCAGCGTTCATCTCAACGACGAAGAAGTCCGCGCCGTTCATTATCCGAACGGACACACCGACGGCGATTCAATTATATTTTTCACGAAAGCAAACGTGGTGCATTTAGGCGATGATTTCTTCGCCGGCAGATTTCCCTTCGTGGATTTGGAGAGCGGCGGCAGCGTTCAGGGCTTGACGAAAAACATCGCCGACCTTCTCGCCAAACTTCCCGCCGATGTGAAAATCATTCCCGGTCACGGCGCGCTTTCTACGCGCGAAGATTTACGGGCGTATCATCAGACGATTGTCGAAACGACCGACATCGTGCAGAAAGGGATGACTGCCGGAAAAACTCTGGAAGGTTTAAAGAAAGACGGCTTGCCCGAAAAATATAATTCGTGGGGAACGGGATTTGTCAAAACGGATTTTTGGATCGAGACGATTTACAAAAGTCTGGCGGCGAAGAAATAAAACCAAAAATAGCGCATTTTAATCGAACTCAACGCGGTCGTAAACGTCTGCCAGATTGAGCGAGCATTGAATCGAATCAATCCGAAAACTTTTCTCCGTGCCGTAACACTCGCGCAAAAGCCAATCGCCGTTCGCCTGTCTGATGTAATGTTCGACGTGTGCTTCGTCCTGCGAAACTAAAATGTAATCGCTCAAAGTCGGGTTGAAACTGCGATAACGCATAAACTTCGTGCCGCGGTCGAACTCGGCGGTCGAATCCGACAAAACTTCAACGATCACGGTTGGATTTTAA
>CADCUR010000046.1 GCA_902805935.1 uncultured Pyrinomonadaceae bacterium
CAAATCTAAAATCGCATATCTCTCTAGCTTTGTTTTCCCTCCAAAAACGCTTTCAAACGACGTGAGCGCGACGGATGACGCAGTTTTCGCAAAGCCTTCGCTTCGATTTGGCGAATGCGCTCGCGCGTGACAGCGAAATGCTGTCCGACTTCTTCGAGGGTGTGTTCCGAGCCGGTGTTGCCGAGTCCGAAACGCATCTTAATTACCTTTTCCTCGCGCGGCGTTAACGTAGCCAAAACTTCGTCGGTGATTTCGCGCAGATTGCCGAACGTCACCGATTCCGCCGGATTCATAATGGATTTGTCTTCGATAAAATCGCCGAGGTGCGAATCTTCCTCTTCACCAATCGGCGTTTCCAAGGAAATCGGCTCTTGCGCGATTTTCAAAACCTTTCGCACTTTGGAAACCGAAATGTCCATTTTCTTGGCGATTTCCTCGCTTGTCGGTTCGCGCCCCAATTCCTGAACGAGCGCGCGCGACGTGCGAATCAACTTGTTAATCGTCTCGATCATATGGACGGGAATCCGAATCGTGCGCGCTTGGTCGGCGATGGCGCGCGTGATCGCCTGCCGAATCCACCACGTTGCGTAAGTCGAGAATTTATAACCACGCCGCCACTCGAATTTGTCAACCGCCTTCATCAAACCGATGTTGCCTTCCTGAATCAAATCGAGAAACTGCAAACCGCGATTCGTGTATTTTTTCGCAATCGAAACGACAAGCCGCAAATTGGCTTCGACGAGTTCGCGTTTCGCCTGATTCGTCTGCTGCTCGCCGACAAGAATTGTTTGCAGGGAGCGCTTGATTTCGACCGCCGGCAGATTATATTTCGCTTCGATTTCCGCAACTTTCTTTTTCGATTCGGAAATCGCGCGCGTTAATTCTTTTTTCTGTTCGGGAGTAATCTTTTTGCTTTCAAGTTTATCTTCCGCTTTGTTAATGTCGCGTTCGGCTTTGCGAATCTCGTCGGAGACTTTGCGAATCGCGCCGATGAGCTTTTGCATCGCCCGTTCGGTCAAATTCAAATTCTTCGTCTCTTGCGAAACTTCCAGGCGGTAACGCGCCGTCTGCCGTTTGAGCGACATCAGTTTTTTCGACGGTTTGCCTTTCGATTTCTTTTGCTCTTCGCACAAATTATCGTAAGCCTTGAGCGCTTTTTTGAAATTCTGGCGTATATTGTTGATGCCTTCAATCGTCCAGCGCAGATATTCTTCCGCTTTATCTTCTTCGCCGGTCAGTTCGGCTTGTTCAGAAAAAGTCACGGTTTCGCGGATATAACCTTTGCCGCTTTCCAAATCGTCGCCGATTTGCAGCAATCGTTCAATCGCAATCGGCGAGCGCGAAATCGCCTTTCGGGTTTTTATCTGTCCGCGCTCGATGCGCTGGGCAATCGTCACTTCGCCCTGCCTGGTCAGCAGCGGCACAACGCCCATCTCGCGCAGATAGAGTCGCACCGGGTCGTTTGATTTATCGAGCGTTCCGGCTGATAAATCTAAATCCAGATCATCTTCGTCAACTTCTTCGTCCGAGTCGTCGTCAAGCGCGAGGCTCGCCGCTTTTTCGAGCAGTTGCGCGTCCGTGTCGGCGACCGAAATGTTCGCGCCTTCGAGCCGCGTCAAAACGTCTTCGATGTCGTCGGGCGACATCATTTTGTTGGGAATCTCGCGGTTCAGCTCGTCAAAGCTGAGAAATTTTTTACGCCTGCCGAGCGCCACCAGGCGATCCATTAAATCTTCCTTTTCGTCGTAGTCTGCCATAAATTTATAAATACATTCGATTAAAAACGAGCGCCAATCGTTGTTTGCGAAATTAGTCTAAACGCCTCGCGCCGATAAAAGGTTTCAAGTGAAAACAAAAGCGCCAAACAAATAATTTCAAATCTCAAATTTTCGGGTAATTTTCAAATGTGAAATTTGTCATTATAGATGATAAGTCGCAAATTTTCCATTCGGTTGCGGGAAAAGTTTTAAAGCGAGACCAAAAATTAAGAAAATTAAGCCGTGAAACAACGCTAAAAGAATCGTTAGTATTTCCGCGCCGTTTCATTCTGCTTCGCGGTTGCGTGTTATTATTCGACGATTCGTTTTTCAAAATCGCGCTTCATCCGCGCCAGACTGATTTGCTCGGTGACAAGCGCATTGCGCAAATCGAAATCGCCCGTCTGTTCGGCGAACACCAGTTCCTGACTGATTTCCAAAATGCGCCTGGCAATCGCCATCGAGCGCAAAGTGGCGACGCAGTTTTCGGCTTCGCGCAAAACTTCGTCAATCGCTTCATCCAAATCTCTCGCCGGCTCGCTCATCAAAAGCACCGGCACGAAATCGCTCGCCGCCGCGTCGTCCGCGACGAGTTCGAGCAGATTCTCGCCCGTTACATCCGAGCCGATTTCCCGCAGCGCAAGCAGCGCGCGAAAAACTTCGGCGGTGGCTAAGGACTCGTAATCGGTTTCTTCGAGCGCGGGCAAAATTATTTGGCGCAAATCTCGGTCGTAAATTAATAATTCTAGCAGATGTTGTTCGGCGACCGTCATTCTGGCTTGCGTCGCGCGCGCGACCTGCTGTTTGACGGTCTGCGCCTCAAACTTCGTTCCGAGCTTAACCGTCTTCCACAAATCGCGTTTGAGAATCGCATCTTCGACGCGCAGAAAATTCATCGTTTGATCAAAGGCATCGCGCTTCTGAATCGGATTTTTAATCGCCGAAAGAACCGGCATCAAATCCTCAATCGCTTCCGCCTTCTCTTTCGGCGAAGCCATATTTCGCTCGCGTCCCAAATTTTCCAAAACGAATTGCAAAAACGGAAAAGCATTGCCGCGCAGATGATTGTAAGCGTCCGCGCCGTTTGCTTTCAGAAAATCGTCCGGGTCTTGTCCGTCGGGCAAAATCAAAACCTTCGTTTCGTAATCGTCTTTGACGAGCGTTTCAATCGCCCGCCGCACCGCCTTCACGCCCGCCTTGTCGCCGTCGTAATTGATGACGACTCTTTTGGTAAATCTGCCGAGGAGTTTCGATTGTTCCGGCGTGAAAGCCGTCCCTAAACTCGCCGCCGTGTTTTTAATGCCGTATTGATAAAGCGCAATCAAATCCAGATAACCCTCGACGAGAATCGCAAATTTCTTCTGCCGAATTTCCTCTTTCGATTGGAAAAGTCCGTAAAGATGCTCGCCTTTAACATACGCCGGAGTTTCAGGCGAATTGAGATATTTCGGCTCGCCCGCCGCTAGAATTCTCGCGCCGAACGCTATCGGATTTCCTTTTATATCGAGAACGGGAAACATTATGCGCCCGCGAAAACGGTCGTAAACTCGTTTCTTTTCTTCGTTGACGGAAACCAAACCGCTTTGCTCAATCAAATTTTCGTCCGCACCTTTCTCTTTCAAAAGCGACATCACCGCGTCCCAACTGTCAGGCGCGAAACCGATGTGAAAAGCCTTTTGAGTTTCCGGCGAAATCTCACGTTTTTCCAGATATTCTCGCGCCGCTTTTGAATGCGGATTATTTTCCGACAGATGATTTTCCCAAAATTCGAGCGCGTATTTATTAAGTTCGATAACTTGGTCGGCGATTTCCTTTTTCTCTTCCCGACGCTTTTTGTTTTGCTCGTATTTCTTATCGTCAATCGGTTCAGGCAGCGGAACACCCGAAATTTCCGCGACTCGTTTTATCGCTTCGGGAAAGTTCAAGCCTTCGATTTCCATCACGAAAGTAAAAGCGTTTCCGCCTTTCGCGCAGCCGAAACATTTGTAAAAACCTTTCGCCGGATTGACCGAAAACGACGGCGTTTTCTCTTGATGAAACGGACAGCAGCCCATCCAATTTGCGCCCTTTTTCTTGAGCGGCGCGTAAGGCTCGATAATCCGCACAAGGTCGGCGCGGCTTTTCAAATCGTCAATGAAATGTTGTTCGTAGAGCATTAAACGGTTTGCAGAAATTGTAAAAACTCGCCGGGCGAATAAACTTTCACGGAAGAATCTTTAAAGTCTTTCGTATTGCGCGTCACAATCGCGTCAGGGTTTTCCGCTAAAGCGCATTCGTGCTGCACGGCATCTTCGTAGTCGGTGATTGGCGAAATGATAGCTTTTTGCAGAATCGCTGAATTGACAGAACAGATTTTAACAAGGCGCAGTAATTTTCCCAGCTCTTTCAGTCGCCAAAGGATTGCCCGAACAAATTTCGCTATTATAACCATAACTGTAAAAGACAAAAGGTTTTATTTTAGACAAATCCAAGTTCCATTTCGATTCGGCGGAGAAGGGTTTTTCAATTCCCTTCGGAATTCTCCAAAGTTCTATTTTCAAATTGTCTCGCTCTTTTCCTCTGACAGCTATTAAATGTCCAGCATCAAAATTGCGAAACCTAATTTGTCCGTTTATCCAACCTTCATATTTTGCGTTATCAATTAAGTTACCCTGTTTGCCATAAATAACTGCGTATCCAATCGAATTTGGTTCATTCATTAAATCGCTCATAAAATTATCTAGTCTCGCCAAAAGCTCTTCGCAACCGATTAAGCCAAATTCATCAATCAATACGGCTTTATGATTTTCTTGTGCAAAGCCGATCTGAAAAGAAGCGAACAAAATTGCTGAAATGAGAAACACCTTTTGCGATTTCATATCTTCTTATTGCGAATAAAAAAGACGCATCATTTCGCGCCTTATTCGTTTTTCAAAATTTTCGCCTTTATGCTTGGAGAAATCCAAAACCCGACGGTTTCTAGTTTTTCAAAAGTACCTTCAATCGAACCGATCAAACTTTTTTCTTTCGCCCGCAAAATTATGCCGAGTGTTCCGGTAATTTTCAAACCCAACTCCTGCGCGATACGGCGACCTTTTTTCTCGTCAATTATCAAAAGTGAATCATTGGTTTCTAAAGCCAAAGCTACCGAACTCGCTTCGCCCTCATCCAAAATTAAATTCAAGGCGTTCTGCTGAGTTTTGTTTTGAACCAGTTTGATTTTAATCCATTCAGGCAAATCAAGCCCAAATTCTCGTTCGACTTCTTGAGTGACAAAAACTTCGCCGAAAAGTTTTTGTAAAATCGGTAATTCTTGAACATTCTGCAAAACAATTAGACAGCTTGCATCAGCGATAATTATTTCGCGGCTCATAGATTTTTCAAATCTTCTTCCAATTCGCTCGCCTCATAGCCGAAAACCGAAACATTATATTTGCCCAAAAGTTCGATAAAAGCGCGTTTCGACAAACCCGCGACTTCCGCCGCTTGTCCCGACGAAAGTTTGCCGAGTTCATAAAGTTTGGCGGCGATTATCATTTTCAATTCAAAATCGCTGACATCAACGCTTTTCGGCAATGTTAATTCGATTGTTCCGTTCATACGATTAGATTTTCCGCGCCGTTAAATTTTTTGTCAATAAATTATTGTTTCAATTCCGCAATTGTAGCGCCTTGTCCGCCTTGGTCGGGCGGCGCGAAACTGTATCGCGCGACGTGCGGATGTCCTTTCAAAAAATGATGCACGAAGTTTTTTAAAGCGCCAGTGCCGAATCCGTGAATAATGCGAATACGCGGCAGCGCGGCGAGATAGGCTTCGTCGAGAAAGCGATCAATTTCGTATTCGGCGTCGCTCGTCGTGCGTCCGATTAAATTTAATTCCGCGCTTTTGTCTTCGGTGTCGAGACGCAAATTAGAGTGTTTCGCCTGCGCCTGTAATTTCTCGCCGCGCGTTTGTTTATTAGATTCGTTTGACTGTTCGTTTTGAACAGAGACAGTTTGTAGATTCGATAATTTCTCGCGCAGACGCATCGCGCCGACGAGAACTTCCGCCGAATCTTTGTCAATTTTTTCAACCGTGCCGACGCTGCCGAAACTCGTGCGGACTCGCGCTCCGACGGCAATCGGACGATTGTCCGTTGTCCGTTGTCCGTTGTCCGTTGATTGATTGCTGAACGCCGAACGTTGATTGCCCGTTTGGACTTGCGATAAAACGGCGCGGTTTAATTCGGCTTTGCGCGCGGCTCGCTCTTTTTCGAGTTTCGCTTTTAACGCTTTGTCTTCGATGGAATTGATAAATGCCTTCGATTGTTTTTCAAAGCCTTCGACGGTTTCGGCTAACTGTTTTTCAAATTCCCGGCGGCGTTCCCGTTCGCGTTTTTTCGCTTCGATTTCGAGCGTCGCGTATTTGTAGGCGACGGCTTCGCGTTCTTCTTCCAGAGCGCGGCGCAAATCAATCGCGTTGGTCGTTTCCGCTTGCAGATTTTTCAAATAGTTTTCGGCGACTTGAGCGGAAATATCCAAGTTTTGTCTGGCTGTTTCGATGACTTCATCGCGGATGCCGAAACGCCTGGCGATTTCAATCCCGCTTGATGCGCCCGCGAGTCCAACTAATAAACGATACGTCGGCTGCAATGTTTTTTCGTTGAATTCGACTGATGCGTTAATCACGTTCTCATCGTTCGCCGCGTAAATTTTTAAACCGCGATAATGCGTCGAAGCGATGACCTGCGCGCCGCATTTTTTTCGGAAATAATCCACAATCGCCACGCCGAGCGCCGAGCCTTCGTCCGGGTCGGTTCCGGTACCGACTTCATCCAATAAAACGAGCGACGGCGAATGACAATCGCGCATCATTCCGGCAATGTTCGAGATGTGCGAGGAAAAAGTCGAAAGATTCGCCGCCAAACTTTGATGGTCGCCGATGTCCGCCAAAACGGATTTGTAAAAGGGAATTTCCGCCGCGCGCGCCGGAACGGGCAAACCGGAAATCGCCATCAGAGACAACAATCCGGCGGTTTTCATCACGACGGTTTTACCGCCCGCGTTCGCGCCGGAAATTATCATCACGCCTTTTTCTCTTGTTAATTGAAAACTGACCGGAATGATTTCGCTTTCGCTTCCGCGCAAATTTTCTTCCAAAAGCGGATGCCGCGCATCAACCAAATCTAAAGTTTCTTCGCTCGAAATAATCGGCACAATCGCGTTAAATTTTCGGGCAAATTCAGTTTTCGCTTTGATGAAGTCCAGTTCGCCAACCGCTTTGACCGCCAGCTCAATCGCAGGCAGATTCTCCCGAAGGTCTTCGGTGAGTGCGAATAAAATGCGAGCGACTTCGCGTTCTTCCTTGCCTTTTAAATTTTGCAGTTCGTTGTTTGCCTCAATCGCTTCGAGCGGTTCGATGAAAACCGTCGCGCCCGATGACGAAAAGCCGTGCGCCACGCCGCCGACTTTGCCGCGAAAATCCGCTTTGACCGGAATCACGTAACGCTCGTTTCGCTGCGTCACAATCGCGTCCTGAATCGCCGCGCCGGACGCGCGCATCACGTTTTCGAGCGATTTTTGCAGCCGTCCGCGGTGCAAATTTATTTCGCGCCGCACGCGCGCCAGTTCCGGCGAAGCCGCGTCGTCAATCTCGCCTGACGGAAGCAGTTTTTTGTTGATTCTGCCGATTGCCTCAAAAAGCGTCGGCGGCAGATTTTCAATCGTTCGCCACAAAGTCGGCGCGAATTCTTTTTCGGGCGCGATTGCCGAACGCGCGAAAAGCGCTTGGTTGCAAAGCCGCGTAATTTCAAGCATCGAAACCGGTTCGAGCGTCGCGTTTCTGATTCGCAAAACGGCGACGGCGTTTGAAGGGTCGGCTAAACCGCTGAACGACCACGAAACCTGTTTTTCCGCATTAAGCGAAATCGTTTCGGCAACGGCTTTTAAATTTGTTTCAAGTTCTAACCGGCTCGTCAAAGGCGCGAGATTTTTCAAACGCTCTTCGCCCATCGGCGTTTGCGCGTGGCGGCTGACCAGCGCGAGCAGTCTTTCGTATTCAAGAGATTGCAGAGTTTGTCGGTTCATCGTCTTTTATCGTAAATCGTTTTACGCTTTTTGTCAGTTGCGGTTTTCCGCCCGAGGAGAAATAAAAAAACTCTTGCTAAAGAAAAGTTCCGATGCCATAATCCGTCTGTTCATTTCAACTTTCACAGGCGCAAATAAACAAGTGTTTTTCGAGGCACGTGCAAAACAATTTTTTTATCAGCGATTAGCGTCGTTCATTTGTTTCGCGTTCGTTCTGCTTTTACCGCTAATCGCAAAAGCCGAACGTCTGCCGGTGGAAACCTACACCGTCGCCGATGGATTGCTGCGCGACATGGTTTATCGCATCCGGCAAGACGCGCGGGTTTATTTGGTTTTGCACCGCCGAAGGCGTTTCGCGTTTTGACGGTTACGGTTTTACGAATTTTACAACCGCCGAAGGACTTCCACACCGCCAAGCCAACGATTTTCTCGAAACGAGCAAAGGCGTTTATCTCATCGCCACCAACGCGGGAATCGCTCGACTCAACCCGTACGGCGTCGGCAATCGAATCCAAAATCCAAAACCCGGAATCCAAAATCAAGACGATTCGCTTTTCACTGTATATTTGCCCGACAACGTGAAAGCGCAAAGGTTTAATGTTTTGTATGAAGACCGCGACCGTGAAATCTGGGCAGGTTCGAGCGACGGGCTTTATAAATTAAACGAGACGGGCGACGGCGAATTCGAGCTTGAATTTGTGCCGCTCGGCGAATCGCTCGTCGAGTGGTCAGGTGTGTATATTGATGAAATCATTAAAGACCGGCGCGGCGCGTTGTGGGTCGGAACGCATGCAAACGGATTGTTTCGTCTTCAGGCAAACGGCAAAATCGAACGCTTTACGACCCCCAACGGTTTGCCGAACAACGCGGTCGTGTCTTTGCTCGAAGACCGCGACGGGCGGATTTGGGCGGGAATGCGCGAGCCGGACACGGGCGGTTTATGCCTGCTCAAAACCGAAACGGACGCCAGTGGCTCGATTGTGGAGCGACTTTACACGAAGCGAGACGGTTTACCCGCCAATTGGATTCCTGATTTGCTTCAAACCGGCGACGGCAAGTTTTGGGTGGCGACAATAGGAGGGTTGTGTCTCTGGCAAGAGCCGGGCGAGGCGGGCGGTTCGGTGTGCAAAACTTACACGGCGGAAAACGGCGTTTGCGATTTTGATGTATGGGACTTGCTTGAAGACAAAGACGGAAATCTCTGGACGGGTTCAAAATGCGGCGCGAAAAAGATAGCCGGATACGGCTTTACCGCTTTCGACGAAACGGACGGAGCGATGAAGGGATTTGTCAGAACAATTTTTGAAAATCAAGCAG
>CADCUR010000047.1:0-8774 GCA_902805935.1 uncultured Pyrinomonadaceae bacterium
GCGGTCATCGCCGCGATTCTTTGCGGAAAACCCAGAAGCTGAATTACCGCCCAGACGATTAAAAATTTCCCGACGACGAGCAGCAAAACCCAAAGCAAAACCGTTGACAGATTTTCGACCAGCGCGCTGAGCGACAAAAGCATTCCGATGGACACGAAAAAGATGCTGTTGAAAACGTCTCGAAACGGCAGAATGTCCGCCGTCACTTGATGGCTGTAATCCGAATCGGCTAAAACCATTCCGGCGATAAACGCTCCCAAAGCGAGCGACAAACCGAACTGCGCCGTCACGAAAGATACTCCGAGGCAAACCAGAACCACCAGCAGCAATAAAACTTCCGGACTTTTCAAACGCACGATTTTTTTTAGAATTAACGGAACGAGCAGCCACGCCGCCAGCACAATGACAATCAAGCCGCCGAGCGAACCGCCGAGCTTTGCCGCAATCGCGCCGAACGAAGCCGCGTCTTTGCCGCCCAAGACCGGCACGAGCAGCATCATCAAAACGATGCTGATGTCCTGAAAAAGCAGAATGCCGACGCCGGCGCGACCGTGCGGAGCATCAACCTCGTTGCGCTCGGCATAGCTTTTCAGAACAATCGCCGTGCTGGAAAGCGCGACCAGAAACCCGAAAAAAATCGCTTGATTTATATCGCGCCTGAAAAGAACCGCGGCGACGGCAGTCGCGGCAATCGTCAGCCCGACCTGCAACCCGCCGCCGATTAAAACCAGCCGCTTCATCTCGCGCAGACGACTCAGTGAAAACTCCAAACCGATGGTAAAAAGCAGCAGCATCACGCCGATTTCGGCAAGAATTTCAATCGCTTCGAGTTCCTTGATTAACCCGAACCCGTAAGGTCCGATGACGATTCCCGTCAGCATCAAGCCGATAAGCAGCGGCAATTTAAGGCGCAGGCAGGCGAAAGCGACCGGCACGGAAACCAGAAAAATAATCAGTAAATCCCCAAAAAGCGGCGGCGTGTGCATATTCTAATGCTTCTCCTCCATTGATTGATACACTTCTCCGCTAACTTCCGCCGGATAAAGAATAAGAAAAGGCTTCTCTGCAAAATGCTACGAAAAACTTAATTAATTACTGGTCAAACAAAAAAGGTTTCTTTGACTAAATAAATGGTAGTGACAGCCCTTACCTGAGCGAATAGAGAAGACTGAACAGGATAACGAGAATAGCGATGACAAAGCTACATTCGTCAAAGTTTTGCTCGTCTTTATACCGCTCAGGCGATGTGCGATCGTCTTTCATAAAATTTTTATTTCACGGATTGGAGCATCAAAATGCCGGCAATTTCGCCCCCCTCAAAAGGCTGAAAATCTGCTTCAGCACTACAGCGGAGATGAATTTAAGATCATGAGCACAGATGTTTATTCGACTATTCGGTTTTCACTCTTTGAGTGAACCATAACTGTCCACAAAGCTAGCGAATAGACAAGAGCTAAAGCAACTGGACTGCAAACAAACAACGCTACCGGATTGAAAATACCGGTAAAAATTGAAACAAGAACTGCCAGCGCCACTATAAACCAAGCCGCAACGTAAATTTTTCTCATCATTGTAATTACTCCTTTTCAGATATTGCGATTATTAACTAGCATTTTGATCGTTAGACTAAATTCAAGTGAGTGAAGCATTCGGCATAAGACTGTTAATATTTGAGAAATTACAAGCGTTTATACCCGCAACATCTCAAAAAACTACTTCATTTCTCCCTGCTTGTCCGACTCCTTGTTTCGACGAGAATAAAACGCCATCCAGATGGCAAAACCAATAAACAAAAGTGTTCCGACGATAACAACAATTAGTTGGCTCGAATCCATATAAATCTCCTTTTATTAAAAAATCATCTCTTACAATTACCAGACTAAAAGAAATAATCAGCCCCCGAAACCGTGAGAACACGCGAGTAAAACAGGTGTTTCCACGCGGATTGTAAAACGACGAGTTTTTTGTCGCGTCCGGCGAATATGTATAATTTAAGAATTTTTAAGCGGTTGTGTAATTTAAAGATTTAATTGTTAGTTTCTGTAGAAGAACGCACAATAAAAAATATGGCAGAAAGTGTTGGCGAAATCGTCAGACGATACTCAATCGCGGTCAGCTCGGTGGCGGCGGTTTTCGGGTTGACAATGCTGCTGACGAATTTCATCCAGGCGGATGTTTCGGCGCTTTATCTTGTCGCTGTAATGTTTGCGGCGTGGCGCGGCGGACTCGGAGCGGGATTGGCTGCAACTGTGATTTCGGTCGCCGTCACTACTTTCTTTTTTTTGCCGCCGATTTATTCTTTTTTGCTCAAAGCCGAAGGCATAGTCGAACTGATCGTCTTCGCGCTGGCAGCAATCCTTACCAGTTCGCTTAGTGCGGCGCGTGAGCAGGCGCTTGCGCTCGAACGAGCAGCAAGACGCGATGCCGAATCTGCCAATCGGGTAAAAGATGAATTTATAGCTGCGGTCTCGCACGAGCTTCGCACGCCTCTAACCACTATCAAAACGCTGACGCGCCTTTTGCTGCGGAAAAATCCGCCCGAAGAAGAAAGGCGCGAGTATCTTGAAGACATCGCTTCGGAGTGCGAGCGGCAGATTGATTTCGTGCATAACCTGCTCGATTTGTCGCGCATTCAGGCGGGCGGCGTGCAAATCAGTCTGAGCCGTGTCAACGTGGAAACGGTTCTGCGGGCTTGCGAGAACATCGAGCGAGTTGCTGCAGCCGAACGCAATCATGAATTAACCCTTGATTTCGCGCTGGAATTGCCTGCCATTTGCGCCGACCAGGATGCGCTGCGCCGTGCTCTATGTGCCATAACGGAGAATGCTGTCAAATACACGCCCGAAGGCGGGCGCATTCAGATGCGCGCTCATCGAGACCACGATCCAGATTACGTCGTTATCAAAATTGCCGACAACGGGCGAGGCATTCACGCAGAGGATGTACCGCATCTTTTCGAGCGTTTCTATCGCGGGCGCGCAACGAACCAGATGACGAGCAGGGCAGACTCTCAAGATGTCTCCGGCATCGGCTTGGGACTGCATCTGGCGCGCGAGTTGATCGAAGGAATGAACGGCACTATTTCCGTTGAAAGCCGCTTAGGAGTCGGCAGTATTTTCACCGTGCGACTTTCTGTCTGGCGCGAAAAGGAAAACACGGCGGAAACCGCATTAAATAACGTAACCGATAATCTATTCGGCAACCACGAAAAACCGGAGGAAACCAAAGATGGCTCGAAGATTACTCGTCGTTGACGACGAAGCGATATTGCTGAAGGCGGTTGCTGCTACATTGCGCGCTGAAGGCTACGAGGTAACAACGGCGCGAAGCGGCGCTGATGCACTTGTCGGCATCAATCAAACGATGCCGGATTTAATCATCAGCGACATCCGAATGCCCGGAATGGACGGTTATGAGCTTGCCCGCATCCTGCGGTCAAACGCCCGCACCGCCCTCGTCCCGATTATTTTTCTGACTGCTAAAGGCGATCGCAAAGACCGTATTGACGGTTTTCGCAGCGGAGTTGACGCTTACCTCACTAAACCGTTCGACCCGGATGAGCTGCTTGCTGTCATCTCGGGAATTCTGAGCCGCATGGAGCGCACGGGTGCTGAAATTGCACGCCTGATGAGCAGCATAAAAGGTAAAGAAATCGGAGATGCCGAATTTGAGTTTGACGAAGATTTTACCGAAGCCGAAACGCGTGTGGCTCGTTTGGTCGCTGACGGGTTGAGCAATAAGGAGGTCGCCTCCGAACTGAATCTGAGCGTGCGCACGGTAGAGGGTCATATCAGCAATATTCTCTCTAAAAAGGGCTGGACGAGCCGCGTCGAAATTGCCCGCCATATTATCAAACGTGGTTTATCCACGTGAAAACACCTGCCCGCAACGGGTAATGCTACGGTTCTTATTCGCCTTTAACAGTTTTAAAATAGAGCCAATTGATAAATTGCCCGCCGAGCAAAAAAGAGGAAAGATGACGTGTGCCCAAATGAAAGTAATGATTGCCTACGACGGTTCGAGTTATGCCAAAGCCGCGATTAATGATCTATGTCGCGCCGGATTGCCGCCGGACTCGGAAATTTTGGTCGTGTCGGTTACGGATCCGTCGGTAATGAGTCTGCCGATTTCCCAATTCGACTTGCACTCGCTAATCTCCCGGCTGGCGTCGAAGGTCATCCGACAAGCGACAGTATATAAAGAGGAGCAGGTCGAAAAAGTGAAAGCAAGCGTGTCGGAAGTGCCTGACCGCCCGCTTTCACTTTTTCCCGAATGCAAGATTGGTTACGAGGTGTTGGGCGGAAAACCCGCCGCATCATTATTGCGGAAAGCCGCCGAATGGAAATCGGATTTGATTGTTCTCGGCACGCGCGGGCGTTCGACAGTCGGGCGATTTTTCCTCGGCAGCGTCTCGCAGGAAGTCGCCGAAAAAGCCGACTGTTCGGTTCGTATCTGGCGGCAGAGTCCGGAAAAAGACGCAGGCACGCTGAATAAAGTAATCATCGGCGCGAGCAGTTTGCCTGACGCCGAAGAAGTCATCCGCGCAGTCAGCGGACGCGCCTGGACGGAAAACACCGAGATACGTTTGATGATAGCCGACGACGGAATTTCAGCCGGCAGAGTTTCAGCCGTGTATCCGTATGCAAAAGCGATTTTCGAGCAGGCGGTCGAGGAACTTCGCGGCTGCGGATTACCAGTTTCGGTTGACATTAAAAGCGGGGACACTTCAATCATTTTGCTCGATGAAGTCGAAAATTGGAAAGCCGACTCCATCTTCATCGCCAATGAAAAGTCGAATGAAGAAAAGGGGCTCGGCAGTTTGGCGGCAAATTTACTCGCCCGCGCGAAATGCACGGTTGAAATTATAAAGTAGGCGGTTGCGGCAGAGTCGCCATTCAAGCGGTCGAGCAATAAACATTGAAAATTCGCCACCGATTTCTAAAAGAACACTTATAAGGAGTAAAAAGAATGATTCACGCAATTACGGCAACATGGGCATTTGATGAAGCAAATAAACGACAGGCATCTCCGCGGCGTTGTTCCTGCGGTAAAGAACAAATCGCTTCCAAGCGTCATAAAAACGCGGCGATAGCCTGTAAAAATTGCGGAACGCCGATTCAGCCGGATATGAGCGGCGAAATGCAGCACGCGCAAAAAGACGAAACAAAATAAACAGCAGAGAGAATTTTATAATGTCAACGATTAGCGAATCGAATCTGCCCGGCATATTACCTACGAGTCTTTATTGCTTGCGCTTTCGGATTATCTGGCTCTTGATCTTCCTTCCCGCAAAACCAGTAAAAATAATGATGAATTCAGATAAGGAGAAAATTTAGCATGTTTAATTGCCCGAAATGCCGAAACGCCGTTATTAGAACGGTCTTGGGTTCAGTAACATGATCAATATGAGTTTTCTCACCTGGATGGGTTTAGTCGGCGCGCTGCTGCTTTTGATGGCGCTCTCGTCCGCTTATTTGCGCCGTTTACCGATAACCACGTCGGCGATTTATCTCGCGCTCGGGGTTCTGATTAGTCCGGTCGCGCTCGACTTGATAGACATCAATTTTGTCGAGTGGCGAGTCTGGTTCGAGCATCTGACCGAAATCGCCGTTATCGTGTCCTTGTTTATCGGCGGTCTGAAACTGCGGTTGCCGCTCAGAAATCCGGTGTGGTCGGCGGCTTACCGGCTCGCCGCGCCCGTGATGCTCGCGTGTATCACGGGCGTGGCGGCGTTTGTTCATTACATTTTCGGATTCGATTGGGCAACGGCGTTTCTTTTGGGCGCGATGCTTGCGCCAACAGACCCGGTGCTGGCAAGCACGGTTTCCGTTAATGATGCGGCGGACAACGACCGAATGCGCTACGGGCTTTCGGGCGAAGCCGGTTTTAACGACGGCGCGGCGTTTCCGTTCGTCGTCTTCGCCCTGATGTGGGCGGAATACGGCGAACTCGGCGGCTGGGTCGGCGGCTGGGCTTTGCACCGTCTCGTTTGGGCGATTCCGGCTGGACTGCTGCTCGGATATTTTCTAGCCAAAGGCGTCGGGCGATTGGCAATTTGGCTTCGCAGTTATCACGGAGAGAGCGACGCGCCGAACGATTTTCTAGCGCTGGCTTTAATCGCGCTCGCCTACGTCGGTGCGGAAACTATTTATGCGTGGGGATTTCTCGCCGCTTTCGCCGCCGGCATCGGCTTCCGGCGAGCGGAAATCAAAACCGTCGAAGAAAATCCCGCGCCTGAACACAACGAAGAAGCGGAAAAAGCGGACGAAGCGAGCGAAGCGGAAGAACACGATTCGATTGCACATCCGCCCGCCGAAGAATTCGTCGGCAGGAAACTCGACGAAGAAGAATTGAAACATCCTTCAAAAGCCGCCGGGATGGTCGTCGCGGAAATCATCTCGTTCGGCGACACCGCCGAGCGTCTGCTCGAAGTGATGCTCGTCGTGCTGGTCGGCATTTGTCTGGCGATTTACTGGGACTGGCGCGCCGTTCCGCTGGCTCTCGCGTTGTTTTTCGTCATTCGCCCGCTCGCCGCGCTGCTGTTTTTGATAAAAACGCCGACCGGACGAGTGCAGCGCCTTATGATGGGCTGGTTCGGCATTCGGGGCATCGGCAGTCTCTATTATTTGAGCTACGCTCTGAATCACGGCTTAAACGACAAAATAGCGGATACGGTCGGCATTACGCTCTCGGTCGTTGCGCTGAGCATTTTAATTCACGGCATATCGAGCCAGCCGATTCTCGACTTTTACGAACGCTTGATTTCTTCCGAAAAGACTAAAAACTAAAAACCAATCTTCGGAATCGCTTTGTTATGAACGCGATTGTGAAACGCTAGTGACATCGCCATCTGCGAGCGAGCCGCGAAAATGTTATCCATCGTTTAATTGCTCCGACTTGACTTCCACTTTCGCTTCCGGCTCGCCTTTGACCTCGATTCGCCTGCCTAAAATATCCTCGACGTAAATCATCTTGACCAGCACGAACACGGCGGCGACGAGCGGCACGGCGACCAGCAAGCCGAGAAAGCCGAACATCACGGCAAGCAGAAGCTGCGAGGCGATGACCAATACGGGCGGAATCGAGACAGCGCGCTGCTGGATGAGCGGCGAGATAACGAAGCCGTCGAGATTTTGCACGACGAGGTATAAAACCAGAACATAAAGAGCCTGCGCCGGGCTTTGCGAAAAGGCGATTAAAACCGCCGGCGTTCCGGCGATGAACGGTCCGATGTTCGGGATAAAAGTGAGCAGTCCAGCGAGAATGCCGAGCGGAATCGCAAACGGCACTTCCAGAAACCACAATCCCAAAAACGTCAGCGTGCCGTTGATCAGCATTGAGCCGGAAATGCCGAGCAGAAACCGCTGCAAAGTGTATCCGACAGTTGAAAGAATTTCCCGCGCCCGCTTTTCTTTATATTCCGGCACAAGATTGACGATGCCTTCGCGGTATAATTTCGGGTTAAAAGCGAAATAAACGGCGGTCATCAAAACAATTAAAATGTTCACAATCGCGTTGAGCGCGGTAGAGAAATATCCAGTAATGCGCCCGAAAACATTCGCCCGTTCGCCGTCGCCTAGAATGACGGCTTGCGTGGACGGAATCTGTTCGGCAACGCGCCGACCAATCGGATACTGCGCGATTTGTCCGCGTAATTGCTCGAAAGCGACCGGGAGGTTTCGGGACAATTCATCAAACTGCCGCTCGATTGAATCGGACAAAAACCAGAAGCCGAAAGTTATTAGCCCGATGATCCGAGCAGAACAACTGTCAACGCCCAACTACACGAAAGCGGCGTGCGCTCGTTTAAAAAATCGCTCAAGCTACGAAGGAAAATCGCAAGCAGCAGACCGGCGAAAACGAGCAGAAAGACTTCGGCGCCCTGCCACAAAACGATTGCGAGCAGCGCGAACGCGGCGAAGATGCCGAGCGCAACAGCGATTTTAAGCGCGAAATTTTTCATTGACGGGCGCGTTTCGCTAATCAGCGCGGGCGACTTTTGAAAATCTTGCGGCATTTCCGTCATCGTTTTTCTCCTTACCTGTTATTAATTTTATTTTTTCAGACGCCGGCGGCGGATTTACATAATGCCGAATTAGGAAACGTCCGCCAGAGCCGTGCGCGAATCGTTCGCCGATTTTTTTATGACGCTGAAACTACCGTCAGTTTCCAGCACCACGGCTTCGATTTCTTCGACGGCGGCAACACCCTGGGCGCGAATCGCCATACGGATTTCCGATTCGGTAACGCGCTCGCCGCGCATCGCGTCCGTCAGAAATTCGCCTCGGTCGAACAGCAGCGCCGGGTCGGAATTAACGAGTTTTTTCAGCCAATCGAAACGCACGGCGAGAAAAGTGATAATGAATTGCAGCCCGACGAGCAAGCCGAGCGCGAAAACGCCTTCAAAAAACGCGACATCCTTTGACATTATCACTGTCGCCAGCGTCGAACCGAGCGCGATGGTCACGATAAAATCAAAGGCGTTCCATTTCGACAGAGTGCGTTTGCCCGAAACGCGCAGCCAGAGAATTATCGCCGCGTAAGCGAGAACGCCGACAATCAAAATACGAAGCAGTCCAAACCAATCATCGAAAAACATAATTTTATACTGCACGGCTTTTATCATTTTCACGCGCTTCCATTTCTGGTCTGGTCTTGCCTTTCATCTCATTCACCGGGACAAAAACACATTAAGTTTTTAGCCAAACAAATCAAAAAGGGGAACGTAGTTATTATTTGCTTCCCTTTAAATTTAAAGAATTATTCCTAACAAA
>CADCUR010000047.1:8784-9091 GCA_902805935.1 uncultured Pyrinomonadaceae bacterium
AATGAAAAGAAAAATGAAAAGAATTGTAAAAGCAATATTGTGTTTTGTTCTGTTATGGGCAGCCCAGAGCGCTCAAGGACAAAATACGTCCCCAGAATTACTAAGGCGCGAGGTCAAAATCGGTGCTCAAACTTACGGTTACCGGGTCTATGTTCCGGAAAATCGAAATCCTAAAAAGAAAATTCCTGTAATGCTTTTCTTGCATGGCAACGGCGTAAATGGCACGGATAATGAACGTCAGGTTCAGGGAATAGATCAAATTGTTTATAAAAATTTGAAATTTTTTAACTTTATTATTGTTTTTCCG
>CADCUR010000048.1:0-440 GCA_902805935.1 uncultured Pyrinomonadaceae bacterium
ACAGCAATGTCAGATTTACCATCACCGTCATAATCAGCAGGCGCGGGCGAATCCGTCGCAACGCCGAACGCTACGCCTGTAAATCCAGCCGTGCTTTGCAGCAGATACCAGGTTCCGTTTGATGGGCGAAAGACAGCAACGTCGGCTTTGCCGTCTCCGTCATAATCAGCCGGAATCGGTGTGTCATTTGCCTCACCAAAGAAAACTGCGGTGAATCCTAATTGGCTTCGGTTGATATACCAAACGCCATTTCTGTAAACAGCAACGTCTGATTTTCCATCGCCGTCATAATCAGCAGCAATGGGTTTATCGCCCTGTTGTCCGAATTGCACGCCCGTGAATCCGAGTTGTGAGCCAAGCAGATACCAGACGCCGGTCGAAGGACGAAAAACAGCAACATCAGTTTTGCCAGCGCCATCATAATCTGCTGGAACTGCAAA
>CADCUR010000048.1:457-8705 GCA_902805935.1 uncultured Pyrinomonadaceae bacterium
TCCCCTGGATGTACCACGTTCCTGACCGATAGACAGCGACATCGGTTTTACCATCGCCGTCGTAATCCGCCGGAACGATTCTATCCATTGCGATGCCAAAGGAAACGCCGGTAAATCCATTAGCTGATTGATGCAAATACCAAGTACTATTTGATGGTCGGAAGACAGACACGTCAGCACGCCCATCGCCGTCAAAATCAAATCGTTTGCCGGTTGCGACTGCTTGATTAACCGTAAATGAACGCGCACCGACGGTAATTGTGCCGCTTCGCGCCGTTGAACTGGCGTTCGGCGCAACTGTAAATGTTATTGAGCCGTTGCCGGATTGCGCGGCGGAAGTTATGTTTATCCAACTCGCATTGCTCGACGCTTGGTAATTGCAAATTGTTCCCGCCGACACCGCATTATTTCCGTTTCCGCCAGCCGCGCCGAAATTTATCACCGATTGCGCGAGCGCGAACGGGCAGCCCGATTCCTGCTGCACTTGAAACGTGCGCGTCTGCACGCCGTTGGAAACATTTATCGTTCCGGTTCGCCCGCCGCCCATATTCGGCGCGACCGTAAAAGTTATCGTTCCGTTAGCATCGCCGCTGGCGGGAGAAGTAATGGCGATAAAGCTCGCGCCGGTCGAAGCCGTCCATGAACAACCTGTCGGCATATTGATATTAAAACTGCCGTTGCCGCCGGTTATCGGAAACGCCTGCACGCTCGGCGTAATAGAAAACGCGCAAGCCGAAATCGAAGTTTGCAAATCGAGACTCCAATTTCCCGCGATGCTTCCTAAATTTTCGCCGTTATCATCTATAACGAACAATCGCCAAACGCCGCTAGCCGGACTTCCATAAAAAGCGTTGAGTGTCGTTCCGGTCGGTGCGCCGGTCGGCGCGGGCGCGGGAAACGAATCGCCCGTTTCAAAATCCGTCGGTTTGAAAGTTCCCGACGCGAGCGGCGCGTCGTCGGGCAAATCGGAAGCGGCTGAATCGTCAAAAACCAAATTGAGATTTCCGACTTCCGTGTTGCCGCCGACATCCGACATCAAAACGATGCGCCTGCCGTTCGGCGCGACGAGCATTATATCAACGTCATCCGGCGCAGTATGACTGAAATTCGTCAAATTAACGACGGCTTTCGTAACCGAGCCTTCTCGACCGGAAATCGTAATTTGCGACGGGTAAGGCTGCGCCGTTCCGATTAGCGGAATGGCAATGACATTCGGCGCGGTTCGCACGGAAATGCTCCAGCCGCCCGAAATGTTTCCGGCGTTTTCGCCGCTGTCGTCAACCAGAAACAGTTTCCATGCGCCGTTTGCCTCCGTGCCGTTAAAAGCCGAAAGCATCGCGCCGGTTACTGCTCCCGGCGGAGCGGGCGCGGGAAAATCGTCGTTCGGCTCAAAATTCGTCGGCTTGTAATCTCCGCTGGCAAGCGGCGCGTTATCGGGAAGCGAGGCGGTCGCAAAATCGTCGAAAGACAAATTAAGATTGCTGATCGGAGTAGTGCCGCCGACATCCGACATCAAAATCACTTTACGCCCGTTCGGGGCGACCAGCATTAAATCAACGTCATCGGGCGAGCTGTGACTAAAGTTCGTTAAATTAACTTGAACGCTCGAAACCAAACCGTCGTGATTCGTAACATTTATTTCCGACGGATACGGCGAAGCAGCGCCGGAAAACGGAATTGAAATCGCATTTTGGTTTTCGCCGGAAATAGAGTTTGTTACTTGAATTGTGTCGATCCACCAGCCCGGACGAGAACCGACGTTATCCGTGCCGAGTCGCCATCTAAATTGGACAAGCTGGCGGTAAGCGGCGGGCGGCAGGTTGATTTCCGTTGTAATATAAATCGGCGCCGTGCCGCCGCCCGACACGCCTGACCACGCCATACGTCCCTCCAGCGGGTTGCCGAATCCGGTGCTTAATGTTCCGTCGTAACCGCCCGAAACGAAACTGCCGCCCGACGTAATAATGTCTTGAAAATCACCGTTGCCGATTTTAATTTCCAAAACCCCGCCATCAAAGTAATTTAATGGCGATCTTTCAAGATTATAAGAATGCCGGAAGATTAATTTTGGAGAACTGCCGCCGACTCTGATACTCGGTGTAAATAATTCTGCCAGACCGGTAAATACATTAGCGGGCGAGAAAACGCTATTCGGCACAGAGTCGCGCGAGGCTGTTGTTGTACGGAAAGGAACACCCGAACCACTCGCCGTCGAAAACCATCCTGCCGGAAGCTGCGGCGCGGTTACGCCGTCAAAATTCTCGGTAAAACTAATAATCGGCATATTTTGTTCTTGTTGAGCATTGACGGCAATCGGGCGAAAAGAAACGGCAAAAAGACCGAGCGCCGGCAAAACTACGCAAGCCAAGACAAACAAATACGAGCTACGAACAAAAACGGCAGGAGATTTTCTTTTCATTTACCTTTACCTTTCCTTGAAATATCTGGAGTTGCGGAAACTCGGAATCATTACGTTTGAAGCGGCGTCAAACGGAGAAATCAAATCAGCGAAAATAGAATAAAAAAGGCGATGTCGGGAAAATTATTAACTTTTTACTTGAAATTAGCAAGAATTATTTAATTAAATTTGCTTTTTGAAAAAGAAACAGTTATAAGAAGATACCTTTTTAAAGCGTTTCAAGTTTGTTCGGCTTATTATTATACAAAAAATAATTTCTTGTTTGTGATGTCGATCACGCTCCTTTAACAATAATTTGTGCTATTTTCTTTAATACCGTTCAGAAATGTTTTAATCAAATCGTTTCGTTCTGCTGAATAAAATAAACGTCCGCTTTTGTTTATGATGTCCGTCAAAATGTAATTTCTTCAGGGAGGAGATTGTAATGTCGTCCGAATCTACTATTAGTCGCCGCTTGCGCCTGTCAGCGCCGTTCGGCGTTTTTTTGTGTTTTCTGCTGACGTGCGCAACCGTTTCGGCTAACAAATTACCCGAAGACGCGCCCGTTTTAATCAGCGAGGCAAAATCGACCAGAGCTTTGACCGTCAGACCAGCGAGGCGCGGTTTGGATGCGTCCGCTCAGGTTTTTCAACCGGGCGGAAAAACGAAAATTACGTTGTTCGTAACGAATTTGGATTTGCTGCCGGGCGAAGGCGCGACCGCTTTTCGCGCCGACATTCAGGACGAGCGATTTTATCGTTTTCCGCTTGAAGTCGTTTCATTAGAGCCGACAATCGAACGCCCGTGGGTTTATGCCATTACCGTTCGACTCCACGGCGGCATCGGCGATGTCGGCGATGTTTTGGTGCGCGTCGCTTGGCGCGGAATGTCGAGCAATCGGGTCCGGCTTTCAATCGGACACGAAGGCGGAAATATCCGGGACGACGAAGGAGCGCTGCCGACGCCGATGCCCGACAGACCGTTTGACCCGGCGGAAGCGCAAAGAGGCGATTTGCCCTGGACGGGCGACCGCGTTCGCTTTATGGAACAAACGACTTTCGGTCCGAAACCCGACATTGAACTGCGAATTCGCCGACTCGGATTGTCGGTCTGGCTGAATGAGCAACTGGAGGAGAGAACCGAGCGTTTTTCAACTTTTCCTTATCCGAACTTGCAGCCCCAGCCGCAAACTCCTTTGCCAACCTGCGACGGCAACCCGGCGGTTCCCGATGTTCCGGCAACTTGTTTCCGCGATAATTATTCGATGTACCCGCTGCAAAATTGGTTTTTCCGCGAAGCCCTTTACGGAGAAGACCAGCAACTGCGGCGGCGCGTTTCCTGGAGTTTGAGCCAGATTTTTGTCGTCTCCGGGCGTGAAACCATTCAGCCGAGCCGAATGATACCGTATCTCCAGACGCTCGACCGGCACGCTTTCGGCAATTACCGCGACCTTTTGCGCAACATTACGCTTAATCCGGCGATGGGTAATTATCTCGATATGGCGATTAGCACCAAGCAAAACCCGAATGAAAATTACGCCCGCGAGATTTTGCAGCTTTTCAGTATCGGAATAGATATGCTCAAGCCGGACGGAACGCCGCTGCTCGACGGACAGGGAAATCGCATTCCAACTTATGACCAGGCAATCGTCAACGGTTTTACGAAGGTTTTTACCGGCTGGAACTTTTGCAACGTCCAAGCGATTTGTCCGAGCCTGCAGCCGGGAATCGTGAATTACCGCGACCCGATGATTGTAACGGCGGCAAACCACGACAACGGCGCGAAACAGGTTTTAAATTATTCGGGCGCGGTTTCCCAAATCCCCGCCAATCAAACTGCCGAACAGGATTTTGAAGACGCTTTGAATAACGTCTTTTATCATCCGAATGTCCCGCCGTTTGTCAGTAAATTACTGATTCAGCAGCTCGTTACGAGCAATCCGACGCCGGCTTACGTCTCTCGCGTCTCGTCCGTTTTCGTTAATAACGGACAAGGAACGCGCGGCGATTTGAAAGCGGTCATTCGCGCCATTCTGCTTGACCCGGAAGCACGCGGCAATAACAAAACCGACCCGGATTTCGGCAAGTTGCGCGAGCCTGTTTTGTTTGTAACGAATGTTTTGCGCCCGTTTAACCCGGCGGCGAACAACAATCTGACTCCGGCGGCAAACTGCAACGGGTTAAGTGACGGCGTAATCAACGGCGTTACGCTGCCGCTTGACCAGGATGTTTTTTATCCGCCGACCGTATTTAATTATTATCCGATGGATTATTTTATCCCGAACACGAATCTGGCGGGACCGGAATTCGGGATTTTCTCGACCGGGACCGCGTTAAAACGCCCGAATTTCGTCAATCAAATGGTTTTCCCGACGCTCGTCAACGGACAAGCGCGATTCGGAATTTTAATTACCACTGCTAACAATCCGACGACAAATATCCCTTGCGGCACGACAATTAGTTTGGCGCGATTACAATCCATTGCCCAAGCCGATTCGACCGGAACGGAACTCGTTGACACTCTTAACAGAGAAATGACGCACGGCGCGATGTCCGCGGCGATGCGAAATGAAATTTTAACCGCCGTGCAAGCCGTCGCGTCTTCAAACCCCTTGAAACGAGCGCAGACGGCGGTTTATCTGGTGGCGACCGCGCCGCAATTTCAAGTGCAGAGGTGAGAATTATGAAAAAATCAAGAAGAGAGTTTCTGAAAACATCTTGCCGCGCTTTGAGTATGGCGGCAGTCGCCACACAAATGCGGCATTTCGGTTTGATAAACGTGCTGGCGCAGGAAAACGCCGCCAGCGAACCTGCGCTTGAATACAAGGCTTTGGTTTGTGTTTTTCTTTCGGGCGGAAATGACAGCAATAACAACGTCGTTCCGAATTATGACGCAGGTTACGCGCAATACGCCGCGGCGCGCCAAACGCAGGGTTTGGCGATTCCCCGCGCCAATCTTTTGCCGATAACGCCGCCGATTCTCGGTCAGGATTACGGTTTTCATCCGAGTATGACCGATATGCGAACTCTTTGGACGCAAGGTAAGCTCGCGGTTGTTACCAATGTGGGAACGCTTGTTCAACCGATTACGCGACAGCAGTATCAAAGCGGCGCGCCGCGCCCGATGCAGCTTTTTTCCCACTCCGACCAAGTTGAACAATTTCGCACGGCGATTTCAAATTATCGCGCGACAACTGGCTGGGGCGGGCGCGTTTCCGACCGAACAAACGGGCTTAACGCGGGCGCGGCGATTCCGATGATTACTTCGATTGCGGGCGCGACCGTGTTTAATATCGGCAACAACACCGCGCCGTTAATCGTCGCTCCATCGCCGACGCCGCTTAATCAGGTATTAGCTTTGAACGGATTCGGAACCGCGTCCGATGAACTCGCCCGCCGAACGGCGATGAACAACATTCGTCAAGTGGATTTGAATTACACGATGATTCAAAACGCAAGCGTTTTGACGCAGCAGGCAATCAACGTCAGCCAGCAGCTCATCACCGACCCGGTTTTGACGGTTACGTTTCCGAATACGACTTTGGGTAATCAGCTTCGGCAGGTGGCAAAATTGATGAAATTCAGAACGCAGCTCAATATGAGCCGGCAGATTTTCTACGTCCAGCTCGGCGGTTTCGACACGCACAGCGCTCAATTAACCAATCACGCCAATTTGTGGACGCAGGTCAGTCAGGCGTTAAAAGCTTTTTACGACGAAACGGTGGCGCAAGGCATCGGGTCGCAAGTTACGACATTTACGATGTCGGATTTCAACCGCACCTTCAATCCAGCCGGTTCGGGTTCGGGCGTCGGCTCGGATCACGCCTGGGCTGGACATCACTTCGTTATCGGCGGCGCGGTCAGAGGTGGAGATTTCTATGGCAAACCAACGTCAAACGGCACAATTTTCCCGACGCTCGTCAACGGTGGACCGGACGACGCGGAAACTCGCGGACGCTTTATCCCTTCGGTTTCGGTAGATATGTACACTTCGACGCTGGCGCGCTGGTACGGATTATCGGAAAACGACATTCCACTTGTTTTCCCGAATATCAATAATTTCCCGGCGTCAAACCTGGGTTTTATGATGTAATCGGTTGTTCGATGCTTCTTTCTTCTCAATTCTTCGGGCAATAAATCTTATATCGATAAGAAGTTTACACGCCGTTTTCTTCGATCTCGACCGTTGCTTTGGCAATGGCGTTAATCCACCGTTTTTTCATTCCCGCGTCTTTGACTGTCAATTCGATTTTGGCGATGGCGTCTGCGACGACTTTTCCGAATCTGTCTTTGTTTTCGATTTGTAGCATTTTTGCTTTCTCCTTCTTGGTTTATTCGTTAATTGCTTAACTTGAATAAAGTTTATCCTACATTGTATAGACTTATAGGACTTACGCAGTTGGGAGAAGCGAATACCGCGGATTCGATAAATAGGTTCTGACCGCATCTCGGATAATACTGGTTTTAGCTTCGATCCAACTGATTTTTTCTCGATAACAATGACTTTCGATTCGCACAAACGCTCTGATACAAAGTCCGATGTGATTCATTACGGGACGCAATCGGCGGCATTGGGCGCGTTCAATCAGGCATTGTTGTTTCAGAGCGCGATGATACATCTCAATGCGCCACGCGCTTTTGGCTTGCGTTTCGCGTTCAGCTTCAGTCATCTGGCGCAGGCTTGTCGCCCAGTATTCCGATGTGCCGTCCGTGGCGCGAACCCGAAATACTTTGATCTCTCCGAAACCTTTGAGCCAGCAGATGGTTCCATCGCCGCCACACAAGCCGGCTTCGGAGACGGCTTGCAGTTTGCTGCCGCCGATTCTGATCTGCCGGTTTGCTTTGAGCCGCGTCAAAAAATGCCAGCCGAGGGAGCGCACCAGTTTCAGGTTTTCGACCGACCCATACCAACTGTCGAAACACACCAGCGCGGGAGCAAAACCGCGCTCAAAGGCTTCAAGCAGCATCTCGGCAAAATGATCGTTTTTGGTTTTGCCGTCGCGATCTTTATCAAACACGCGATAATCTACGGGGACGCACCGCGCGCCGTCACTCCACAGCAAGGTGATCAAATTGATGCCGCTCACCACTTCTTTTTGCTTGCCCGACCAGTGCCGGTAAACGAGAGCGTTTCTCTCCGAATAGGGTTTCTCAAGCGTCGAATCATCCAGAACAAGGATGCCGCCTCCAGAATCTATCTGCGTCTTGGCTTCCTGCCAGAGCGTTTCGGCATCGGGTTCGAGGCGTTGCAAAAGGCGAGTAAACGCGTCGTGCGCGGGAGCGTCTTTGCTCTCAGGCTGAACGCGTTCGGCTTCAGTGGCGGTCACCTCGCGCGGCGTGGCGATGATAAAGTTAATGTAATCTTCGTCGGTAACTTTCGGCGGATTCATTCTTTATTTTTATCAAATAACTATTCAACTGCGTAAGTCCTAATATTATATGTGAATCAATAGTAGAAAGCTGACGAACAATCAAAAATGATAGGATTTTCAC
Organism: uncultured Pyrinomonadaceae bacterium; assembly: GCA_902805935.1. Lineage (GTDB taxonomy): Bacteria > Acidobacteriota > Blastocatellia > Pyrinomonadales > Pyrinomonadaceae. Next base: position 8,348 of record CADCUR010000048.1, read on the forward strand.
ACTTTTTTCATGTGACTAATTCCCTCGGCAACGAGTATTACAACCCCAGCTTGTCCATTTTCTCTTTCTCATATCGCTCGTCTTCCGCCGGATAACGCAGTTCGTTTTCAAATTTGCCTGTCTCTTTCGCCAGCGACCAGATGATACTTTCGCCTGCCGGAACGACGTTCGGAAATTTTTTGAAAACGGGGTCTTTAAAAGCGCGTTCGGCGTTGATTAGTTTCCATCCTTTTTTCTCGAACATTTGCAGTAAATCATCGAGAAACAACGCCGTCACCAGATTGTGATGAATGAGCAGAGTGTGCCTGACGGGTTTGCCGGTAACTTTGCGGGCAAGCTGATCGTAAAATTGGGCTCG
>CADCUR010000049.1 GCA_902805935.1 uncultured Pyrinomonadaceae bacterium
TTAATATGCTTCGAGAACTTCGTAACCGCAGCCCTCTACTAAAGTTTTCATAAAGCTGCGCGCATCATCATAATCCTCAACGATAAGAACTTTCTTGTTCATAGTCAGATTCCGGCGTGAACAAACGCGCACAACACGGACAAAAACAAAAAATTAAAAGAAAGATTTTAATTATTTGTGTCTTATGCGTGTTTGTTCGTGGCTAACCTTCTTCGCGCAGCGCGCGTTTTAAAATTTTCCCCGTGCCGCCAATCGGCAGTTCTGCGCGGAATTCGACGTAGCGCGGATATTTATTCGCCGCAAACTGCGTTCTGCACCATTCGATGAAATTTTCTTCGGTCAATTCCGCGCCTGGTTTCGGCACGACGACGGCTTTGACTTCTTCGCCCAGACGTTCGTCGGGAACGGCGATGACGGCGACCAAAGAAACGGCTTCGTGCGTCATCATCACTTCTTCGAGTTCGCGCGGGTAAATGTTGTAGCCGCCGCGCAGAATCATATCTTTTTTGCGGTCAACGATTGACAGATAACCCTCGTCGTCCATCACGCCGATGTCGCCCGAATGAAACCAGCCGTTCTTAAATGCTTCGGCGGTGGCTTCGGGACGTTTGTAATAACCTTTCATTACGTTCGCGCCGCGAATGACGACTTCGCCGCGCGTCCCCGGCGGCACTTCCCGGTCGTTTTCGTCAACGCATTTTACTTCGACGCCGAAAATCGGTTGCCCGACCGTGCCGGGTTTCGACGGTCGCTCGAACTGATTGAAGGTGGCGAGCGGCGAAGTCTCCGACAAGCCGTAGCCTTCGAGTACGCGCATCCCGAAAACTTCTTCGAATTCGCGCATCACTTCGACGGGCATCGGCGCGCCGCCCGACGTGCAGACTTTCATATTTTTGGTAATCGCCGACGTATCGTAACCGTTTTCTTCCACGTATTTCAGCAGCGCCCAATACATCGTCGGCACGCCGACCCAGAAATTAACTCGCTCGCGCTCCATTGTTTCGAGCGTCGTGTGCGGCTCAAAACGCGGCAGCAGAACGACGCGGTTGCCGCCGTAAAGATTCGTGTTCATCTGGCACGTCTGCGCGGTCGTGTGAAACAGCGGCAAAGTTACCAAAACGGTTTTCTGCGCGCCGTCGGTAAAATCGAGAACCGGCAGATGAATGCTATACATCGTCGTCACGTTCGACATCAAATTAAAGTGTGTAAGTTCCGCGCCCTTTGGCTGTCCGGTCGTGCCGGAAGTGTAAAGAATCGCGCAGGTATCGTGCGGCGCGGTCGGAAAAGTCTCGAAAGTCTCCGGCTGGTTCTCCGTGATTTGCGTGAGAGTTTGCGTGCCTTCGATCGGTGAAGCGGCGAGCGGATTAATCGTCATCACGATTAAATTTTCGCAACTTTCAACTTGGTCGAAACCCGCTTTGACCGTTTGCGCCAAGGGCAATTCATCGGTTCCTTCAAAGACGAAAACGGCTTTCGCGTCGGAATCAGTCAGGTGATACGCAATCTCGCGCGGCGTAAAGAGAATGCTCAAGGGAACGACCGCCGCGCCCGTTTTCATAATCGCGTAATAAACAATCGGGAAAAAAGGCAGATTCGGACAGCACAGCGCGACTTTATCGCCGTGACCAATTTGCATTTCAATGAGCGCGCCCGCAACGCGGTTCGACAGCGCGTTCAACTGCCCGAAACTCATCCGCACATCGTTCCACACAATCGCCTCTTTGTCGGGCGCGAGCCGAGCGTGATGTTCGATGATCGAAGCCAGATTGAGCGTCGTTGCCTGCATCTTGTAATTTTTTCCGTTGTGAAATGAATTTGCTTGAGACTTTAATTTATCCGAAGACCGCACATAATTCAAACGACGAAGCGCAACGGATTGCGAATTGCAGGCTGGTCGTTCGGCTAAGGGTAAATCCGCAATCCGCAATCCCAAACCCGAAATCAAATCGTCATTCCGCCGTCCACGACAATCGTCTGCCCGGTGATATAACTCGAAGCGTCGCTGGCGAGAAAAACCGTCGCGCCCTTTAGTTCGCCCTCTTCGCCGATGCGCGGAATAACATTTGTTTCCTGAATCGAGCGCTCGTAAATATCAATCACCGCGTCAGCCAGCCTCGAGTGAAAAAAGCCGGGCGCGATGGCGTTGACGCGGATTCCGCGGCGTCCCCAACTCGCCGCGAGTTCCCTAGTCAAACCGATGAGTCCGGCTTTGCTGGCGGCGTATCCGGCGTAAAACGGACCGTTGGCGCTCGACGAAAGTCCGGCAATCGAAGCGATATTGATGATCGAGCCGCTGTTATTTTTGAGCATTTCGCGCCCGACCGCCTGCGCCATTAGAAAACAGCCGGTTAAATTTACGTCAATCACTTTCTGCCACTGCGCGAGCGGCATCGCTTCGGGCATCGCGCCCCACGAAATTCCGGCGTTGTTAATAAGAACGTCAATTTTGCCGAAAGTTTTCACGGTTTCGTCAACGAACGCCTGAACGTCTTCGGGTTTGGCGACATCGCAGATTTTTCCTTCGACCCGAAAATTTTTGCCGCGAAATTCTTCGATTGTTTCATTCAGCCATTCTTCGCGGCGCGCGCAGAGCATTAAACTTGCGCCCGCTTCCGCCAGCGCTTCCGCCATTTCCACGCCGATGCCGCGCGAGCCGCCTGTGACGATTGCCGTTTTGCCCGTCAAATCAAACAAATCTCGAATGTGTTTTGCCATATTGATAAGTTAGAATAATCCAGTGAAACAGAAAACAGCAACTCCGAAAGATGCCGCCGCCGTCATTTTGTTAAACGAGGCGGGCGACCGTGTTTTGTGGGCGCAGCGCAATCCGCAAATCGCTTTTTTGGGCGGCTGGCACGCTTTTCCGGGCGGCAAATTAGAAATCTCGGACGCGCTCGTTTCGATAGAAAATTGTCAGGATAAAGAACTCGAAAAATTCATCGCCTGCGCCGCGCGCGAAGCGTTTGAAGAAACGGGCGTGCTGCTGGCGAGAGGCGGCGAGCGTTTAACGCGCGGTCAACGCGCCTCTTTGCACGACGACTTGATTTCCAATAGAATGACTTTCGCCGAAATTCTTGAACATTGGAATTTGCGGATTGACGCGACTGATTTCGCCTACACGGGTTTTTGGACGACTCCGCAATTTTCCCCCGTGCGTTTCAAAACCAGATTTTTTCTCGCCGCTTGTCCGCCGAAACAAACGCCTTACGCGGCGATTTCCGAACTTGAAAACGTCGAGTTTATTCGACCGACCGACGCTCTCGAAAAATGGAAAAAGTCGGAAGTTTTAATTTCGCCGCCGGTTTTGCTGTCGCTCAAAACTCTGGCGGAAGACGGTCTAAAATCCGAAGTCCAAAATCCAAAGTCCGTTTCCGAAAATCTTCTCGAAAATTCCCAAAAAGCAGACGGCGAAATTCGACACATCGAACTTAATCCGCGCGTCGTTTGTTTTCCGCTCAAGACCGACACGCTGCCGCCCGCGACGCACACAAATTGTTTCATTGTCGGGCGCAAGCGATTCGTCGTCATTGACGCGGCATCCGAAGACGAATCGGAGCAAGCGGCTTTGCACCGTTTGATTGATTCGTTCGTCGAAAATAATGACGAGTGTTTGGCGGTAATCACGACGCATCAGCACCGCGACCACACGGGCGGCGAGACGATTTTGCAAACTCATCTGAGAGAGCGATTCAATTTGAAAATTCCGCTTGCCGCGCACCGCCAGACGGCGAATGCTCTGGCGGGAAAAGTTGATTTCCAAACGTTTATCGAAGACGGCGAAGCGTTTGATTTGGCGGACGAAGACGGAAAACCGTTTCGCTTAAAAACGCTGCATACGCCCGGACACGCCGCCGGTTTGCTCGCCTTTTACGACGCGGAATTCGGCTTTCTTCTCTCGGGCGATAACGTCGTCAGTTCGAGTTCCGTCGTTATCGCGCCGCCTGAAGGAAACTTGAAAAATTATTTATCGTCGCTCGAACGATTGCGCGATTTACCGAATTTGCGTTTTCTCTGCGGCTCGCACGGCGCGGCGGTTTTCGATGCCGAATCGAAAATCGAAAGCTATATCGCGCACCGCTTCGAAAGAGAAAAACAAATTTTAGAAGCGATTGAAAGCGGCGCGAAAACGACTCGTGAAATTGTCGAACGAGTTTACGCCGATGTCTCGCCCGCGCTCTATAAACTCGCCGGAAAGTCGGTCGAAGCGCATTTGAATAAACTTATAGAAGAAGGAAATTTGAGCCGCGAACGATACGAATGAACGCGAATTATTTTTTATTTTTCATTCGTGTTACTCGTGTTATTCGCGGCTAATTTCTGACGACTTTAAAATTAGCCGATACGGAAAAATTCTTTCGACCGAACAATTTTCGAGATTCGCCGCGCGTCCGATTTTCTCTAATTCGTCAGGCGTAAAACTTCGCAGAATCGAAAGCGAGCCGTCTTCGCGCACGAGCGGGCTGATGCTGAAGAGACGGCAAAAAAGTTGGTATAAAAGGTATGCAACGCGGTGGCGGTGCAGATCAATCACGTAAATTCGGCGACGGGCGACGCGACTCATCTCCTCTAAAATGCTCGCGATGTCGTCGTCCGTAAAATGATGCGTGAAAAGCGAACAAATAGCGTAATCGAAAGCGTCGTCGGCAAACGGCAATTTAAAGGCGTCGCCGCGCACCGCCGCAATTTGCGCGTAATTTACCGATTCTTCTCGAATTGCCCGCGCCGAACGAGCATTTAATTCCAAACCGAAAAGCGCCGCCCGAATGCCGCGCTCGTTTGCAAATCGGGCAATCGCGCGCAGCAGTTCGCCCGAACCCGCGCCGACGTCAAGCACCGAGAAACTTTGCGGACGTGAATTTTCGATGTCGCGCAAAAGCGTTTTTCCGAGCGCCCGATTGTCGCCCGCAAACCGATTAATCAGGCGAATTTCATGCAGAAATCGTTCGTATTCTTCGGGCGTGTAATCGCCCGTGTCAATGCGTTCGAGTCGTTTGCTTCTAGTTTTGAACACGAGAACAGATTAAGCCGAAAACGCCGCCCGCCGTCAAGTTCGGTTTTATCCGAGAAACGATTCTGTCGGCTTCCTATTCGCCCTTTTCGCCGACAAATCTGCGCCGAACGAAAATTTGCGATTGGCTTTAACCGCCGGATTTCTCGGCACGTTCACGACGTTTTCAACTTTTGAATTGGAGATTTTCGCGCTTGTCCGCGAGCGGAATTTGATGACGGCTTTCGTTTATCTTTTCCTGAGCGTGTTTATCGGATTCGTCGGCATTATGGCTGGCGTTTGGTTCGCGAAGAAATTTTAAAACGCATGTAACATCAAAAACAATCTGAGTTTATGTGTGCCTATCGGCGGTTAAATTTTCTCTCGCTTTAATGACCGCTTCGACGGCTTCCCGCGTCGTCTCAGCCGTCGCCGTCAAATGTCCCATCTTGCGCCCGCATCTGGCTTCGTGTTTGCCATAAAGATGAAGTTTGACGTTTTTATTTTCCAATGCCCGCGCCCACTTCGGCTCGCCGTTTTCCCACAAATCTCCTAAAAGATTCGCCATCGCCGCCGGTCGGAAAAGCGCAGTCGAAGCGAGCGGCAGCCCGCAGACGGCGCGAAGCTGCTGCTCGAATTGATTCGAGAGGCAGGCGTCAATCGTCAGATGACCGGAATTATGCGGGCGCGGCGCGAGTTCGTTGACGATGAGTTTGCCGTCTTTGGTCAGAAAAAACTCGACCGTCATGACGCCGACCACATCGAGCGTTTCTAAAATGCCGCGCGCGATTTTGACAGCTTCTTTTTGTGTTTTACCAGAAACGAAAGCGGGCGCGAACGAGACGTCTAAAATGTGATTGGCGTGCGCGTTTTCAATAGCGCCGAAATGGGCGAAATCGCCCGCCGCGCCGCGCGCCGCGACGACCGAAACTTCCTTTTCGTAATCAACGAACGCCTCTAAAACCGCTTCCTGATTTTTGATTTGCCGAAAGCTTTCGGCGCAATCTTCCACCGCGTTTATCTTCGTCTGACCTTTGCCGTCATAACCGAAACCGGCGGTCTTTAAAATTGCCGGAACGCCGATTTCCCGCACCGCGTTTTGCAAATCTTCCAGAGTTTTGATGTGCCGAAATTCGGCGACGGGAAAGCCGTTCGACCGCAAAAAAGTTTTTTCGCGCAGACGGTTTTGCGCGATGTGCAAAACTTCGCCGCGCGGATGAACCGGCGCAAATTGCGCGGCGGTTTCGGCGCAAATTGACGGCACGTTTTCAAATTCAAAAGTAACGACGTCAACCGCGCGCGCAAACTTCTTTACCGCGTCTAAATCTTCGTAAGCCGCGCAGATTTCTGCGTCGGCGATTTGTCCGGTCGGCGTGCCGGATTCAGGCGAAAACGTCATCACGCGGTAACCCATTCGTCTGGCTTCGATGGCGAGCATACGCCCCAATTGTCCGCTGCCGAAAACGCCGACGGTTGAGCTTGGCAGAATTGCATTCATATAAAAATTAGCCGCGGATTACCGCGGACGACGCGAATTAAGAATTCGATTGTATTCTAATCCGCGTCGTCCGCGATAATCCGCGGCTAAAAAATTTTCTAAAATTTATTCGCCGCCCGCTTTTGTTCGGCAGATTTCAATTCAAATCAAACAGCAAAAACTCGGTTCCATCCGCCAGCGATTTTACCTGCAAAACTCGTTCGTCGCTGATTGCCGCGCCGTCGCTCGCCTGCAAAGTTTCGCCGTTCAAATCCACAGAACCTTTAACGACCTGCAACCAGGCGTGGCGGTTTTCTGCGAGTTCGTGCGAAACCGTTTCGCCGCCTTCCAAAATCGAGCTGTAAAGTTTCACGTCCTGATTAATTCGCACCGAGCCGGACGCGCCGCCCGGAGAAGCGACTAATTTCAAACGTCCTTTTTTATCTTCGGGCGCGAAATAAGTTTGCTCGTAACCCGGTTCCAAACCGTCTTTTTCAGGCAAGATCCAAATCTGGTAAAGATGAACTCGCTCGGTTTCCGACGGATTAAATTCGCTGTGCCGGATGCCCGTCCCGGCGGTCATTCGCTGAACTTCGTGCGGGCGCAAAACTTCGCTGCCGCCGGTCGAATCCTTGTGCGCGAGCGCGCCCTCGACGACGTATGTGATGATTTCCATATCGCTGTGTCCGTGCGTGCCGAATCCCTGATTTGCCGCCACCCAATCTTCGTTTATCACGCGCAAATTGCGAAAACCCATAAAGCGCGGGTCGTAATAATTGTTGAATGAAAACGTGTATTTCGTGTCGAGCCAGCCGTAATTTCCGCCGCCGCGTTCATCGCTTCGTCTGATGTTTATCATTAAATCCTTCCTCCTTGTTCGCTTAAAAACATTTATAGAATACAAGGAAAACAGGCGGTTGTAATCATCAATCGCGGTGAAGTTTTTCTCATTAATTCGGGTGGAATGCTGGCAAAGGGATAATTTAGCGCAAAGGCGCAAAGACGCAAAGACGCAAAGATTTTAAGACAGCTTAAAAAGCCGATTTCGCTTTTTACAATTTTTCTTTGCGCCTCTGCGCTATCGGCGCCTTTGCATTAAAATTAAACATCAATTCTCACCAGCCCGCGCTTTATCGCTAGCGTCGCCGCGGAAGTTCGGTCGGATACGCCGAGTTTTTCAAAGACGTTTTTGACATGCGTTTTGATGGTGTTTTCGCTGACGTTCAAATCAAACGCTATTTCCTTATTCGCTTTTCCGGCGACAATCGCCTGCAAAATTTTCCGCTCGGTTTTCGTTAGCTCTTCCTGCCCGAAATTTTCGCCGAGGATGTTGGCGACTTCGTTTTGCAGATATTTTTTGCCCGCTGCAACCGTGCGAATCGCCTTGATTAAATCGGCGGCGGAGATGTCATTGCAAACGTAGCCGGACGCGCCGTTTTTCAACGAACGCGAAATCTCCGCGTCGCCCGCTTTGTCGGCGAGAACGATAATTTTCCCCTGCTCGTTTTCTTTAAGATAGCTTTCAATCTCGTCAACGGCGCACGAATCCGGCAGACGCAGACCGAGAATCGTCACGTCCGGTTTCGTCTGCTCGAAAAGACGAAATCCGTCCGCGCTCGTCTCGGCGCAGCCGACGATTTCAATATCGTTCTGCTCTTTCAAAACGGTCTCGACGCCGACTCTCACAAGCGTTTGATTTTCGACGATTAAAACGCGAATCGGTGTTTTCATACATTCATAATCATCACACAACTTCCGATGAATTTGAATTGCCGCTTAAAAAGTAGTTCCGCTTGCCACGCCTCTTCCGAAACTGTTTCCGCGCCCGCAAAAGTTTCGTCATTATTGTTCGTCGGGTAAACGTAATCAATTCCCTTAAATCGCTTTAAATACGCTTCATTGTAAAAATTCAGATGAACAATCTCCCAAATCGAATTATCGAGATTCTTCGTCTTCCAAATCTCCTGTTCAGCCGTCAGATTTTTCACCGCATTTTTTAGCGCGACAAACCAACCGTTTTCGTCGTAACAAGCGGTGAATTGTTCGAGTAAAATGGATTTCACAGACGACATAAAATTATTGATTCTTCTCTTTGCGAAAACTTTTCTT
>CADCUR010000050.1 GCA_902805935.1 uncultured Pyrinomonadaceae bacterium
AAAAAATTACGGCATGATAAAAATGACGATTTAATTTCGCTTTCATTCATATTTTCTCTTATATTATCAAACGGATGCTTTAACTCGCGGCGGTTGCTCCATCGGCGCATCTTTATATACGGTTTTTTCATTCAACCGAAATTTCAGATTAAAGCCCGCGACAGCCGCTCGACGCCGTTTCTGATTTGTCCGGGGCTAAACGCCGTGTAGCCCAAAATCAACCCGCCTTGCGGCTGCGGCTTTGAACAGTAAGCGGAGAGCGGTCTGGTTTCGATGCCGTATTCTCTCGCCTTTTCCGAAGCGGTTCGGTCGCAGACGTTTTCCGGCAGCCAGCCGATTAAGTGCATTCCGGCTTCGTCAGAGGGAACATCGAGCAAACCAGCCAAATCTTGGTTTGCGGCGGCGACGAGCGCGGCTTGGCGTTCGGCGTATAAAGCCCTCATTCGCCGGATGTGTCTCGAAAAATGTCCCGCTTCGATGAAATCCGTCAAAATCGCCTGGTCAATCGAGGGCGAATGGCTGTCGGACAAAGCGCGGGCGGCGGCGAAAACGTCAATCAAATTTTCGGGAACGACCATATATCCGAGCCGCAAGGCGGGAAAAATCGTTTTTGAGAACGTGCCGACGTAAATCACGCGCCCGCTGTTGTCCAATCCTTGCAGCGAGGCGAGCGGTCTGCCCGCGTAACGAAATTCGCTGTCGTAATCGTCCTCGACGATCCAAGCCTCGTTCGCTCGCGCCCATTCAATTAATGCTAAACGCCGTGCGAGACTCATTACGATGCCGAGCGGAAATTGATGCGACGGCGTGACGCAGACGAGACGCGCCGTTTTGTTTTTTTTAAGAGCGAACCCTAAATCGAAACCTTCGCGGTCAACCGGAATCGGGACAATGCGCGCACCGGCGGCGGCGAAAGCGTTTCTTGAGCCGAGGTAACACGGGTCTTCCGTCCACACGATTGTCTTTTCGTCAATCAAAATCTGTGCGGCGAGCGACAACGCTTGCTGCGCTCCGGCGCAGATTATAACTTGTTCGGGCGAGCATCTGACGGCGCGAGAAGTTTGCAGATAAGCGGCGACCGCGCGGCGCAGCGGGTCGTAACCCAAAGGATTCCCCGATCCGAACAGGGAGACCGACATTTTTTGTAATCGGCGCGACGCGAGGCGCGACCAGACGTCGAACGGAAACGCTTCCATCGCCGGCAAGCCGTAATGAAAAGCCGAAAAGCGCGCGTCAGTCCGGGCGCGAAGATAAGCGTGGTCGAATGAGGCGAGCAAACGCCCGCGCCTTGAAAGCGTGGTTTGCGTTTTGCCTTCGAAGCGCCCGCCGCGCCGCTTTCTGTCTTTAATTTCGAGAAATTCTTCCGGCAACACGGAAGCGACGTAAGTTCCAGAACCGGAAACACCTTCAATGTATCCTTCGGCAAATAGCTGTTCGTAAGCGTTGACGACTGTCATTCGGGAAATGGCGAGCTGTATGGCGAGCGAGCGCGTCGAAGGCAGTTGCGCTCCGGCGGCAAGCCCGCCCGAAAGGATCGCTCGCCGCAGCGTTTCATAAACTTGCCGGTAAATCGGAACGTCGGAAGATTCGAGGGAAACGGTGATAAACGGCGGCGAGCTTAATTTTCGGTCGGATGACATTTTAATTTTATATATCCCTAAAGCGGTCTGGCTCGGAAATTAAAAAGCGGCACTTGGCAAAAGACCGCTTTTCGTTATTATGGCATTAGTCGGCTGAAGGAAAAAGAGCGAAAAAGAGGTTTGAGGAAACAATGGCGGCTTTTCAATCGCCGCCGATAAAAACTAACGATGCACAAAATCGCGCTGGCGGAATCTGACGAAGAAATCTTGAATTGTTTTTCGGTAATGTCCGAACTGCGCCCGCATCTCGCGGCGGAGGATTTTCTGCCGCGCGTCAAAAAACTAACTGAAGCAACGGGGCTGCGGCTCGCTTTTTTGCAAGCCGCCGGCGAAGTCAAAGCCGTCGCCGGATTCAGGATTTCCGAGTGGCTCGCCGCCGACGGGAAATATTTTGAAATCGAAGACCTCGTAACAAAAAGCGGTGAGCGGTCGCGCGGCTGCGGCGGCGAGTTGTTCGATTGGCTGGTCGCGTACGCCGAAGAAAACGGCTGCACGCATCTGCGGCTCGTTTCAAAAGTCGAGAGAACGGATGCACACCGTTTTTACGAGCGGAAGGGAATGGCGCACGTCGCCCATTATTTTTCGATGAATCTTTGAAACGAAGAAGATAAATTATGCGAGATTTAGCAATTCGGTTGGAAAATCGTCCCGGAGCTTTGGCTGAAATGGGCGAGGCTTTGGGACGAGCGGGAGTTAGCGTCGAAGGCGGCGGCGCGTGGGTTTTCGATGGCAAAGGCATCGCGCATTTTCTTTTTGAAGACGGCGATGCTGCCCAAAAAGCCCTGGAAGCAAAAGGAATCGAAGTTTTAGCGAACAGGGAAGTTCTCGTTCTGCGATTAAAGCAAGACCAACCCGGACAACTGGGGGAAATCTCTCGCTTGATGGCGGAAGCGGGCGTGAATATCAAAGTCATTTACAGCGACCATCAAAACCAACTTATTCTGGTCGTTGACGATTTGGAAAAGGGGCGAGCCGTTTCCGACGCTTGGATGCGCGGCGCGAGTTGATTTTGGAAGCGAACGCCCGCGAGATAGCCGGGCTGTGGCAATGATTTTGGAGAACGAATAAAAATGCTTGAAGTAATTTTGAAAAGATTCGACGCGCCGGACGAGGTGCGCGAGTTTGAAAAGGGAAAATTTGAAATCGTTCGCATCGGCGGAATGACCGTCGGACGCGCGAGTTACGAGCCGGGCTGGAAATGGTCGCAGCAAGTCGCTCCGTCGGCGGGCGTGCCGCTCTGCGCGGTCGAACACGTCGGAATGGTTTTGCAGGGACGCGCGACCGCCGCGATGCCGAACGGCTCTGTAATTGAACTTGCTCCCGGCGATTTGTTTTACATTCCGCCCGAACCGCATGACAGTTGGGTCGTCGGCGATGAGCCGTATGTTTCGCTGCATTTTCTGGGAACCGACAATTACGCGAAATGAAAATCCGTTTGCGACCGACAACTGAAGCCGACCTTGATTTTGTTCTCGGCGCGGAGCAAGCGGCGGAAAATCGCGCCTACGTCAGCGTTTGGACGCGCGAGCGGCACGCGGCTTCGCTCGAATCCGAAGATTTATCGCATCTCGTCATCGAAAACGCAAAAGGCGAGCGGGTCGGCTACGTTATTCTGGCTGGATTAACCGACGCGAACCGAAGCGTCGAATTTCGCCGCATCGTCGTGACCGAAAAGAATCGGGGTTATGGAAAAGAAGTTTTGCGCGAAATAAAAAAATTGGCGTTTGAAGAACTAAAAGCGCACCGTTTGTGGCTCGACGTAAAAGAGCATAATGCGCGGGCGAGACGCCTTTACGAAACCGAAGGATTCGTTGCGGAAGGCGTGATGCGCGAATGTTTGAAAATTGAAAACGGTTACGAATCGCTCGTTTTGATGTCAATGCTCGGCGGCGAATACGAAGGCGGCAAGTCCGAAAGAACAATAAAAGAATAAAAATGCAGTATTACGGTTTCGATTGGCTGGCGATGTTTTGCGGACTTTTGGGTATGTATCTGCTCGGCAGCCGAAGCAGATACGGGTTCGTCTTTTGTATGCTCGGCAGCTCAAACTGGCTCGTCGTCGGGATTTTGATAAGCAGTTTTCCTTTAATTTTCGGCAGCTCAATCTTTATCGTTTTGCAGATTCGAGGGTTGCTGAACTGGCAGCATAAATCAAACGAAACAAATGGAACTTGAAACAAGCTACGACCGCGTGGCGGCGGATTACGCCGAAAAGTTTAAGGATGAATTATCTCAAAAACCTTTCGACCGCCGAATGCTCGACCGGCTGGTTGAAACGGTCGGAAAAAGGGAAACGATTTGTGATTTGGGCTGCGGCGCGGGACACATCACACGTTATTTGAAAGACCGAGGGGCGACCGTCTGCGGCATTGATTTATCTCCGGGAATGGTCGAGCAGGCGCGGGCGTTGAATCCCGACATTTCTTTTCGGCAAGGAAATATGCTCGATTTGAAAGCGGTTGCCGACGAGTCTTTCGGCGGCGCGGCGGCTTTTTATTCGATTATTCACATTCCGCGCGATTCAGTAATTGACGCTTTGCGCGAAATAAACCGGGTGCTGCGTTCGGGCGGAACGCTCCTTCTGACGTTTCACATCGGGCAGGAAACTCGTCATCTCGACGAATTTTTGGGCAAAAAAGTGAATCTGGACTTTTACTTTTTTGAGACGGGCGAAATGAAACGTAATCTCGAAACCGCCGGATTTGAAATCGAAGAAGCGACCCAAAGAGAACCGATTCCCAAAGTCGAAGTGCAAACGCGCCGGGCTTACGTTTTCGCCCGGAAACCTTGATTGTAAAATTTTATGAAAGTTAAAAGCGAAAACACGCCCAACGAATGGCGACGGGACGAATACACGATTAGCACTGCCAAAGCGAGAATTGATTTCGCGTTTGTCCACGACTTTTTGAGCCGCTCGTATTGGGCAAACAATATTCCTTTTGAAACAGTGCGGCGTTCGATTGAAAATTCTTTGTGTTTCGGTTTATACGAAGCGGAAGAACAAATCGGCTTCGCCCGCGTGATTACCGATTCGGCGACGTTTGCTTATCTGTGCGATGTTTTTGTAATCGAAACGCATCGCGGGCGCGGGCTGTCGAAATGGCTGATGGAAACGATTCACGCGCACCCAAATTTGCAAAATTTGCGGCGGTGGATGCTGGCGACGAAAGACGCGCACGGGCTTTACCGACAATTCGGTTTTACGCCGCTCGACGCGCCCGCGATTTTTATGCAGCGGCACGCGCCGGATGTTTATCTTTTGAAAAATTCCGATGATTGAATCAGCGACCACAAGCACCAACGGGTCAATCCGTCCAAAAACTTTCCGGGTTGAATACGGCGCGGCACTCTGGGCTTTCGTTTTCGCCTTGCTGCACGTTGCTTGGGCGTTGGGCTGGTATGTCGGTTTGGATGTGGAGATGGCGCGGGAGGCGTTTCGGCAAAGTTGGTTTTTAATATACGACCTCATCGCCGCCGGTTTGTGTTTTTTAGCCGTCGCCGCGGCGCGCGCGCCCGCACAGTTTTGGGGAAGGCGGTTGCCGCGCCTGCTTGTCGGCACTGTGGTTTCGGGCTGCGCCGCGATTTTAATTTTGCGCGGCGGGGCGGCTGTGGTCAGAGCGATTTATCTGACGATGACCGGCGGCGTCTCGCTCGTATTGCCTTTTTGGGATTGGTGGTTCTGTCTCGGCGCGGGGTTATTCGCGGCGAGTGCCTGGCGTTTTTGGCGCAAATCAACTTAAACAAATTATGAAAATTTCAATCATCACGTTTGACGATTTCACTGACCTCGATTTATTTATTTTGTGGGATTTGCTCAATCGAGTGGAGAAAGCGGATTGGCAGGTTAAATTGCTTGGCGACAAAGCAGTTCACACTTCCACGACCGGAATCGAAATAAAAATGCACGGGCGTTTGGCGGAAGCGAACTCGTCCGATGCCGTGCTTTTTTGCAGCGGGAAAGGCACGAGACAAAAAATGACGGACGAGAAATTTTTGTCGAGTTTTACGCTCGATGAAAGCCGCCAGCTCGTCGGCGCGATTGATTCGGGCGCGCTGCTGCTCGGCGCGTTGGGATTTTTACGAGGAAAGTGCGCGACGAGTTATCCGTCGGCGGAAATCAAACAGGCGTTAGAGAGTTTCGGCGCAACGGTCGTTTGGCAATCGTTCGTGCGCGAAGGTAACGTGGCGACAGCGGCGCAATGTTTGTCGGGAAAGTTTTTGGCGGGCTGGATAATCGAAACGCTCGTCGGCGCGGAAGCGGCGGCAAAGGCGCTGCAATCGGCTGAAATGCTTGACGATTTAACAATCTCGGTGTGAAGATTCTTGACGAAATATGATCGGCAAAGAAACGTCGGAGCATTACGTTTGGGGCGAAAATTGCGACGGCTGGCATCTGGTCAAAACCGCCGGATTGAGCGTCATCCACGAACGGATGCCGCCGGGAACAAAGGAAGCGCAACATTATCATACAAAATCGAGACAATTCTTTTTCGTCTTAGAAGGTTCGGCGACACTCGAAATTGCGGGTGTGCGGGAAGTTTTGCAAAAGCACGAAGGCGCGGAAGTTCCGCCAGGCGTGCCGCATCAGATGTTTAATGAATCCGTCGGGGAAATCGAGTTTTTAGTCGTTTCGCAGCCGCCTAGTCACGGCGACCGATTTTCGGTTTGACATTAGCGGAAAAATTAAAAACCCCCGATCCGATTACCGGGACGACGCTTCGCGTTACAAACCGGAAGAATTAGTCGTCGCGGCGATTTCCGGCTGCCATATGCTCTGGTATCTGCATCTGTGCGCCGATGCCAGAGTCGTCGTTGTTGACTATGAGGACGACGGTAGCGGAAAGTTAATTGAAACCGACGACGGCAACGGCAAATTCGCGGAAGTAACGATCAAGCCGCGCGTCACGGTAACGAAAGAATCCGACGCGGAACTGGCAAAAGAACTACACACACGAGCGCACGAGTTTTGTTTCATCGCCAATTCGATGAATTTTCCCGTAAAATACGAGCTTGAAATTTTAATCGAAAAAGCCGCCGCCACAGCGTGAGTTCGCTTTCTGCGAAACTGCCAAAACGTCAATTTTTGTCAAGGCTCGTCTAACTGTAAAATTCCGGCGCGTGTTTGAGCGTTTTCCATTGTTCCGAATCGTGTCCGTGAACGATGAACGCGGCATTTTCGCGGCGCGCCAGTTCGACGAGTTTGCGCGTGCTTTCCCGCGTGCCGCGCTCGTCCATATCAATCGGCATCACCCAGCGCGTTTCCGCATCGAGCATCGAAGAATGCGGAATCGCGTCAATCGCCAAAATCACCGTTCCAGTTTCGGGCAGACGCACCAGCACGGCTTGATGACCGGGAACGTGACCGCTCGTTTCGATTAATTCAACGCCCGGAATTAGTTCCGCGTCGCCGTCAACAAAACGGTAACGCAAAGCGAGATGATCCCAGCGTTCGCGGACGTTGGCGAAGCGTTCAAGTTCGATGCGACGGGCGAATTCGTAATGCCCGCGCTGCACGACCGGTTCGGCGTTCGGAAATAAATCGTGATTTCCCGCATGGTCGGTGTCGAAATGCGTGCAGACGAGAATGTCTATGTCTTCGGGGCGCAAGCCGATTGTGGCGAGACGGTTGACGATGAAATCTTCCTCGCGCATTTCCACTCTAACGCCCGGCGGCGCGAAAGGCTGCGGGTTTTTCATAGCTTCGTAAGGAAAGCCGGTGTCAATCAAAATGTTCGTGCCGTCGCCCGATTGAATGACATAGCCCGGAACCGGAATGTCAATTGCTCCGAGATCGGCGCGGTGCATAAAAGCCAATTTTAATAAAAATAACTTCAATCCACTGCCTCCTCTTCCGGCGAGCCGACTGCCAAAACGAACGCGCCGCAAGTGATTGCCAAATCCAGCATTGCCGCCGTCCAAACGAGCGGCGTGTAAAACGCGTTTGCGAGCAGATAAATGTGCAACAGCAAATTTAGAATCAGCATCAATGCGCCGAGCGCGAAAGCGGCAAGCCCGGCTATTTTATTCGTCAGAACGCACACGCCCGCAACAATCATTGCCGCACCGGTCAAATAAACCCAAACGATTCGGACGGGCAGATATGGCGCGACTTTCGCCGTCAGAAAATCCAGATTCATAAACTGCTGGATGCCGAAAACGATTAAGAGAAGCGCGAACAGATACCGACCCAAACGAGCGATTCGGTCTAAAAAATCCGTTTCGCCGCTTCGCTTAGACAGCGCGCCCGCCAGCAGAACAGCCGTCGAAGCGATTGCCGCGTCTTGCAGAAAGCGCGTCCAAGCGATGGCGGTCGTGTCGCCGCCGATTAGTTTCGGAATGTGAATCAGCAAAATAAATCCGAGCAGCATCGCCGCCAGCATTGCGGCTGCGAGTCGCGCTTTGATATTGACAATAAGACTGATGCCGGCGGCAAGCATTGCTGCGCCGGTCAAATACGCCCAAAACGCGCGCGCCGGAAAATAAGCGGGAACTAGATTGGCGACAAATCCCGCAAACAAAAAATGCTGCGCGCCGAACACGAGCCACGGAATGCCGAACACTGTTTGAACGATTCTGATAAATTTTTTCATCGGTTTTTATTGGCTCGACAAATCATTCTCAATCGCCTTTGCGGGCAAAACGCGCAGCGCGAACCAAACCGCCGAAAGCAAGAGCGGAGCGGTCACAAAAAGTTGCCACGCGGTGCCGACGAAGACACCGGAAAATCGCCAGTATTGCCCGCCCTGCCAAACGAATTC
>CADCUR010000051.1:0-6079 GCA_902805935.1 uncultured Pyrinomonadaceae bacterium
GAGCGCGAGACGGAGACAGTAAAGCGCTTACCGCTTTGAATTCGACAGCGCGCTACCTAGGTTTGGGCTTAGCTTCGGTCATTAATGCGGTCGATCCGTCTGGTATATACATTTGCGGCGAAATTACAGAGGCTTGGGATTTGATTGAACCGCAGGTGCGGGACGCTATTAAGGAAAGAACTTTGACCGGGCAACTCGGTGAAACACCGATCAGAATCGTTCCGGCGGTTGAGCATCCACGTTTAAGAGGCGCAGTTGCTCTGATAACGGCTCCGGCTTTTGCAGCTCCGAAAATAGCTTAGAAATATAAAAAATAATTTTTGCTCGACGAACGCGAGCAGTCGTTAAACTGTCTGCCGCCTCGCACGGGAGAAGTTCGCTTAAAATTCAGAAAGTAAATTTCGTTAAAGGTTCGTGAAGGAGATTGATTTAAAATGAGATACAATGCGAGTTCAACATTAGACAAAGGTTTTTTGAAGTTCATTTTTGCGGGATTATTTGCTGTTTTAATCGGCTCGTCGGCGATTATAGCGCAAAGCACTAACGGTTCTTTGACCGGAGTTATTAGCGACGAGCAGGGAGCAGCGATTGCGGGGGCAAACGTTTCCATCGTCAGTATTGACCGAAATCGAACCGAAGGTAATATTCAGGCGACCGAAGACGGGAATTACACTTTTCCCTCGTTGATTCCTGGAACTTACAAACTCGTGGTCGAACAATCCGGTTTTTCCCGAACGGAGATTTCGCCCGTAATTATCGAACTGAATGTTCGCCAGAGAGTTGACGTTAAATTAAAGGTTGGCAGCGTCGGCGCGACGGTTGATGTGCAATTAGACGCAGCGGAACAAATCGAACGTGATACCTCTGCGGTCGGCACAGTCGTCAATCAGGAACAAGTGCAAAACCTTCCGCTATTCGAGCGCAATCCGACAAATTTAATTGCTCTCGCTCCCGGCGTTTCCGCCGGTTCTGATGCCGAAGGACGACTCAGCACTTCGCAGCTCAGTGTCAACGGCAGCCGCACATTGAATAATGAAGTGACGGTGGACGGCGTTTCGGCGGTTAACGGTTCAACAGGCGACGTTTCATTTGTGCCTTCAGTCGAGTCCTTGCGGGAATTTCGTGTCCAAACTGCTACTTATTCGGCGGAGTTCGGGCGCACATCAGGCGCGACCGTTTCAGCTCTGGTTTCGTCGGGAACAAGTAAATATCGCGGCAGCGTTTACGAGTATTTTCGCAACGAAGCCTTAAACGCCAATAATTACTTCAACAATTCGCGCGGCATTGCACGTCCCGCCGACCGTTTTAATCAATTCGGCGGAACTATCGGTGGACCGCTGCCGATGTTCAATTTCGGCGAAGGGGGACCGGTTTTTTCGAGAGACAAAACTTTTTTCTTTTTCAATTATGAAGGTTTGCGCCGCACCGTGCCGCGGCAGTTTACCTCGACCGTGCCGACACAGGCATTTCGCAATGGCGATTTTTCGTCGAGTCTCGGTGCGTTTATCTGCCGTACAACCACAGGCACGACCGTGACGAATCCGACCGCCGGTTGTCCAACCGGATCGACTCCTGTAACAGTAACTAACACGAACAATCAAGTTATTCAAGCGCAGGTCGGACAGCTTTTTCGCCAATCGACCGTTGTCGCCAATCGGTTGGCTTACGCGGGAAACATTATTCCAAACAGCGAATTCGACCCGGCAGCGCGAGCTTTTCTCGCACTTTTGCCGCTGCCGAATCTGCCGGGTTCGCAGAGAAATTATCTGGTCAATTCGAGCGACGAAGTAAACACGAATCAGGGAACGCTACGCGTCGATCACAATTTTACCGACAACGCCCGGATGTATGCACGTTACTCGCTTCGCAAAGGCACGGACGCGACTTTTACGGTTGACGCGGCGGAGATTTTACCCGGCGTATTAAATCCAGGAACTGGCGCGAACCGTCCGGTCAATCACCAGCTTGCCATCGGTTTTAATCAATCTTTGACGCCGACTATTTTCAATGAATTTACCTTCGGTTTCAACCGCGACGTGCAGACGATCGACCCGCCGGGAGCAATAGATTCGCCAGCCGCGCTCGGATTTCAGCGCGCTCCGCAACTGAACGTCGGAACTGGCAGCGGATTTTACGCTCCGGCGATTTTGTTTCCGGGCGGTGATCGTTTCGGTTTCAGCACTTCGGCGACCGCCGCCAGCCGCATTGGCATCAACGGCAACACTTTGCGTCGACAAAACACCAATACGTTTCAGGTCAGCGACGCGATTTCGTTTATTCGCGGTTCGCACACGATCAAAGCCGGCGTTCAATTCCGGCGTAACGGACTCGACATTTTTAATGGCGGCGGACAATTTTCGGCAAACTACACGATAAATGGCGACAATCTTGCCAGCCCGATCACGCAAATCGCCGCGCAGAACACTTTGACGACGCAGTTCGCCGCGTTTCTGCTCGGACAAGTTGATTCCGCCGTTTATCAAATTCCGCAGCCGCAAACCGGCAGACGCAATTACAATCTCGGATTTTTCGTGCAGGACGATTGGAAAGTTACGCCAAAATTAACGCTCAATCTCGGCGTTCGCTACGATTACGAATCGCCTTTGACGATTAACAACGATATTTACTCGCGCGTTGACACCCAAAATGGTAGATTGCTCGTCGCCGGCGTCAACGCTTCGCGCTCGCTGAATCTCGAAAGCGACAAAAACAATTTCGGTCCGCGCGTCGGTTTCGCTTATTCGCTTGACGAAAATACGGTCGTGCGCGCGGCTTACGGATTGTTTTTCTCGCAGGTTTTTTCCAATCTCGGCGGTTCCGGCGCACTGTTTCCCGGCTTTACGGTGACGCAGCAGTTTAACCGCCGCGGCGCGGGGCTTTCGCAGGCATTTTCCTTAAGTCAGGGCATTCCGCTCATCGCTTCGACCGGCACGATTAATCCGTTCCTCGCCGAAACAAACGCTTCGCCGACGAGCCCCTTGCAGCCGTCCGCACAGTTCGGCGCGATTTCGCCGCTGCCGGAGGTTCATCAATGGTCGATCGGCGTTCAGCGCGTCATTCCGTTCGGAATAACTTTCGATGCGGCTTACGTCGGAACGCGCGGACTGTTTCTGCCGATTGATTCGACCGATTTCAATTCGGTTCCGCCAGAGCTTTTCGAACAAGTCGCCGCCGGAAACGCGACCGCCGGAACGCAACTCGCCCGACGTTTTTCGAACGTCGGCACACTTAATGCTTTTGAAAACGTCGGTAGCAGTATTTATCATTCGGCGCAGTTCAAAGTGACGCGCCGTTTCTCCGCAGGCTTTGGTTTGAACGCAAATTATACGTTTTCCAAATCAATCGACGACGGATCGGGTATTTACAACTTCTCGCAGCCGAACGGTATCGACCGCGGCGTAATCCCGACTTTTCGTCGCGATTTAGATCGCTCAGTATCGTCGTTCGACCGTCCGCACGTTTTCACAATGGCGATTCAATATGCCTTACCGTTCGGCAAAGGCAAAATGTTTTTCAACGATTCTTCTTCATCAGGCGGTAGAATCCTCGGCACGATTTTGGGCGGCTGGCAGATAAACGCGCTGACGCAGGCGCGTTCCGGCTTGCCCGACACAATCACACTGGCGAATTTAAGCGGCATCGGAACACTTTTCCAGCCGCGTCCGAATTCAAACGGACAAGCACTACAAGTCGGTTTACAGCCGGGACCAGGCGGCACGGTGCGCTACATCCAAGCGACTGATTCAGCGAATTTTCCATTGTCGCCGGTCGGACCTGTTTACGTCGGCACGGGCGCGACGCGCACGCGAATTCTGCCGTTCTCCATCGGCAGTTTAGGGCGCAACACGATTCGCGCGCCGAATTCGTATAATACCGATTTGTCTTTGATTCGCCGTTTCAGAATTTCCGAGCGAATGAATTTCAACGTTCGCGCCGAAGCCTTTAACGTTTTTAACCAAACGACGTTTTTATTCGATCCGGCGGGTTCGACAACAAGTTTGCCAGTGGTCGTCAGCGGCAGCAATCAAGCCGTTTTTAACGCCCCGAATTTCGGATTAATCGACCGCTCGCTTCCAGCGCGCCGAATACAGCTCGTCGCTCGTTTCGAGTTTTAATAACTGTAGAAAGACGTAATGAAGAAAACCCGATTATTTTTAAGATTGACGGTGACGGCGGTTTTGCCAGTGGCAATTTGCCTCACCCAGCAAACGCAAATTTCGGCGCAAACCAAACCGTCGTTTGAAAAACCGTCTGCGCCGGTTTCGACTGCCGCTCTAAAATCGGAAATAAAAGATTTTACGGCGCGTGAAATCTCCCTGCATTTCGCCGATATAAAATCTTTAACTCCGCCGCCGGACCGAGTGATGAATGCTTTGACCGTCGGCGAATTTTCGTGGGGCAGTTTCGCGCGGGCGCTCGCGGCGCAAGCCGATCTGGGCGGCAGCCGCACGATTGCCGGAAAAGACACGGCGCGGGCGATTGCCGAGATGGGATTAATCGAAGCCAGAAACGGGGGCAAGGCTTTTTCGCAGCTTTATTCGACTTTAGCCTTGCGGCATTACGGTGCGGATTTACCGAAAAACGCCGTCTGGCAAAGCTTGAGCGAAGCTGAGAAAAAAGAATGGAATGCGCTTCTCGATCCGGCACGATTTTACGATGTAAAAACGCGCAGCGTTATCAATCTGCCGGAAAACTACTTGGGCGTCGCGGCGCGCGTCGCCGCGATGAGCTGGCAGATGGGCGTATTAAAAGACCGCGCATTTCTCGATTCGGTCGTCGAACGCGCTGCCGAGCAGTTTACGAGCGGCGCAATTTATTCGGATGACAATCCGAAGACCGGGCGTTACGACCGTTATTCAAACGAATATGCGAGATTCTGCTGGGACGCGGCGGAAATCGCCGGTCGCCGCGATATTCTGGAAAAATTAAAACCTTCGCTCAAAGAACAGATGAAGCTCTGGTGGGATTTGGTTTCGCCTGAAGGTTACGGTTACAACTGGGGCAGAAGTCAGGGTTTGGTCAGTTACTTGGACACGCTCGAAATCGCTGCTTTTCTCGGAGAACATCCTGAATTTCGTCCCGCGCCGCTCGGCGATATTGCAAGCATTTATAATCTAGCGTGGCGGTGGGTGCGCAAAGATTACAGCAATCAAACTCATCTTTTTACGGTTTTCGCTTACGGACGCGGCAACTATTCATATATTAATCCGAGCCGCGAGTGGCAGCAAACGGGAACATCTTTCGGCAAAATAATTCTCGCTAACGACAATTTTATGAAAGTTTTAGAGCGCGAAAATCTAACGCAGATTCCCCCCGCGCCGAAACTTTCCGATGTTGCGCGTTTTGAGTTCTTTGAAAAAAAGAAGGATAGGCAATACGGAGTCTGGCTCGTGCGACAAGGCACATTTCAATTCGCTCTGCCGGTAACGACCGGAACGAAACCGGCGATTGCCGATTATCTCCCCGCGCCATACGGTCTTTTAGGTTTAAGCGCGCCGGTCGAAGAGGTTTATCCATCGCTCGTGCCATTTCTGGAGCTTTCCGACGGCAAAACCTACGCGACGAGCGAAGGCGCTGATGAAATCGTTCCGGCGAGCGACGGCAAATCCTTGAAAATAATCTGGCGGAAATGGGGACGGGTCGGGAGCAAATCCGGCGAAACATTTGCGAACGGTTTGACGAGCGAAATCGAATTTAAGATAGAAAACAACAAACTCGTCCGGCGCGAGACTTTGACCGCTGATAAAGATTTGACCATCAAAAAATGGCGCGTCGCGGTGCCAACGACCGCCGACAAAATGCATTCTGACACGAAAAACGGACAGCGAATTGATTATTTAAGCGGTCGGGAAGGAACGCTCGCCATCACAGTGAAAAGCGATTGGAAAACGAATCACGAAATTACAGCGACCGGAGACAGCCGTTTGGGAAAAGGCGTTTTGGGCGCGATTCCGCTTCACCTAATTTACGAATCGAATGATTTGCAGCTTAAAAAAGGACAAAATTTGACCTGGGAAATGAGTTTGGAATTAGTAAAATAAATACGGCTCACAGGTGTGACAAAGTTTTTGAAATACAG
>CADCUR010000051.1:6089-8328 GCA_902805935.1 uncultured Pyrinomonadaceae bacterium
TGAAATAACTCAGACAGACGCTTTAGTAACCGATTGGAGTAAGATTCCGGTTGAGAAAACCGCCGAAGGCATCGAGCGGCAAATGGTTGTTGGACAAAAAGTGATGATGTGCCGTTTTCGATTCGCGCCGTTCGTCGTCACGGCGGAACACAGCCATCCGCACGAGCAAATGACGCTCGTGGTACAGGGAAAAGTGAAATTTATCATCAGCGGCGAAGAACGCATTGTTTCGGCGGGCGACGTTTTGTATTTCCCGCCAGATAATCGTCACGGCGCGACGATGCTCGAAGAAGAAGTGATTTTAATCGATATTTTTTCACCGATTCGTGAAGATTTTCTGAAAAAATAGAGTAAAACCAAATGAATACACCCGATCAACAAATCGCGTCCTACGGGCGCGGGCTGGGCTGGTTTGCGCGAAATTATCGCTGGACGATTTGCGCGCTGCTGTTTTTCGCGGCAGTAATCAATTACGTTGACCGACAGATTATTGGCATTCTCAAGCCGGTTTTGCAGGCGGAACTCGGCTGGAACGAAATCGATTACAGCAACATCGTTTTTTGGTTTCAGGTAGCCTACGCCATCGGTTTCGTCAGCATCGGTCGGCTGATGGATTGGATCGGCACCCGCAAAGGTTTTACGCTTTCGGTCGGTTTTTGGAGTTTGGCGGCGATGGCGCACGCGCTCGCTCATTCGGTGATGGGTTTCAGCGCGGCGCGGTTCGCTCTCGGATTGGGTGAGGCGGGAAATTTTCCCGCCGCGATCAAAACGGTCGCCGAATGGTTTCCGAAAAAGGAACGCGCGCTTGCCACCGGAATTTTTAATTCGGGAACGAATATCGGCGCGATTGTTACGCCTTTGACCGTGCCGCTTATTGCGGCGAGCTTCGGCTGGCGCCCGGCGTTTATCATCACCGGGCTTTTAGGGTTTGTCTGGCTGATTTTTTGGCTGCTGCTTTACTCGAAACCGGAAGAGCATCCGCGCATAACCAAAGAAGAACTCGCGCACATCAACAGCGACCCGCCGGAGACCGCAACCCTGATTCCCTGGGCAAGCCTTTTAACTTACAGGCAAACGTGGGCTTTTGCCATCGGTAAATTTCTAACCGACCCGATCTGGTGGTTTTATTTATTCTGGATTCCCGGATTTTTGTATGAAAAATTCAACTTGTCTTTAACTTCGCTCGGGCTTCCGCTCGTCATAATTTATCTGGCAGCTGATGTCGGATCGATCGGCGGCGGTTGGCTTTCGTCCGCGTTAATCAAACGCGGTTGGACGATTAATGCCGCGCGCAAAACGGCGATGCTCATTTGCGCTTTGTGCGTCGTGCCGATTGTTTTTGCGGCGCAAACTTCAAATGTCTGGGTTGCAGTTGCTCTTTTGAGTCTGGCAACCGCTGCGCATCAAGGCTGGTCGGCTAATCTTTTTACGACGACCAGCGATATGTTTCCGCGCCGGGCGGTCGGTTCGGTCGTCGGAATCGGCGGGATGGCGGGCGCCATCGGGGGAATGTTTATCGCCAAAGCCGCCGGTTACATTCTGCAATGGACCGGCAGTTATTTGATTTTGTTCGTTATGGCGGGCTCGGCTTATATACTCGCGCTGCTTTTGATTCATCTGCTCGCTCCTCATTTGGAAGAAGCCGATTTCGAGAGCGCGCCGATTTGAGATTTTTTCACGGCTTTTCTTCGCCGGAGCAAATGCGATTCGCGCGAAGTGAAAGTTTTCCATTTGGCAAATTTAGTTTGGTAAGGAGGAAGAATGAGTAAAAACAAGGCAAATCAAAATTCAACGAACGTAAAATTCGGTTCGGCGGTAGTGTTGTTAATTATCTTTGTTGCGTTGACGGCGATACCGGTGGTTCGGCAAGTTCAGGCGGTCGGCGAGTTGAAAATTCAGTATCGCTACGGCGACACGGCGACCGACGCTAAAATCAAGCCGGAAATGAAGCTCGTCAACACGACGACCGGCTCAATTTCGCTGAGCAACGTTAAAATTCGTTACTGGTTTACGGCAGATGACACAGTAGCGCCGACGATTTACTGCGATTTTGCCACAGTCGGCTGCGCTAACTTAACGCAAACCACCGTCAGCCTCAGTCCGGCGCGGACGAATGCCGACAGATATCTCGAAATCGGTTTCACCTCCGCCGCGGGAAGCATTGCGGGAGGAGATAATCAGACGATAAAAGTGCGTCTGCAAAAAACAACTAATTACAACGATACGAACGATTATTCTT
>CADCUR010000052.1 GCA_902805935.1 uncultured Pyrinomonadaceae bacterium
GGCGCAATCGTCCAACTGCAAACCGTTTCGCGCGACATCTCAAAACGCAAGGAAGCCGAAATCGAAACCAGAGAAGCGCAGGACGAACTCGCCCGTCTGCTTTTCAGCGAACAGGAAGCCAGGCGCGACGCCGACGCCGCGCGCGTCGAAGTCGAACACGCGATGCACGTCAAAGACGAATTTCTGCAAATGGTTTCGCACGAATTTCGCACGCCTCTGACAACGATAAAAACGCTCGTCCGCGTCTTGCAACACGACGGCAAATCCGAAGCCGTGCGGCAGAAGCATCTCGAAACCATCGCCGCCGAATGCGACCGTCAGGTTGATTTGATTTTGAATCTGCTTGACGTATCAAGATTCGAAGAAGGCGACGTGGATTTGAAGCGCGAGCCGACCGACATGAGCCGCGTTTTATACTCGTGCGACAAAATCGAGCGTCCAGCCGCCGATGCCCGCAACCAAATTTTCGCCGTCGAGCGCAACGAAAATTTGCCGCGCGCCGCCGGCGACGAAAAAGCGATTCGCCGCGCTCTCTGCACCGTCGTCGAAAACGCGATTAAATACACGCCCGAAGGCGGAATGATCACCGTCACGGCGCGGCACGTCGCCCATCACGGAATCAAAACGGACGACGCGGAAACCGACAGAAAAATCGCCGGCGAGCTGTTCGGCGATTTGCCGAAACAGATGGATTTTTCGACGGGCGAACCGCTGGCGGGCGAAGAAATCGCCGTTATCGTCTGCGACACCGGACGCGGCATTATGCCCGCCGACGTTCCGAAAATCTTTCGCAAATTTTATCGCGGCGCGAAACCGCATCACGACTCTTCGACCGACGGCACGCCGGACGACGCCGCCGGAAAAGCCGAAACGCCCGGCGTCGGTTTGGGATTGTATCTCGCCAATCGTTTGATAACCGCGCTCGGCGGGCGCATCACGGTCAACACGGAAGTCGGGCGCGGAAGTTGCTTTACGATTTTCTTACCGGTTTGGAAGGAAAATACGCACGAAGAGGATACGCTTGATGAATACGATTTCGACGAAGACGAGAAGTATGCCGAAGAGACGCCTGCTGGCGGTTGAAGACGACGCGCGGCTGCTCGACGCGATTGCCGTTTGTCTGGAACAGGAAGGCTACGAAGTGATGACCGCGCGCAACGGCAGCGAAGCGTTCGTCCGCATCGCCGAAACGATTCCCGATTTAATCGTCAGCGACGTTTTGATGCCGCGCGGCGACGGCTTTTCACTCGTCAAAAACCTGCGCTCGAATCCGCGAACCGATTTGATTCCGGTGATTTTTCTGACGGCGAAAGACGGGCGCGGCAATCGTCTGAACGGCATCCGCGCCGGAGTTGACGCCTATTTGACGAAACCGTTCGAGCCGGAAGAACTCGTCGCCACCATCGAAAATATCTTAACGCGCGTTTCGCGGACGCACCAGCGCGTCGCCCTCGCCACCAACGCCAATTCGGGAAAACCCGTTTTCGCTGACGAATACGTCGCGTTAAATAACGTTAATCCCGGTAATCTAACCGAAGCCGAAGAACGCGTCGCCGCGCTCGTCGCTCAATCTTTGAGCAATAAGGAGATCGCCGCCCGGCTCGACATCAGCACGCGCACGGTCGAATCGCACGTTTCGCACATTCTCTCCAAAAAAGGTTTCTCGAACCGCGTCGAAATCGCCCGCTATATCGTTGACCAAAACTCTGTTTAGAAATCTATAAACGTTGCGGAAACCCGCGCGAAACAATGGCGCTTAACGATACGGAAAAGCGCCATTGTTTCGTGCGGGTTTCGCATTTCTCAATTTCTCTGTGTAAATACCGATGTCGCGTCGGTGTTTTCACGGTTACGCGCCCGCCGCTTTTCTAATAAGTTTTTAATAAGCGAACGATAGACAAGACGAAAGACCGACACGGCTCGGAATCGTCTTTTTGTTTGCAGAAATTTTTTATCACGGGCGGGCGAACGATGAACAAAAGTCAGGAATTGTTGGAAGCAGTTGACGAGCGCGGCGAAATCGGTTTTCTCGACCTGGCGACCAAACCGCAGGACGCGGCAGCGGAAAATCTGCTCGCGGTGCGTTTGGGAAACGGCGAAACGATTTTCGTCCAAATAGACCGCTTGACGAAAATCGCTTCCGACAGATACCGCTTCGGCGGAAGTTTTCAAGACGTGCGCCGCGCCGCCGGTCAAACCACGCAAACGGCGAATCAGCCGAATTCATATGAACGTAATTTGGCGGCGATTGACGCAAGAACGAACGCGGCGAAATCGTCGTGCCGCTGATCGCCGAAGAAATCAGCATCAGCAAACGAACGGTCGAGACGGGCGGCGTGCGCGTTCACAAAACGGTGCGCGAAGACGTGCAGATGATTGACGAGCCGATTATCCGCGAGCATCTCGAAGTCGAGCGCGTCGAGGTCAATCAATTCGTCGAAACCGCGCCCGCCGTCCGCTACGAAGGCGACGTGATGATCGTGCCGGTTTTGGAAGAAGTCGTCGTCACGCAGAAAAGACTGCTGCTGCGCGAAGAAGTGCGGCTCGTCAAACGGCGCGAGGAAATTTCCAACGCGCAGGAAGTAACTTTGCGGCGCGAGGAAATCACGCTGGAAAAAATTGACACGGAAAACATCGAACCCGGCGCGCCGGAACGGTAAACAAATGGAAAATCGAAAAACGTTTTTCGATTTTCGCAATACAGGGAAAATTAAAAACGAACAAGGAGTTGAAAAATTATGGCAACGACGATAGTGGGAATTTTTGACGATTTCACGCAGGCGCAAAAAGCGGCTCGTGAATTAACCAAAGCAGGCGTTAAACAAAGCGATGTTTCAATCGCCAGAAGCGAAGGCAAAGGCTATACGAGTTACGGCGGCGCGAAGTCAAAAAATTACGACGCAGGCGAATCAATCGGCGGTTCGATTTCCGATTTCTTCGCCGGTATTTTCGGCGCGGACGACGACCCGGCGGTCAGAGACGAGCGTGAGCTTTACGCCGAATCGGTGCGGCGCGGCAGCGCGGCGGTAATGGTCAAAGTCGAAGACAATATGGTCGAGCGAGCCGCCGACGTTTTGAACGACAACGGCGCGATTGACGTCGAACGCCGCGCGGCGCAGTATCGCGCCGCCGGTTACAAAGGCTACGACCCGCAAGTTCCGCCGTATAACGCCGAGCAGACGAAAACCGAACGCCAAACATTTGCCAATCAAGAAGAAGTTTCGCTGCCGGTGATTGAAGAACAATTAAACGTTGGCAAGCGGGTCGTCCAGCGCGGCGGCGTGCGCATTCACACAAGCATCACGGAACATCCGGTCGAAGAACAGGTGACTTTGCGCGAAGAAAAAGTAACGGTCAATCGCCGTCCGGCTGACCGCGAATTTACCGACGCCGACCGCGCGGCGCTCAACGAAGGCGATTTCACCGTCACGACTCGCGGCGAAGAAGCCGTAGTCGGCAAACAAGCCCGCGTCGTCGAAGAAGTCGTCGTCGGCAAAAACGTCACCGAGCGCGAAGAAACCGTGCGCGATACCGTGAAAAGAACCGATGTCGAAGTCGAAGAGATAACGGCGGATGCGAAGAAAAGCCAAAAGGCGCGTAATTCATAAGGAAAAGGATTTTGACACTCCGTGAAGTGGAGCGTTTCGGGCTTGATGCCTCTGCGGGCGGCGAGCGTTTCGGCAAACTTAAAAATGCGCTCGAACGCTTTCTCGTCTATTTTGAAAACGATAAATCCTGTCTGAATTGAAAAGCCGGAAACGAATCGTCACCGAAGACGTTTCTTTTCCGGCGTATTTTAGAAGTTCTTTGTTTGAAAATTAGAAAAGTATTTTAAGAGATTTTGGAGAGAAAAAATTATGGCTGAGATTCCTGTAGAAAGAAAAACCAGCGGTTTTCCGTGGTGGCTAATTCCACTTTTATTGCTTTTGCTGCTTTTGCCGCTGATTTGGTATTGCAGTCGGAACACGGCGGTCGTTGACAACACGAACGGCAACGCCAATCGAACGGTTATCGCAACCAACGCGAATAATTCTGTCGGCAACGCGAGAAACACGAGCAATGTCGCGGTGGTCGCAAACACCGGCAACGCCAATGCCAGCATCAATGCTAACGCCAATGCCGCTTTTAACGAAGAAGAAAGAATTCGCCAGGCAAACGAGCGGGCGCGATTGGAGATGGAAAAATTTTATCCGAACGGCACGGTGTAGCAAGTGATCGAAACGCTGAACTTTTCGTCAATAAATTTCGCCAAAGGCAGTAACGATATTCCCGAAGCGGATAAGGGTCTGCTCAAACAAGCGGCGGAACAGCTAAAAAAATCTCCGGCGGACACGCGCATCCAGATTGACGGCTACACCGACAACGACGGCGACGACGACGCCAATCAGAAACTGTCCGAGCGGCGCGCGGCAGCGGTTCGCAACCAACTCGTGAGCTACGGCGTTCCGGCGGCGATGCTTTCGGCAAAAGGTTACGGCGAAGCCAACTCGAAAGCCTCGAACGACACGCCCGAAGGACGTTTTGAAAATCGGCGCATCGAATACAAAGTGGCGACCGGCAATACGACCGCCGAGAAAGTCGCGCCCGAAACTAGATAAAATTTTAAAAATTATAAAGAGCAAGGAGAAATAAAAATGGCAATTGTAGCTTATTCACAACAAGACGAATTCGATTTGGTCAACAGCGGACAGGATTGTATGGGTTGGACGGTCGTTGACCAAGCCGGAAACGACATTGGTAAAGTCACCGAAATGCTGATCGAAACCGACCAGATGCGGGTTGATTCGATCATGGTCGAAGGCGGCGTCCGCATTCCGGCGGAAAATATCGCTCTCCAGGGCGACAGGCGCGTCGTGGTGCGCGGCGTGCGCGACGAAAAACAATACGCCGAAACGCAGCGCACGGCGGCGGCGACAACGACGACGGCGCAGACCTACGAACCGGCTCCGCGTAACACGGGCGCGAAAAACGTCCACGGAGTAACGCGCGAAGCGACCGAAGACGAAATTTCGATTCCGATTATCGAAGAACAATTAGTCGTCGGCAAACGCGAGGTCGAGCGCGGCGGCGCTCGCGTCCACACAACGATGACCGAAAAGCCGGTTCAGGAGACGATCAATCTACGCGAAGAAAAGGTGACGGTCGAACGGCACAAAGTTGACCGTCCGATTGACAGCGCGACTGATGCGTTTCAAGAAGGCACGTTTGATGTAACGACGAAAACGGAAGTTCCCGTCGTGGCGAAAGAAGCGCGCGTGGTTGAGGAAGTCGTCATTGACAAGGAAATGACCGAACGCACGGAAACCGTCCGCGATACGGTTAAACGAACCGATGTCGAAGTTGACGAAATCAACACAAGCGACGTAAAAAATCGCAAAAACGGCTAACGGAATAAGGGGAGAGAATAGAAAAGTCGTATGGGAGTTTTCTATTCAACGCGGTTGCGGTTAATTGTTCAAGGAGTAGGAAACGATTAACCGCAACCCACGCTTATCAAATTTTATTTTGATTTATACAAGAAGCAGTATATTTCGATTTTGACGGGCGGAGATTCCCAGGAAAATTATTTTCAGAATAATCAGGGGGTAAAAAGTTATGGCAAACGAGAAAACAGTAGAAAGCCGCACGACGCAGATGAACGTACCTGTCGGCGGCGAGCGGATTGACGTAGAGCGTACCGCACACTATTACGAACGCGACGCGACGAATTACGGACGCGCGGCGGCAGCGGTCAAGCGCGTTTCGTGGGGCGCGATTTTCGCCGGCGGCGTCATCACGCTCGTCACGCAGCTTTTATTGAGCATTTTGGGACTCGGCGTCGGAGCCTCGACTATTAACCCGGCGAGCGAACAAAATCCGGCGAGCGGCTTCGGCACGGGCGCGGGCATCTGGTTCGCGCTGACGACTTTGATTTCGCTGTTTGCGGGCGGCTGGGTCGCCGGACGACTTGCAGGAATTCCGCGCGCCACCGATTCGTCGCTGCACGGCTTGCTGACTTGGGGCTTGGCAACTTTGCTGCTTTTTTATCTTTTGACGACGACCATCGGCTCGCTCATCGGCGGAACTTTCCGCGTTTTGGGCAGCGGATTGTCAATGGCGGGAACGGCAGCAGCGGCATCGGCTCCGGCAATTGCGGGCGCGGCGCAAGACCAGATGCAGAAAAGCGGCATTGATATGAGTTCGATTCGCAGCGAAATCGAAAAAACTTTGCGGCAAACCGGAAAACCGGAACTACAGCCCGGAGCGATTCAAAACGAGGCGAACGTCGCCGTTAATCAGGTGCAGAACGCTGCCGGAGATGCCGCCTCCGACCCGGCAAATTCCGACACCGCCGTTTCTGCCCTGCTTGACCGCATCTCGAAAAGCGGCGAGAAAACCTTTAACGCCGCCGACCGCGAAGCGCTCGTCAATATCGTGATGGCGCGAACGGGAAAATCCCGACCTGAAGCCGAAGCAACAGTGGCTTCATATCAGCAAACTTACGAAAAAGCGCAAGTTCAATATGAACAAACCAAAGCGCAAGCCGAGCAAAAGGCGCGCGAAGTCGGGCAGAAAACGGCGGACGGCGTAGCGAGCGCGGCTTTGTGGGCTTCCTTAGCATTGCTTTTGAGCGGACTTGCCGCGGCAGTCGGCGGCTATCTGGCAACGCCGAAAGACATTCCGGCACAAGCCGGAACAACAGCCGTCTAAAACAAAAATAACTAGGAAAAACAAGGAGAAAATTCATGGCAAAAGATAACAATACGAAAAACAATCAACAGCAGGAGCAGCGCGTCGAGCGCGGCTACAAAATTCGGCAGGTCACACAAATACAGCCTTCGTGGAAAGAAGGCGGGCGCGGCGAGGACGGCGAATTCTATATTCAGCTCGTTCTCGATAACGGCGTTGACGAATACGTCCTTCAACCGTCGGAGGACGACGTTGACGTGCTTTTGGGATTATTCGAGAGAAGCAAATATACGGTTTGGGACGATGAGCGCCGGATTTTGATTTTCGAGAACATTCCGACTAAATAAACGACCGGCGCGGCGAGCTTGTAAAGTTTGCCGTTCTGCCGATTTTTCGGCAGTCGCCAACTACGCCGCGAAAACGGCGGAAAAGTATTATTCGATTTTTAATCGCATCATTTGGAGGAGAAATTTATGATGTTTCAAACACCGCCGGGAGGCGGCATCCGCGACACGAGCGAAGCGATTTATTACTCATTCACCGACGCGCTTTTGCGCTTTGTGAGTTTTTTGCCCGCGCTCATCGGGGCGGCGATTATTTTAATTGTCGGCTGGTTCGTCTCCGGTCTGCTGGCGGGTCTGATTGAACGCGCATTGAAAGCAGTCGGTTTTGAAAGCGCGGTCGAACGCTCCGGCATCGGCGAATTTATTCGTCGTTCGGGAACGCGAATGACGACTTCGGGCGTGATTGCGACGCTAATCAAATACTTTATTTTTCTGATTTTTGTGCAGGCGGCGGCAAATGTTCTCGGCATTCCGCAACTGACGGAAATCATCAACCGCATCATTCTGTTTATCCCGAACGTGATTGTGGCGATGGCGATTATCGTCGTCGGCAGTTTTATCGCGCAGTTTCTGTCGGGCTTGGTGCGCTCCAGCGTCTCGGAACTCGGCGTGGGCAGCCCGGATTTGCTGGCGAAGCTGACGCAGTATATCGTCATCGGTTTCGCCGTCATCGCCGCGATTGACCAGCTCGGCATCGCCGCAACAGTCGTCAATACTTTGCTCATCGGATTGATCGGCTGAGTCGCGCTCGCCGTCGGTCTGGCGTTCGGTTTGGGCGGGCGCGAAGTCGCCGCCGAAATTACGCAGAAATGGTATGCGGGTTCGCAGAGTATGGCTGACGCGGCGCGCGCCCAAGCCGGAACCCCGACCGGCGGCGGCGCGAAAATTTATCGCGCCAATCCGCCGAACGAGGGTAATCCTTTGGAACGCTGACCTTAAATCGAAAAACAAATCGAGCCGCAAATGTCCGTCTGAATTCTGGCATTTGCGGCTTGTACTTTTTACAAGTTCGAAATATACCGCGAATGATTAAATCTTGATTCTGTGTGCCACGCCGCAAAAATTGCGCGACTAACTTGCCGTCTTTGAAGTTTTCGGCGAGATGTTTAAGATAAAAACAAGGAGAAATTAAAAATGCCAAACGAATTTAACAAGCAGAAACAGGAAGCCGATGAAGACCGCGACCCGCAAAACGTAGAACGAGACGGATTTACGGCAGAGGAACTAGGTGAAGCATCGGCTTATAACGATACGACCGAATTAGCCCAGCAGATGCGGCGTGGCGACGAA
>CADCUR010000053.1 GCA_902805935.1 uncultured Pyrinomonadaceae bacterium
TTTTCAAATTTGAGCGCGACCGAGTTCATACAATACCGGAGTCCGGTCGGTTTCGGACCGTCATCAAAGACATGACCCAAGTGAGAATGACAGCGGCTGCATAAGACTTCGGTGCGTGTCGAGCCGAAACTCGTATCGGTTTCTTCAGTAACATTTAGTTTGGCAATCGGTTGGTAAAAACTAGGCCAGCCCGTGCCGGATTCAAACTTTGCATCGGAACTAAATAATTTCAAACCGCACGCTGCACAACTGTAATCGCCGTGTTCGTGATTGTCGTTATACTTGCCGGTAAAGGGGCGCTCCGTGCCTTTCTCGCGCATCACGTAAAATTGTTCTTTAGTTAATTCTTTTTTCCACTCGGCTTCTGTTTTCACTATTTTTTCTCCCTTATATTCTTCGCTTGCCGCGCTCGCCGTTTTAACTTCTTTTTCGGCAAGCAATGTTTTAATGACCTTTTCCTGCATCTCGTATGCGCCCTCGCCGATGTGCGTGTAGCGGATACGTCCCTGCCGGTCGAGAATCACCACGGTAGGCCACGCTTCGATGTTATATGCTCGCCACGTCTCGCCGTTCGTGTCCGTTACCACCGGATACTTGATACCGTTGCGCGTTACGGCTGCTTGAATTTTATCGAGTTTCTTTTCGTAATCGGATTCGGGCGTATGGACGCCGACAATGGTCAAGCCTTTGTCTCGGTAAGCGGCATCGAATCGTTTAAGCGTCGGCAGAGTGTTGCGGCAGTTGTAACAGCCGAACGTCCAGAAATCCACCAGCACGACGCGCCCGCGCAAACTTTCGAGCGTCGTCGCTTCGGAATTAATCCATTGACCGGGCGATAGCGCCGGTGCTGATTTTGCTTTACCGGGCGCAATCAGCACGTCTCTGGCATTCGCGTTGGCGTTATCGTCGGCGACGAACGGGACGAATGAATCTTCGGCATTTAATACGAGCTTATTATCCGTTTCTGTTTCGGCCGCGGCGGCGAGCGTCGTTCCGCCGTTTTGTCTGGACGCAATCGAGCCAGTGCAGCCGATGACGATTAAAGTCGCCGTGATTAAAACGACGGTTAAAGCGAGCAAAATTTTGTAATTCATAATAGATTTCTCACAAAGCGAACATTCGCAGTTTTCTGTCTCTCATTAGTAATGCTGAAAAGTTACGCGTTTATTCCCGCTCAATCCAAACTCCAAAATCTAAAATCCAAAATCCTCAATGTCCCGCATACCAATCGTAACCCCGTTCCGCCCAGAAATCTTTCGGTCGTTCGTCGGTAAAATCAATCCGCCCGATGCGTTTGATTTGTTTGATGCCGTATTTGGTCGCGGTAGCAAGGCGCAGCGGCGCTCCGTGTTCGGGTGTTAACGGGGCGCCGTTCATTTCATACGCGAGCAAAGTTTGCGGATGCAGAATGCTCGGCATATCCATTCCGACGTAATAATCCGCGTCCGGCGTAATCATTGAAACATACGGCAATAAATTTTCGGGATTATTTACTGCATCGGGTGCGTTTCCATTTCGGGTTTTCGGCTGATATGCGGCAATAAAGTCAGAGAATCTCGCGCCCGTCCAATTGCAGACGATGCTCCAGCCTTCGATGCATTTCAGCTCGGTCGTCATTTCAGTGCGCGGCAAGGCTTTTATATCGTCCAAAGTTAAAATCAAATCCTCGCTCCGGTTCGCCAGACCGCCGACGCGCAGACGCCAATCCGCCAAATTGAACTCTCCCGATAAACCTTCCATCCCGTTCACTCGCGCACCGGCAAACTCACGCGGAAATTCCGGGGCGAGCCGTTTCGGGCTGTAAAAAATTTGACTCACCCGCTCGTTAAATTCAAACGCGCGCCGGTAAAGATTTTGCTTGGTTTCATCCGGCAGCAAACGCCAGCCGAAAATTCCGGCGAGCGCAGTCGCGCCGCCGATTAAAAAGCTGCGCCGCGAACGACGCGACATTTCTCGTTTTGCTTCATCATCGCTCAAGGAAGTGCCTAATTCACGCTTTTCATTGAGAATTCTCGCCGTATTGTCGCGGACAAGATTTTGCAGGTCGGAAGTTTCGGCTTTTTGTTTTGCCAATTCGATTTCACGAACTTTCTCGATTAAAACTTGTGATTCGATTTCGGTAGATTTTTTTTCCTGCTCGCTCATACTGTCGTTGCTCCTTCCGTTTCGTTCAGCGATGACGCGGGAATTTTCGTTTCAATATCGACCGTTTCGTAACCCATTATCATCGAGCGAAAATTGCTCCAACCGGCAAGCGCGACCTGCGCGACGTGAACTGCAAAAAAGCCGACGAACGCAATCATCAGCCAGAAATGCTGCCAGCGCGCCCATTCGTAGCCGCCTAAAAGAGCGGTCAGCCAGGACAATTGCAGCGGTTTGTAAATCGCCAGACCCGTAACGACCGCTGCCGCGCCCATCAGAATTACGCCCGTGTAAGCGATGCGCTGCGCGTCATTGTATTTGCCTTGCGCGGGAAGTTTTTTGACAATGTGCAAATCGTGAAGCGTCACCAGCGCGGCGCGTTTCAGCGAACCCGGCACGGGCAGAATCGCTCGCCATTCACCGGAGAAAATTAAATAAGTTACATAGATTATTCCGTTGATGAGAAAAAACCACATAAAGAAAAAATGCAGTTGCAGCCCTTCGGCGAGGCGAAACGGAACGCCTAAAAATTCATAAAACCAGGCGGGAAAAAAGTGAAATAACTCATAGCCGAAAATTTTAATGCCGTAAACCTGGTTCGCCCAGTAAATTAAAATTCCGCTCCAAATCATCAAGGTTAAAAGCGGAAAATTTATCCAGTGCAGCCAGCGAATTGCCAGCGGATGTTTTTTTTCTAATTGTTTCGCCATACAATTTCCTTTTAATTTTCCCGTGAGGTCGGTTTTAATAATTCGTCTTTTTACGCGCCCGATTCGGCTTTTTCAACGTGACGGCGAACGGCAGGCGACAATTTTTGCGCGATGATTACATTTTCCGCCGCCGTCGAATTGGAAACGACAAAAACGGCGTGCCGTGCCGTGCGAAAACGAGCCACAAACATTCCCTCGGTCGCCTCGCTGTAAATTTCTCCGTCCGTTTCACCCGGAAAATCCGCTTCGGTAACCAGCACGGAAATTCGACGACTGTGATAAAGCAAAATGACGTGGGCGAAACGCCTGCCTTCAAAAACACACGAATGCGCTTCAAAAATCTGAATTTTGTCTGACGTTTTGCCCAGCTGTTTTTCGGGGAAAATTTCATTCAAAGAAGCGGCGATGGTTTTGTCCAAATCCCGGTTGAATTTCCCATATTTTTCGGCGGCTTTCTTTAAGGTTATCGGTTCTTCCTCAAGCCGAAAATCGAGCGCGCAGTTTTTGTGATCGCCGACTGCCGAATGCGTTATTTCCCGCCAGGCGATTTGAACGGCTTGCGTTACCGGCGATTTGGTCGGGCGCGAAAGCTCGGCGGGATTGTCAGTTTGATTTTCGTCGCTGACGGCGATGTTGTCAGGGGACGGCGATTGATTGAACCACACGACGCCGAACAGCGACATCAACAAAAGACAAGCTGCCGTCGCCGCTAAAAGTCTTGAGCCGCTAAAACTACCTTTTTTCCACTTTTCCCAAATTGAAGGACGCAATGCGGTTTCGCGTAAATCATTCCGCAGTCTAACGGCAAACGCCTGATTCATCTGCGATTCCGGCGCAGTTTTAAACGCGAGGCGCATTTGCGCCAGCAGCCCGCGACGCGCGGCAAGTTCGCTGCGGCACGCGGCGCAATTTTCCAGATGCCGCAGAACTTCGTGATTCGTTTCGACGAGCAGTTCGTCGCCCAGATACGAATCCATCATTTCCCTAAATTCCTGACAACTCATAATAAATTCTTTCTTAACCTTCGGCGGCAATGCCGAAGCTGCGGGCGTATTCGGTCAACTGCTGGCGAAGCAGTTTTCGCCCGCGCGAGAGGCGCGACATCACCGTTCCAATCGGCACTTGCAAAAACTCAGCGACTTCCTTGTAAGAGAATTCTTCGACATCAGTTAAAACCACGACATCGCGGAATGCCTGCGGCAGCTTTTCAAGAGCCTGCAAAATTTCCTCGTCCTTTAATTCTTCCGGTATCGCCGGAACGTATGCGACGGTGTTTGCGATTTGTTCTTCCGTGTCTTCGACGAGTTTTAACTGTCCTAACTTGTGCCGCCGCTTGCTGTTCAAATGGTAAAGAATCGTCACTAACCACGCGCGGCAGTTCGTGTCCGGCGTGTAGCGGTGAAACGATTTCAAAGCTTCGGCAAAAGTTTCCTGCGTTAAATCTTCGGCTGCCTCTCGGTCTCGCGCCAGATAATTAGCCACGCGAAAAACGTCCGCCATCAGCGGCAGAGCCTCGGCTTCAAACGCCGCCCATTCTTTTTCACGCTCTTTTGTGCCGATGCCTAACACGTTTAATTTCCGCCTCGAAAGCTCGCGTCCGACAAGATAGTAATGTTTCGCCTTCCGCATTTTATTCCCGCGCCACGCCGATAAATTTTCCGCGAACTTTTTGAGAAATCATTTTCGGTCGGATTTCTTCGCCATCTTTCCAATCAGTTTTCCGAGCGCGGCAATTCCCGCAATGGCGATTCCGGCGGCGACAAGCGGTTTGGCGATTGTAATTGCTTTGCGCGCCCGTGTGCCGTATTCCAGATTGTGCTGTCCCCAGCGCTGAAGCTGTTCATAAGCCATAATCGCTTGACCGCCGACGTTCGCGTCCGCGCCCAAACCTTTGAGCAAGCCGGTCATCGCATCACGCAAGACCGGATGACCACCAACGAAATGAACGCGCGAATCGTTTTTATATTCGTCTCGCGCCGCGTCGTCAAAAACCAGATACGGACCTTCTTTGAGGTGCGCTTCAAACTGCGGGTCTTCGATGTTGCCGATCATAATCGTCGGCGTTCCTTTGAGCCAGATTAAATTATTCAAATCGTTCCGGCGCAGCATCGAATCAATCGCGCTTTTAACGTGACCGATTGTTCCCGCCAAGGACACGCCCGTGCCGACCAGAAAATTTATCGGCAAATAATCAAAGCCTTCGTGACCGCTCCAAGCCGGAATTTTCACTTCGTCAATCTGCCGTCCGATGTATTCGATATTCGTCTGCGTTCCAAGTCCTTGCCGCTCGGCTTCGGCGGCATATTTGAAGCTGATTTTCGATTTTTCCTGACTCAAAAGGCGGGCAATCGAAACATCAATCGCCACCGGGTCAACCGAAGCTAAAATGCAGCCGCACCAATGCGGTTGATTGGCAATCGGACCGTCGCCTTCGCCCGCGATAAGCGCGTCAACGACATTCAAATCCGGTTTGCGGTGCGCCATAATCTCGACAAATCTTTTGATCGAATCGTCGTCGCCGTGATGAATCTGCCGCCAATTCTGATTGCACGTTCCCATCCAATTTTTCAGCGCGCCCGAAACAGGCTCGTAATGATGAGTTTTCGCTTTCGGAACATTGATTATCACGTCGGAGTCGAGCAGCGGCACGGGACGCGGGACGATTTCGCCGCTGGCGAGTTTTACATTTCGATTCGGCGTCGAATCGCTTCCCAAATCAATCGTTTCCGCGCCTTCGCGTTCGGCAACCGCCGCGACACCTGTAATTTTCATGCACTGAATCGAATCGAAAAACTCGCCGCTTGATTCGCCGACAATAACGCGTCCTGCGCCCGCTTCTTTCGCCAGTCGAATCAGTGCGCCGACGACCAAAGGGTCGGTCGTGCAGCCTTCCTCGGTTCCATAAAAAACCGTCAAATTCGGTTTCAGCAGAACCGTGTCGCCCGCTTTGACGAACCGTTTCATTCCGCCCAATAGGTTAACGGCTTCGCGGACGACTTCCAAAACTCTTTCCTGCGAGCGATGTTTTTCGTTTGTATGCGCGATGGCGACAATTGAATTGTTTGAGTTCATAATTTTTCTATTTGTCTTTTTCCTTCACGGCATCGGCGGCGTGATGCAGAAAATCCGCGAGCGTAGCACCGGTGAAAATTCCGGCAACGATTCGCGTCGCGCGCGGTTTGAAAACGAAACCGAATGCTAATCCGGCGGCAACCCACGGACTCATACAAAAAGGACAAGTCAGTAAATCGCCGACGGCGCGCCGCATTCCCGTCCCTCGCACTTTTTCCTTGATTTCGCTCTCGCCCGCCGGTTTGACGTATTCCGTAAACGGCGCGCGCAGCGGAGCAGTTACGCGGTCTTTGGCGATAATCCGGCTTAATTTATGAGTCGCCGCACCGAGCAGCAGCAAGTCGGCGAAATTGATTCGTTCGGGCAATCCGTCTTCGGAGTTTTGCGCCGCCAGCAGAAGAGCGAGAAACGCCGCGTTGTAAATTCCGAGCAAAGTCGCATATCCGGCGAGCGGCATTTCATCTCCGCCTTTGTAACCGGCGAAAATTTCTACGCCCGACTGTTGTTTTTCGATTGACTGCTTATTTTCCTGTTCCGCCATGAAATTTATTCTCCGCTTGTTTGCCTTTATCAAATGAGTTGTCACCGGCGCGAGTTTCGCCATGTTTCCGAATCAATTTCGCAACCGCCGCCGGGGCTTCGAGCGGCGGCAGATGTTTGACTTCCGGCATGATAACCAAACGAGCGCTTTCGATACGCCGCACTACTTCGCGCTCTAATAGTTCCGGCGTCATCGCCTCGTCATTTTCGCCCGCCGCAACCAGAACCGGAACGTTGATTTTTTCAATTTCCGCCGAAAGGTCTTCACGGCTGCCACTTTCGAGCCACCATTTCCACGCCGCTTTGGAGGAGCGCAAATTGTCGTTTATCGCGCGCTCGAAAACTTCGCCGGACAATTTTCCGCCGGCTGCCTTGCAAACCGTCTCGTTAGCGACACGAGCGTTGCCATGCGAGGAGAGCAATTTTGCGCGCGTCTCTTCTTTTATCGGTTCGGGCGTCGGCGGCGACGGCGCGAGCAAAATTAAAGACTGCAAATTTTTGGGATTTCTCGCAGCAAGAGCAAGCGCGATTTTGCCGCCCATCGAATGACCGATTAAAACGTAATTTTCAATTTCGAGCGTCCGAATCAAATCCGCCACGTCGTCGGCGTAATCTTTGACCGCGTAATTTTCCGGCAAAGCGTCCGACGCGCCGAAGCCGCGCAAATCCGGGGCGACGCAGTGGTAATCTTTTGCCAGTTCTTCGATAACTTCCGTCCACGCGCGGGATGAGCCGGCAAAATAATGCAGAAAAACCAGCGACGGGTGCGTTTTATTATGATTTCCCACGCCCGCCTCAAAAACATTCAAAACTGTGCCGTTTATTTTTAGTCTCATCAATTACTCTTGGACGTTCGGACGCCTTAAATCACCTTATGAATGTTTCTTAAAGCGACCGCCAAGCCTTTTTCGCCTCGATTAAACTCACCGCCGCGATGCCCCAATTTGCCGCCGCCCCGACGATGCAGTAGCCGCACCATTTCTTTTCGACCGCCGCCATTTGATAAAAATACCAGCCGGCGACAGCCGCTTCGACAGTGGATTTCGCGGCAGCCGCCAGCGGAATTAAAGGCTGTGTTTCGGCGCGATCGGCTCCGCCGAATGCGGCGAGCGGAATGTTTGCCGCCAAACTCATGAGCGATAACGCACCGTCTGGCACGCCCAAAGCGTATGCGGTATCGGATGAGTTCACCTTATCGGAATCAAAATCTTTGAGCGGCGGATCTGGAAGATGCGAAATCACGCCGGTTTGAAAAAGGGTAACCGCCGCCATCGCACCCATTCCGACAAGCGATAATCCGATGATTGTGCGCCGCAAACGCAAATCTCCGGTTTGTTCTTCCTGCAGCTCTCGTCTCAAATTTTGCGTCTCGCTTTGTTTTCTACTGCTGATGTATTTTTCTTGTTCTTTCATAAAAACCCGATACCTTCTTATTAAAATTGATTTGTCGCAAATTGCATTTCCGGTGCAAGAGAGCTTTTTGGCAAACTTTCAAAGCTCTCGCCGAACTTCATACTTCGACTTTGAGCTGTGCCGCCTCGTTCGTCGTTTCAAAAACTTCGCCATGCGGCACGATTGTAATTTGCCCGTATTCTTCCAAAAGCATTCGGTAGGCTTCGGCGACTGGGCGCGGTTTGCGGTTCAAATCATACAAGCCGCATTCGTTGATTTTGCCTTTCTTTTCGGCAAGCCCGATGTCCCAATCAATCTGGTCAATCAGGCTATACCACGTAAAGCCGAGAACCGGAACGCCGTCCGAGCGCATTCGCAGAATGTTTATCCATTGTTTCCAGAGCCACGTTGGTGCTTCTTCCGCCTCAAAA
>CADCUR010000054.1 GCA_902805935.1 uncultured Pyrinomonadaceae bacterium
TTTCTACGTAAAATCGGCAACTGACTTATTGGTTTTGTTAGAAAACGGCAAAGAACAAATATCATTAAAAACTTTTGAACACGAGTTCTTAGGCGGAGTAATCATCAACATACCAATCAGCGTTTCAACCGGAGATTGGCGTTTGTGGTTACTAAATAAAGACAAAAAGATAAAAACCAAATTACCCATAAAATTGAGGTTAGATTAAAAACTATGGCAGATTTAAGCGTAAATTTTGCGGGCATCAAATCGCCGAATCCGTTCTGGCTGGCGAGCGCTCCGCCGACGAATATGGGTTCGATGGTCGAGCGGGCGTTCGACGCGGGTTGGGGCGGCGCGGTTTGGAAAACTTTGGGCGAGCCGATTGTCAATGTTTGTTCCAGATTGGCTTCGCTCGATAACGGCGCAAGTCGAATGATTGGTTTGAACAATATCGAATTGATTACCGACCGACCGCTCGAAGTGAATTTGAAAGAAATTTACGAGTGCAAAAAGAAATATCCGAATAATGCTGTGATTGTTTCTCTGATGGTCGAATCGAAACGCGAGGCTTGGCACGAAATCGTCAAAAGAGCGCAGGACACAGGGTGCGACGGTTTTGAATTAAACTTCGGCTGCCCGCACGGAATGTCGGAGCGCGGAATGGGCGCGGCGATGGGGCAAGTTCCCGAATATACTTGTATGGTGACCGAATGGGTCAAGGAAGTTTCTAATCTTCCCGTCATCGTCAAACTCACGCCGAATGTGACGAACATCATTCCGCCCGGACGCGCGGCGGCGAAAGGCGGCGCGGACGCGCTTTCTTTAATCAATACGATAAATTCCGTAATGGGCGTTGATATTGACACGATGATTCCATATCCGAATGTCAACGGAATGGCGGCGCACGGCGGTTATTGCGGAACTGCCGTCAAGCCAATTGCGCTGAATATGGTTTCGGAACTGGCGCGAGATGCGGAAATAAACATTCCGATTTCCGGCATCGGCGGCATTAATACGTGGCGCGACGCGGTGGAATTTTTACTTTTGGGCGCGTCGAACGTCCAGGTTTGCACGGCAGTGATGCACTATGGTTATCGAATCGTCGAAGATATGATTGACGGTTTGAATAATTATCTTGGCGATAAAGGCTTTGCTTCAGTAAATGACATCATCGGAAAATCCGTCAATCGCGTTACGGATTGGGGAAACTTGGATTTGAAATACAAAACCGTCGCCCGCGTCAATCCCGAAAATTGTATCAAGTGTAATCTCTGTTACGTCGCCTGTGAAGACGGCGCGCATCAGTGTTTCGATTTTGACGACAATAAATTTCCGGTCGTTGACGAGGCGGAATGCGTCGGCTGCAATTTATGTTATTTGGTTTGCCCGTCGCCCGGCGCAATTTCAATGGTCAGATTGGATGACGGAAGCGAGCCGCTTTCGTGGCGCGAATTGACAAGCAAACAACCCACGACGATGACGAGCGATTGAAAATATACAGAATGCGGAAACCCGCACGAAGTAAGGGTGACTTAAAGTTAATCAGCCTCACTTCGTGCGGGTTTCCGCATTGATCGCGCAAAAATTTGAAACTTGAAACAAATTTTGAGATGATGCGTTTATTATTTTGACTCGAAAACAGATTGAGTCATAAGTCAAAACTATGAGGGTTGCCGTTCAAACAGTAGAAATCCGCGAAGCGATTCTCGACGCGACCGACGATTTTTTGGCTCGCTTCGGTTACAAAAAAATGACGATAGACGATTTGGCGCAAGCGGTCGGCATCGGCAAGGGAAGCATTTATCTGCATTTCGCCAGCAAAGAGGAAATCGCTTTGTCGCACGTTGATCGCATTGTCGAGCGGCTCAAAAGCGAGTTGAAAATAATCGCCGCGAAAAAAACGACGCCCGAAAATCGTTTGCGTCAGATGCTACTTCTGCGCGTTCTGCATCGTTTTGACAGCGTTCAGCACTACACGCAAAGTCTGGACGATATTTTGTCGGCGATTCGTCCGAAGCTGCTGGCGCGGCGGAAAAATTATTTTGAAGAGGAAGCCGAAATTTTCGCCGCCGTCGTTAAAGAAGGACAGACGGAAAAGATTTTTCAAAGCGGCGATGCGCTGGAAATTTCAAGAACATTTCTTTTGGCGACAAATTCCTTGCTGCCGTTGAACTTGACGACGCAGGAACTAGGGCTGCGCGACGACATCGAATCAAAAACGCTTCGCATCGCGGATATATTATTGAAAGGCATTAAACAAATTTAATTTTAAGGAGTAAATTTTTATGAAAAAGGCACAGTCTTTATTTTTATCAATCGCGGCGGCAATCGGGATTTTCGTT
Source organism: uncultured Pyrinomonadaceae bacterium (assembly GCA_902805935.1). Taxonomy (GTDB): domain Bacteria; phylum Acidobacteriota; class Blastocatellia; order Pyrinomonadales; family Pyrinomonadaceae. The sequence goes on from CADCUR010000054.1 coordinate 2,325, forward strand.
ATCGGAAACGTCGTCATCCTCATCGCGCAGCAACCGAACACGCCGCCGGATATGACGATTGATCAGGCGACCAGAGCGCAGGTTATCGAAAGTCTCGTGAAAGATTTGAACGAGGCGTATGTTTTTCCCGAAACTGCCAAGAAGATGGAAGCAGACGTTCGCAGCCGGATGAAAAACAAAGAATATGACACGCTGACGAGCGCACGCGAATTCGCGCAAAAATTGACCGACGATTTGCAGGCGATCAGCAAAGACAAACACCTGCGCGTGCGCTTTTCCAAAAATGCGATTCCCGTTCGCAAAGACCGCGAAGCACCGACGGCGGAGGAATTAGCTGAAGAAACGAATTATATGCGGCGCATCAATTTCGGCTTCGAGCGAATCGAGCGAATGCCGGGCAACATCGGCTACGTTGATTTGCGCGGATTTTTCCATCCAAAAGATGGTGCGGAGACCGTCGCGTCGGCGATGAATTTTCTCTCTAACACCGATGCGCTGATTTTTGATTTGCGACAGAACGGCGGCGGTGACCCGGAAATGGTGGCATTAATTTCCTCGTATCTGTTCGGCGACAAGCCTGTGCATTTAAATAGCTTGTATTGGCGCAAAGGCGACCGTACGGAAGATTTTTACACCAAGCCGAATCTGGCGAATAAAAAATTCGGCGACAGAGACGTTTATGTTTTAACGAGCAACTACACGTTTTCGGGCGCAGAGGAGTTTTCCTACAATTTGAAAAACTTGAAACGTGCGACAATTGTCGGCGAAACGACCGGCGGCGGCGCGAATCCGGGCGGAATGTTTCGCTTGAGTGAACATTTCGGAGCGTTTATTCCGACCGGTCGCGCCGTCAGCCCGATTACGAAAACGAATTGGGAAGGCACGGGCGTTGAACCGGACGTTAAAGCACCGAAAGAGCAGGCGTTGAAAATCGCTTATTTGATGGCTTTGAATAAATCAGTGGAGAAAACCAAAGACGAAGACTTTAAAAACGCTTTGAAGCGGACGATTGAGCAAACGCAGAAAGAACTTGACGAACTAAAAGCGAAAAAGTGAGAACTGAGAAATGAGAAGTGAAAGGACATTTCACTTCTCATTTCTTTTTACTACTTCCAATAAGTTTTGAGTTTCGCCTCAAGCATCGGAAACGGCACATATTCGACCTGTCTGCCCGAATCACGCAATTTTTCGACCATTTTATATGCGCCGTCGGCATTGCGCGTGTGAACGAAAAACGTGGCGGAACGTTGGATGTTTTTATTCTCGTTAAGCCACTCGGCAATCGCGTAGCCGGTGTTGGCAAAGTCGTCGTGATCGTTTGATTCGTAGTGGTGCGGCAACAAGTCGTGGTCGAGAAAAACCGCGTCGTAAGCGTATTGCTGCAAAAATTTCTTGGCTTCCGAAACGGTTTCGGCGATGTCGAGTTCGTCCTCGGCAAAGCGTTTTTCAAACCAGCGATGACGGCGCGCGTCGTCGTCGAGCAGGAAAATCGTCATCGGATTGCGTTCGGCTTTGATTTCCGCCAAGCCGAGCTTGAGCAGCAGATTGTGAAAGAGACTCATAATTTATAATTCTTTTTTCCGTTCAGTTTTTAATATAACACAAGGGAAAAAAGCGAAAAAAACCGGCAAATGAAATTTTTTGCGGCGACGTGAATTTTTTGTTAAATGCTAAGTCGTGTCTTTTCACCGACTTCACTTTTTTCGCTTTTTCCCGTTTCGCCAAACTCCGATGTTTACTGTATTCTAGGTAACATAAAAAAACTTGAAATCCGATTTATAGGTGCTATAATCCAAGACGACCTCCAGCATTTTTCGAGGAAAATCTCCAAAATAAGAAGTTTTATCAAGCAGTAGATTTTACGAATTCGTTTGAACGAATGCCCCAAGAAACCGCGAAAATTCATCCGCTTTTTGCCGTGCCGAATCTGCCGCAACCGCAGACTGCACCGGAGCGCGAATTTTACGACGAGCCGGATGATCGGGCGGGCGACGAACCGGAAGTTTGCTCGCTCTGCTACGGTTCGGGGATGGAGATTGTCGCCGGCAAAGGCGCGCGTCCGTGCAAATGCCGCAAGAAGAAATCGCACGCCGATTTAATCGAACGAGCCAGAATTCCGAAACGCTATACCGATTGCCATTTTCACAGCTATCGCGTGATGAATCCATCGCAAGACCGCGCGTTTCGTTTCGCTTCAAAATTGACGATGGATTATCCGGCGGTCGAACGCGGACTACTGCTGATGGGAACCGTGGGAGTCGGCAAGACGCATCTCGCCGTTTCGATTCTGAAGGGTTTAACCGAGCGCGGATTTACCTGTTTGTTTTACGAATTCGGTGCGCTTTTGAAAAGCATACAGGATTCTTACAACAGCGTTTCGCAAACCTCCGAATCGAAACTGTTGCAGCCGATTTTCGACGCGGAGATTCTGGTTTTGGATGAAATCGGCGCGTCAAAACCGACCGACTGGGTGCGCGACACGATGGCGAACGTCATCAACACGCGCTACAACGATAAAAAACTCACCGTCTTTACGACGAATTATCTGGACGAGCGCCGCTCGGAAAAAGACGAAACGCTCGAAGACCGAATCGGCGTGCGGCTGCGCTCAAGACTCTACGAAATGTGCCGCACGGTTTCGCTCGGCGGCGAAGATTTCCGCCGCACCTTCGACCAAGTAACGCCGATTAAGAAAAATCAAAGATAGTTTTAGCCGCGAATCACGCCAGTTACACGAATAGATCATTAATCAGACGATCTTGATTTCGTCTTTTTAATTCGTGTTATTCGTGTGATTCGCGGCTAATTTCTTTTTTAGTTTATTGCTTGCGGCATAAATTCGGTATCCTAGCAAAACCGCCAAAATCAATCCAAACAAAAGCGGATAAAAAACGTCGGATTTAACAATCATCCAAAAATGAATCACGCCCAAAACCGCCGCCGCGTAAGTTGCTTTATGCAGGCGCGCCCAGTTTTTCCCGCCCAGTCGTTTGATCATCGCATTGGTTGAAGTTACGGCAAGCGGAACGAGCAGAAAGAAAGCCAGCATTCCGACGGCGATGAACGGGCGCTCCCAAACGTCGCCCGCAATCGCCGAAAGGCTGAAACTTTTGTCGAAAATGCTGTAAGTGACGAGATGCAGAAAACCGTAAAAGAAAGAATAAAGTCCGAGCATTCGCCGGTATTTTACAAGATTGTTCCAACCGTAATATTTGCGAAGCGGCGTAATGGCAAGCGTAATCAATAAAAAAAGAAGCGTCAAAACGCCGGTCGTGCGCAGGAAAAACTCGATTGGATTCGCGCCGAGATTGCCGAAAAAAGCGTCCCACCCGAGCAGCGCGAGCGGCACGAGGCTGTTGATAAAAATGAGAATTTTGTGAAATTTTATATCAGTCATTAGTCATTAGTCTTTCGTCCTTTGTCCTTTGCTCTTTGCTCTTAACGTCTGACGAAATAACGACAAACGAAAGGCAAAAGACAAGGGACGAAAGACTAAAAATACTTTTTCAAATTCATATCGCTGTATAAACTTTCCACTTGCTCGGCGTAACCGTTAAACGGAAGCGTCGGGCGGCGCGTGTATTCGCCGATGTGGTTTTCCGTCGCCTGCGACCAGCGCGGATGACGCACGTTCGGATTGACGTTCGAGTAAAATCCGTATTCGCTCGGCGCGGCGATGTTCCAAGTGGTCGGCGGTTCTTTCTCCGTTAAACTTATTTTGACGATTGATTTGATGCTTTTAAAACCGTATTTCCAAGGCACGACCAGACGGACGGGAGCGCCGTTTTGATTCGGCATCAATTTTCCGTAAAGCCCCGTTGCCAATATCGTCAGCGGATGCGCGGCTTCGTCGAGCCGCAAACCTTCGAGGTATGGCAAATCAATGCCCGCCGAAAAGCTCGACTGCATTTGTGCGGAATCGTAAAGCGTTTCAAAGGCGACGTATTTCGCCGCGCCGAGCGGTTCGACTGCATCCAAAATCTTTTTCAGCGGAAAGCCGACCCAGGGAATCACCATTGACCAGCCCTCGACGCAGCGAAAGCGGTAGATTCTTTCTTCCTGCTCGAATTTTAATAAATCTTCGATGGCGAATGTTTTCGGCTTCTGCACCAATCCGCCGACCTCAATCGCCCACGGGCGCGTAACGAAATTTTCGGCTCGGCGGGCGACGGCAGTTTTGCTCGTCGAAAATTCATAGAAATTGTTGTAGTTAGTGATTTCCTCAAACGAGTTGAGTTTCTCTTCCGCCCGAAAATCCGGCGGCTGAATGATGTTTTGAATCTCGGCGGTCACCACTTCTTTCGGCGGCGGCGGATTGATAAAACGATAAACGCCTGCCGTCGCTAGAGTTGTTCCGGCAAGCAATCCTGCCCGAATAAAATTGCGACGGTTGAGATAAGTTTTCTCGTCCGTAATTTCGCTCGATTTTATTTCGTTCGGATTTTTGACGATCATAATTTGTTATTCGTTACCGGCTGAAGAATAGTTTCTTTTCGTTAGATGCGTAGATTATCAATTACCCAATATCAATTATTCATTATTCCGTGCAGGTGAAAATTTATTCCCGACAGACGATTGTTAATGGTTAATTGAGATTTAATAGTATGCCGCTGGATTTAGTCTAATCCGATTACCGAAAGCAGTCTGCCGGTTTTGCCGTAAAGTTTACTCTCGACGCGATACGAGAAAAACAAATCCGTGCGCTCGATTGTGCAGAACGGCGCGGTGAAAATATTCTCTGGCGCAACGCCGACGCCGGTCAGTTGTTCTTCATTGGCAAGGTGCAAATCAACGAGCGCGTGACCTTCGCGGGTTGCGCGAAAAAGATTTCCACAGGTGGAAAAGTTTCGTTCAAATGCGTCAATCACATCACGCCCGACCTCGTAATTTTTGCCGGTTGCCGCCGCGCCAATCGCGCAAACCAAGTCTTTCGGGTTCGTGCCGTAAGTTTCGCGCATTTTTTCAATCGTCTTGACGACAATCGAATTGACCGTTCCGCGCCACCCCGCGTGAACCGCCGCGAACGATTCGGTTTTTGTATCGCCGAGCAGAACCGGAACGCAATCGGCGGTTTTCACGCCGACTAGAATGTTTTTCAAATCGGAAGTTAAAGCGTCAAACTTACGATTGCCGTCATTTGCTTCTTCGATATTTTTTACGATTCGCACATCCGCGCCGTGCGTTTGCCGGGACGTTGCGATTTGAAAATCTCCGCCGATAACGTCGAGAAAGCGCCGCCGATTTTCCGCCACATTTTCCGTTGAATCAATATCCAAGCCCGACAGATTCAGCGCGTCTTTCGGGAAATCGCTGACGCCGCCGAGTCTGGTTGAAAAGCCGTTGGCGAAACCCGCGTCTTCAAGCGGGCGGCAAATGAGGACTTTTACGCCGTTTTTCTCTCGCCAATAAAAGCCGCAATCTGCTAAAGTTTCATCAGAAATCTCTGACCGCTGACTACTGACCGCTGACGACTGGCTAATGATAGTTTCCATCGGAATAGACATTATCGAAGTTTATCGCATCCGCGAAACGATTTCGAGAACGCCGCGTTTTCTCGAAAGAGTTTATACCGAGCGAGAACGCGCTTATTGCGAATCGAAAGGCGCGGCGGCGGCGCAGTCGTATGCGGCGCGCTTCGCCGCGAAGGAAGCGTTTTTAAAGGCGTTAAAAACCGGCTGGCGCGGAAAAATCACCTGGCACGATATTGAAATCCGCTCGGATGCGGACGGCGTTCCCTCATTGAAAATTGAGGGCGAAGCGCAACACATTTTAGAAAATCTCAGCGCAAATCAAATTCACCTTTCGCTTTCGCACACGACCGAACACGCCGTTGCGCAGGTTATTTTGGAGAGGATTTAATCCTTTGCTGTAAATTATTTAACGCTTCTAAGTCTTTTTTTGCCTCTGAAAGGAG
>CADCUR010000055.1 GCA_902805935.1 uncultured Pyrinomonadaceae bacterium
ACACCGCACAATTTATACTCCAGCCTAGAGCGAAAAGTCAATAATGATTTGATTTTACGGGCGTTTTGTTTTATCTTTGCGGTCGCGCAAGCTATGCGGTGGAAATTTTTACACCGATTGGAGAATTTATGGCGAAATTACTTGACCGGGTTCGCGCTCTGATGCGAATGCGGAATTATAGCTATGAAACCGAGAAACGATATGTTTATTGGATTCGCCGTTACATTGGCTTTCACAACATCAGAAATCCGGTTGAGATGAGCGTGCCGGAGGTCGAGGCGTTTTTGTCGCATATCGCGGTCGAAGGCAGAGTTTCAGCTTCAACGCAAAATCAAGCACTTGCTGCGCTGCTTTTTCTTTACCGCGACGTTCTCGGCGTGGATTTGCCTTGGCTCGAAAAATTTACGCCGGCTAAGAAATCTGATTATGTTCCGGTCGTTCTAACAAAAGATGAAGTAAAACAAATTCTCGGACATTTGAAGGGAACGAACCGGTTAATCGCCGACTTGCTCTACGGCGCGGGTCTGCGTCTAATCGAGGCTTTGCGGCTGCGCGTCAAAGATTTGGATTTCGGATTCAAACAGATAATTGTCCGCAGCGGTAAAGGCGGCAAAGACCGTTTTACAATTTTGCCAACGAAGTTAATCGAACCGCTGCAGGAGCAACTGCGAATTGCCCGAAAATTACACGAAGCGGATTTGCGGCGTGGGCTTGGGCGAGTCGAGATGCCGTTCGCGTTCGAAAGAAAATATCCGAATGCCCAGACCGAATGGGGCTGGCAATTTGTTTTCCCCTCGAGCAAGTTGAGCGTCAACGCGCGCAGCGGCAATATGGGCAGGCATCACGTTTCGGCTTCGAGTCTGCAAAAGCCGTTCAAGGACGCGGTGCGGAAAAGCCGCGTCCCGAAGAACGCCAGCCCGCACGCGCTTCGCCATTCGTTTGCCACGCATCTTTTGCAGGACGGCTACGACATCCGCACGATTCAGGATTTACTGGGACACAAGGAAATTTCGACGACGATGATTTACACGCACGTTCTGCAAAACAACCGGCTCGGCGTGCGAAGCCCGATTGATGCTTAAAAATTTTAACTGACTGTTTTGGCTTCGGCTTTGTCCGGCTGGTGCGAATGATTAACGGCTTCATCCTCGACTTCGCCGCCGCGACTGATGGGAATTTCCGATGGATTGTCATAGCGCTGCAAACCGCGTTCTTCGGACTCTGCTTCAGCGGATTGAATCAATGTGCGGATTGAATTCGGCGGCGTGTAGCCCGGATAATCTACACGCGAATGATAAATCGCCACCAAAGACTTAATCATCACTTCGCGGATTTGCGTCAGTTCGCGCAAGGTTAAATCGCACTCGTCGAGTTGGTCGTCCGCCAAAATCGCGTCAATGATTTTCGTCACGATAAAGCGTATGTTTTCCGGCGTCGGCTCGCTCAAAGAACGCGCCGCCGCTTCGCAACTGTCGGCAATCATCATAATCGCCGCTTCTTTGAATTGCGGTTTCGGTCCCGGATAACGAAAATCATTTTCCGCGATTTCCTCGCCTTCACGGGCTTCCGCCTGCGCCTTTCGCAAAAAATAATGCAGCGTTCTGGTGCCGTGATGCTGCGGAATAAAATCAATAATGCGCTGCGGCAAGCCCATTTCCCTGCCCAATTTTACGCCGTAGGTGACGTGGCTGATAATGATCTTCGCGCTCTGCGCCGGTTTCAGACGGTCGTGCGGATTTTTGCCCAACTGGTTCTCGACGAAATGTTCGGGCGCGGCGGCTTTGCCGATATCGTGATAGAGCGCGCCAAGCCGTGCCAAGAGCGCGTTGGCGCCGACGGCGCGGCAGGCGTCTTCGGCTAATTGCCCGACGGCGTGCGAATGCTGATTCGTTCCAGGTGCGCGCAGTGCGAGTTGTCCGAGCGCGGGCAAATCGGCGTTCGATAATTCCAACAATTTTACATCGGTTAAAATGCCGAACGAATTTTCGCAGAGCGGCAGAAAAACCGCCGTCACCGCCGCCGTAATCAAACCGCTCGCCAAACCGCAACTCACTGCCAGCGCGACCGTGTTCAGAATAAACGGCTGCTGCGTGTAGCCGAGCAGGGCGACTGCCGCCGCCGCGCTCGCCAAACCGACCAGCGCGCCCGCCGTCGTGACCGATTGACGCGAGCGGTAGCGCCCGATGCCGTAAACAGCCACCGCCGAAGTGATTGCCGTGTAAATTACGAATTCCAAACTTTTCGGCGCGAGCAGTCCGGCGACGAGCGATAAAAAAAGCCCTGTGAAAAGCGCCGTTCGCCGGTCGGCGAGCAGCGTCATCAAAAGACTTCCGAAAGCAAACGGAATCGCCAGCGCCCACAGCGTCGGGTCATTCAGCGGAGCTTTGACGTTCTGCGCCGCAGTAAACTCGGCGAGACGAAAAAACACCGCCATCAAAGCCGTCTGCGCTAAAACGATAAAACCGAAAAGTGCAAAGGTTTTTCGCTCGGACAAAACCAGACGCGGCATAACTCCGCGATGCTCGATGAATTTCCACGCCACCCAAAACAACGCGGAGACGAGCGCGAGCAAACCGAAAAAACGATTCAATCGGCGCGTCGAATCGCTGTAGCTGCGAATGGCGGCGATTTGCGCGAGCGCGGCGGGCGTGATCGTGTCGCCTTCGCGCACAATCGTCTGCCCGCGTTTAAGGGAAATTGTCACTGGCATCACCGTTTTCTCAATTGCCTGACGCGCGTTTTCGGTCGCCGCTGAGTCGAACACGACGCTCGGCTGAATCAGCGGCGCGAGCGCCGCATTGAACGCTTCGACTTCCGCCTCTGACAAACTTCTGATTCGCCTGAGTCCGTCCTTTAAATTGTTTCTCGCTTCGGAAAGCGCGGTCATATTGCTTTCCGGCATTTTTACGATTGATTGCTGGTTCGGTTTTTGCCGGTCGTTGAGCGTGATTTCTTCCTGAAAATACTGCCGGTCCTGGTCGCCGTAAATCGAACCGTCGGCATTTTCGCGCAAAACTCTGGTTACTGCTTCGAGCTCGTTTGCGCTGAATTTTCGCGCCGCAAAAATTTTGCCGGCTTCCGCGCCGCCCGCGCCCGTCCAGGCGATTTGCGCCTCAGATTTTTCGTTGGCGTTCGCCTTTGAATTGGCGTTTGTCTTTGTGTTAGCGTCTGCGTTTTCACTTTTTCTGGCTAGATTTTCCCACGCCGAACGAAAGCTCTGGACGGCTTCGTCCGCGCGTTTCGATTCGTAAACGAAAATCGGCTGGACGCTCGTCCGCGCCGATTCTCTGATTCGTTCGGTTTCTTCGGCGTCGTTGACGGAAATATCGGCGGGAGAAATAACGCTTTCGCGGGCGATGTCGCCTTCCTTATACGGCTCGACGGCGGCGCGCCAAAACGGATTGTTGATTAAAAACGTGGTCAGCGTACATAAAAAGGCAAAGCCGAGCCAAAATTTTCGCTCTTCCGACAAATTTTCAAACGGATGCGCGAAAAATCCTCGCGCACTCCGGCGAATTTCGGATAAAGGCGTTGCCAAATCTTGAAGACGCTTGCTCATATCTGCGATCGGTATTTAGTTTTCGATTTTTTCGTTTGCCGGCTTGTATTGTCTTATTAAGCCAAAAACTAAAAACTAAAAACCAAAAACTAAACTGCCACAGGATGCAAATTTGAAGTCATAACTTTGCCGACGACTTCCCCGATTTTTTCCACTAAAGGTTTTAATGTTTGTGATTGAATAGCTGAAATTGCCACGCTTTCGGCTTGTTTGTCAAGCCAAAGCTGCCGCTGTAGAGATTCTAAAGAAATTTCGTCGAGCAAATCCGCTTTATTTAAAACGACCAGACGCGGGATATTGTTTAACTCAAGATCGAGCAAAATTTTATCAACCGACTCGACGTGTGCCAATGCCTGCGGACTCGCCGCGTCAACGACGTGGACGAGCAAATCGCTGTCCGAAATTTCTTCGAGCGTAGCGCGAAAGGCGGCGACTAAAGTTTCCGGCAAATCGCGGATAAATCCGACCGTATCGTTGATGATAATTTCCTGCTCAATCGGCAGACGCAGACGGCGCGATGTCGGGTCTAAGGTGGCGAACATTTTCTTTTCCGCGTAAACCTTGCTCTGCGTCAAAGTGTTCAGCAAAGTTGATTTTCCGGCGTTCGTGTAGCCGACTAGAGAAATAATCGGCACGTCGCGGCGCATTCTTTCCTTACGACGCTGCTGCCGCTGCTTTCGCAGATTCTCGACTTGTCGTTCGAGATGCGAGATTTTATCGCGCACGCGGCGGCGATCGGTTTCGAGCTTCGTTTCGCCCGGTCCGCGTCCGCCGATGCCGCCCGCGAGTCTGGAGAAAGCCGAATTTTGTCCCTGCATCAAACGCGGCAAAAGATATTTTAACTGCGCGAGTTCGACTTGCAGTTTCCCTTCGCTCGATTGAGCGCGCTGGGCGAAAATATCGAGAATCAACTGCGGTCGGTCAATCACCTTCAATTCGGTCGCTTCGGACAAAGAGCGAACTTGCGTGGGCGAAAGCTCCGAGTCGAAAACGATTAAATCCGCTCCTAAACGCATCGCTCTGATCAGCAGTTCTTCTAATTTGCCGCGTCCCAAAACGGTTTTCGGGTCAATCTTCGGGCGGCGCTGAATGATTTTGTCCAGCACAATTACGTCAGCCGACAGCGCGAGTTCTTCGAGTTCGGTCATTGATTCTTCGGCTTCGGACTGATAGCCGTCGGTTACGCCTACTAAAATCACACGGTCGCGCGTCGTCTGTTTGTTGCGCGCCGTTAGACGATTTCGCGCCATCTCGTTTTCCAAGGAATTTATCAAATTGATAAAATTCGTGTCGAGATGCGCGGGAATCGTCGGCGCTAAAAATTCGTAAGAAAGCGATTGGCTTTCGGTCTCTAATTTTTCGGCGGTCGTCGGCAGCAGATGCGCCGAATAGACGTTGTTCGGCAAACCGGTTTCGCGGTCAACCTGAATCGTCGCCATTAAATCGAGCCGCAAAAGAGCTAAGTCGGTCAAATCATCCTGCGTTAATTTTTCCCCTGAAAACTGCGTGTGAATGCAGCGCAGACCGCGAAAACGGTCGGCGGAAACGCGGGCGCGTCCGAAGTCCGGCATCTCGATGCGCTTCGCCGTGCCGACCATCACGTATTCGACTTGTCCCTTGCGGTTGATAAGGACGCCGATTTGTCTGCCCGTCTCAAAAGATATTTCCGTGAGCTGCCGTGCGAGTTCCGGCGAGACGATTTGTTCGGGCGCGACGCGCCGTGTGGCGAGCCGCTCGATGCGTTTTAACTGATTTTGTTTTAAGCCTTGCGTAAAGCCGCTGATGTTACTGATAAATCTAAAATCCTCCGTAAACAGTAATCAAATTATAACATATTGGAGGCGATTTGCAGCGGTGACAAAGGATAAACAAGAATGAAAAAAACAAAATCCAGTAATCTTTTTGTCGGCGTCCGTCGCCGTAAATTTTCCTTTTGCGTAATCTTAAACCTCAAATCTTGAATCCAGAATCTCGAATCTATACAATCGAGCAATGCAGCCGCGCACGAAACGACAAAAGGAAGTCTTCGAATACATCAAGCAATACGTGGAAAAACACGGCTACGAGCCGTCGTACCAATTGATTGCCAGACAAATGGGAGTCAACTCGAAAGCCGGAATCGCCAAACACATCGAAGCTCTCGAAGCGCAGGGCTTGCTGGCGCGGCGTAGGGAAAACGGCAGTTTTTGGATTGATTTACGTCCCGCCGCAACTATCGCCGACGCGGTTTGCGAAGTCGAATGGCTGATGATTCCGAAAGACGAAACCTACGTCGAAGATTGGGAAAGCCAACCGCTTTACGTGCCGAAATTTCTGCTCGGCAGCCACGACCCGGAAGATCTGCGAGCCTTTCGCGTGACGAGCGATGCGATGTTCGACCAGCATATTTGCGAAGGCGACGTTGCGCTGATTGAAAAACGCTCTTATGCGCGCGACGGCGACATCGTTGCGGCATTGACCGGCAAACAAATCTTTCTCAAACAATTCTACCGCGACGGAGCGCACATCGAACTGCGTCCGGCAAACAACGACTACATAACTCTGAAACTTCCGGCAAACAAGGTGGAAATTTTAGGCGTTTATCGCGGACTCATCAGACCGTTTGTTTGAAAACCTGTTTGGAAATTGAAAGTTCAGTTAGAAACTTTGAAGAATATTTCCTTATGTCAACAGAACTTTTGATCTCAACGGCTCTTTCTGCCTTTGCCCGCTGTTTTCTTTTTTCCCTTACCTTTTGCAGGCGCGGATGTACGGTTTGATTTCCCGGCAAACTTTCCGAAAGCCGAACCGGAAGCATTTTCAGATTTCGCTTTGCGGCGCGGACGATCTTCAGAAAAATCCGAATCGAATTTCGCGGCGCGGCGCGGTCGCTCAATCTGTTTATCAAAATCCGCCGGTTTTTTGCGGCGCGGTCGGTCTTCGGGCAAAGCGAGCGGCGAAGTCAATTTGCTTCTCGACGGAACTTTACGCGGCGGTCTATCGCCCGTTGTGTTATCGAACGGTGCGGCAAAAGTGTTTATGGGTTTCGCTTTGCGCGATGGTTTCGATTCAAACGTATTTGCCGATTTCGCATTTCGGCGCACATCATCCTCAAACCGATTAGCTAATTTGGCAACCGGGCTTTTATTTTCCGGCTGGCGACGCGGCGGTTTCTCCCGCGCTTCGTTTCTTTGATTCGATTCGCGCGGTCGGCGCGTTTGCCGTGAAGAATCCGTCAGCGCGTCGTGCGACGAGGCGAGGCGAATGTTGGCGTTTTGTCCGCGAATGCGCGTGCTGCTCATCTGCGTCAAGACTTGCTCGACTAATTCGGAAGGCACATCAACGAATGTAAAACGGTCGTAAATATCAATCGCGCCGATAGCCTTGCCCGGCACGCCGCCTTCATTGGCGATGGCGCCGACAATATCTGCCGGACTGATACGATGACTGCGCCCGACATCAACGAACAGCCGCGTCATATTTTCTTCGCGGAAGGAAAATTGTTCGACCTTCGGCTCGACCGGAACTTCCAGAGGCTTATCGCCCGCGCCCAAAAATGCGGCAGCGGCAGCGATTTCCGACATATCGCAGCCACTTTCTTCCGCTAATTCCTCGATTAAAGATAAGTATAAATCCAATTCTTCATCTTTGAGCGTTTTCAAGATTCGCTCTTTGAATAAATTGATGCGGCGCGAAGCGACATCGGCTTGCGTCGGCAATTTCATCGGCGGAATTTGCTGTTTGATATAGCTTTCGATGTCGCGTTTCATACGCTGCTGGCGCGGCGTGACGAAAAGAACCGCCGTCCCTGTCCGACCGGCGCGCGCCGTGCGCCCGATGCGGTGAACGTAAGATTCGGCGTCGCCCGGCATATCGTAATTGATGACCGACGCGATGCGCTCGACATCCAGCCCGCGCGCGGCAACGTCGGTCGCCACGACGATTTCGACGCGCCCGTCGCGCAGACGTTTTATCAAAGCCTCGCGCTGAGCCTGGCTCAAATCGCCGTGCATCGCTTCTGCCGCATAGCCGCGCGCCTGCAATTTATTCGTCAAAGAATCAGCGCCGATTTTCGTGCGGTGGAAAATCAAAACCGCTTCGCCCGCCGCCGTTTCCATTTCCAAAAGGCGAGTCAGCGCGTCGGTTTTCTGATTCTCGGTGACGTTGATGTAAAACTGTTTGATGTTCGGCACGGTCATCGTTTTGCGCTCGATTTCGATGTTGACCGGATCAATCAGATACTTTTCGGCAAGCCGCCGAATCTGGCGCGGCATCGTCGCCGAAAATAAAGCCGTCTGTCTTTCGGTCGGCGTGTGCGATAAAATCCATTCGACATCTTCCTCGAAACCCATCCGCAGCATCTCGTCGGCTTCGTCCAAAATGACCATTTTCAAACCGGATATATCAATCGTTTCGCGTCGCAAATGATCCATCACGCGTCCCGGCGTGCCGACGATAATTTGCACGCCGCTTCTTAAATGTTTGATTTGCTGCGAGATTGCCTGTCCGCCGTAAACCGGCAGCACGCGCACGCCGCCCTTAAATTTCGCGTAAGTGTGAAACGCTTCGGCGACCTGAATCGCCAATTCGCGCGTCGGAACAAGAACCAAAACCTGCGCCTTGCGGCTCGCGGCTTCGAGTTTTTCAAGCGCCGGCAAAGCGAACGCCGCCGTTTTTCCCGTTCCCGTCTGCGCCTGCCCGACAATATCACGCCCCGTCAGCAAAACCGGAATCGTTTTTAACTGAATCGGCGACGGCGTTTCATAACCGACTTCCTTTAGCGCCCGCAACAACTCCGCGCTCAAACCAAACTGCTCAAACGGATTTTCCCGCCTCGCTTCGACTTCGGCGTTTTCATTCGTATCCGTTTCCTCAAACGGCGTCTTTTCGATAATTTCTTCAGTCTGCATAAATAGAATTCTTCTGATAATAAAATACAAGATTATGGATTTTCAATCAGGTATCTTTAAATTAAAAAAGCAGCCCGCCGTCAGACTGCACTTGCTTTCAATCTTTTTTGTCGTCCGGCGCGAATCAGCTTTTCGACTGCCGGTGCGGAATGCCCAACCGCCGCAGCATTCGTTCGAGCAGGTAAGATTCACCCATTCCTTCGTCGGCAAATGAAACGCCCGCCGGAACTTTGTTGTAAATCGCCTCATACGCCTGATGTTTGGCATCCTCGCTGATATCCAATGCGCGTATCGCGTTGATCACCGTGTCCTTGTCAATCGAATCGTTTGAGACGACATAGGGAATGTTGATAAAAACCATTGCATTATCTTAACACGTTTCCGCCCGAAAACCTTTTGCCTTATGCGGCGCGGCGCGAATCTTTCGAGATTCAAGCGAAAAACTTACTTATTAACACGCACGATTCGGCGCAGTAAGTCACCTGGAAATCGAGACGCGGAAAATTCGCCGGACGGCAATTTTCAGAGATGCGTCCGGCTGTAATGAAAGCCGCGAACCGGTTTTTTGAAAAAATCGTTTTCAGAGATTCGCCGAATAGCCATCCGCGAACAGCGCGTCGTATTCGTCGGGCAAAGTTCCGCGCATTTTGGCGAACTCGCCTTCGGAGATGGCTTCGCGCATCACGGCGAGAACCGCGACGGCGTAGCTTTTTGCCGTCGCCGCGTCTTGCAGTCCGCTTCGCTCCGCCGTCCGCCTGACGAATTCGTCCACGCCGAAACCTTCGCCTGTCGCGTTAGGGTCACTTTTGTGTTCGGTGATAAAAGCTCCGATCTCTTCAGGTAGCTGCGCCGCGAGTTTGGCGGGCGCGTTGCCTGCCAAGTGGTCTGCCAGAGTTTGCAAAGTTGCACGCACGGAATTTTTTGCTTCCTCCGCCGATTCGACTCGGATGCGTTGCTGAACTTCGCTTATAAATTCGTGATCCTGCATTTTGTTGTTAATCAGAAAAAGCGGCGACCGGCTCAAAACCCGTTCCGACATTTCCGTTTTCGATTCTTTCTCCTTAGTTGGTATTTTCCTTTTTCTGCCGACGCTTTTCAAGGCTGAGCATCAAATTCAATTCCGCTCGTCTCAAAAACACTTCATCACCCTGCAAAAATACGCCGCTCAAGCCGAAGCGATTCCATTTCCCGAAGGCGTGTCTGACGTTGACACGCCGGCGGACTATGAAAATTTGACAAAAAAAATCAGGTGATGAATTTATAGCCCAAACCGTGAACGGTTTGAATAAACTGCGGATGTTTCGGATTCGCTTCGAGTTTTTGCCGCAGCCACGCGACGTGAACGTCAACCGTGCGCGTCGTCGGCATCGCGTCGTAGCCCCAAACCGCATCGAGCAATTTATCGCGCGAGTGAACCGCGCCGCGATTTTCAATCAGAAATTGCAAGAGCTTAAATTCAATCGCCGAGAGTTCGACCGGCTGATTATTTTTGCTGACTTCGGCGCGGCGAAAATCAACCGAAACGTCGCCGAAACGAAAAGCGTCGGGCGTATTTCCGTTCGTGTTCGGCGAACGCCGCAGCAGCGCCTCGATTCGCGCCAGCAGTTCCAGCATTTCAAACGGCTTGGTCAAATAATCGTCCGCGCCGAGCTTCAAGCCGAGAACTTTGTCGAGCGTTTCGCCTCTTGCCGTGAGCATCAAAATCGGCGTCGTGACGTTCTTCTGCCGCAAATCGCGGCAGACATCCAAACCGTTCCGCTTCGGCAGCATCACGTCTAAAATTATCAAATCGAAAGATTCGGCGAGCGCGTAAGACAATCCGCGCTCGCCGTCGGTCGCGCTGCGCACGTCGAAGCCTTCGCTCCGCAAACGGTCGGTCAGGGTTAAAATCAAACCTGCTTCGTCTTCGACCAATAAAATTTTCATATCGGTTTAAAGGCGAAAAAGTGAAAGGATGAAAAAGTAAATCGGCGACCCGCCACAAACTATTTTACCTTTTCACTTTTCCGCTTTTTCGCTTTTCAGTTCAATCGTGAACCGGCTTCCCTTTCCGATTTCGCTTTCGACATTTATCTTCCCGCCGTGCGCCGCGACGGTTTGCCTGACCAAACTCAAGCCCAAACCGCTGCCGTGAATCTGTTCGTCAACGACGATTTTTGAACGATAAAACGGCTCGAAAATATGTTTCAAATCTTTCGCCGCGATGCCGATGCCTCGGTCTTCGACGCAAATTTTTATATGCCCGCCGCCGTTTGTCGCCGAGATTTTCAGCCGAGAGTTTCCATTCGAGTATTTAACCGAATTGACGATTAAATTCTGAATTGCCTGAGTTAAGGCTTTTTCATCAGCCGTGACGGTCGGCAGATTCTCGGCGATTTCTTTTTCAACCGTAAAACCTTTTTCTTTTATCAAAGGCTCGCATTCCGCGAGCGCGTTTTCGACAATTTTTTCAACTTCCGTTTCGCGCCGTAAATCATATCTTCTCTTTCCCGAACGCGCGCCGGCGAATTCCAGAATCTGTTCGACCATTGCCGAAAGTTTGACGCCTTCGCGTTTGATAAGCGCGCCGTATTGCGCGATTTGATCGGCGTTTTGCACCACGCCGTCCGTTAAGTTTTCGCCCGCCGAACGAATCACGGCGAGCGGCGTGCGAAACTCGTGCGACACGGCTGAAACGAAATCCATCTGTCGCTGCGCGAGCCGCTTAGCGCGCCAAGCGGACACGAAAATCAAACAGACGCTGACCGCGAGCAGCAATAAAATGCCGAAACTGACAGCCAGATTTTTGCGCCGCTCGTTCAAAACAAATTGTTCGATTGAACCCGCCGAGTGCTGCGCCTTCAACTGCCATACGCCTTCGTTCGGCAAATTTTCGCCGTTGAAAATTCTGACCTGCGGTTTCTCGTTTTTCAATACCTGCAATTCAATTTGATTCGTTTTGTTCGGCGCGGCGGCTTGTCTTGTGCGCGTTTCGAAACGGCTAAAAACCATGCTCTGTTTTGTTTCGCCCGGCGCTTTCGGAAACAAATTACGGTTGGCGAAAAATATCAGATTTTCCGGCGAGAGATTGAAAATTTTGACATTTGCGTCGGCGCCGGTCAGATTACCGGTTTGAAAAATTGATTGATTGTCTTCACCCGCGACGGCGAGTTTGTAACTGTTGCCCGCATCGTCGGGAAAATACCTGTTGACCAGTTCGGGAAGAATTTGATTTTTAATCACGCTCGCGTCGAGTTCGATGACTAAAACGCCGCGCTGTTTCGGAATCTCGAACGGCATTGTCGGCATCGTTCCAGGATTGTCTTTATTGTTTCGCGGAAGCGGAATGGAGATTTTCCTGACGCCTTTTTCCGCATCGTGAATCGGGAGCAGCAGCGCGGGAATTTCTTCGGCAATCAACCGGGAGTTGGCTTCGCTGAATAATTTCGGCTTGAGCCGGTTTAGATTTTCCGTCCACTGCGCCAGTTCGAAAATGCGGCTTTCCCGGTTGAACCGAGAAACAGTTTGAGTGTCGGTTTCGATGAAATAAAAATCTCTGACTAAGTTTTGATACGCCGTTTTTTCGCGCCAGAATTCGTAGCGCAGATTAAACTCGCCCCAGTTTTTTTCGCGCCAAACCGCCGCGTCGAGTTGAAAATTAAAATAAGCGTTTTGAATCTCGCGGTTAAAATCTTCGGCGAACCGCTGCGCGTCAATTTCCAGTCTTTTCTGCATTCGCTCGCGCTCGTCGTCGCTGATTTTTCCGAGCCATCTATACTGCAAGCCCGCCAGCGCGCCGAGCAAAATTAAAAGCACGGCGACGATTGAAATTGGAAACCAAGAACGCTTCATAACAGTTGGCGGCGGTCGGCAACCGGCAGTTTTACCTCGTTGACCGCGCGCCCGGAATTTATCCTACTGATTCTTTTTTCGTCTGTAAATGGTTTTACAAAACATTTTACATTCTTAACAAATTCTTTGCCTTCTCTTAATCACCCGCCGGATTTTGTTTGCCATACTCGATACTGTCAAAAGACAAAATGCAAAAATTCAATTTCTGTGGAGGTTTTAGCAATGAAAAAATTCATTATTTCTATTTTATGCGTGGCGGTGTTTTTTATCGGGTTGGGCGGTTTAATCGAGGACGCGGGCGCGCGTTTCAAATCCGACGAACGCGCTCTCGAATTAATCCGTCAGGCGCAGACGGCAATCGGCGGCGAGGCTGTCGTGCGGAACGTGCGAAGTATTTCAATCGCGGGCAGCGCGGCGAAGACTTTCGATTTTGACGGCACGCCGAGAACCGTGCCGGGCGAATTGGAAATCAATCTTCAACTGCCGAATCAATTTGCCAAAACGTTGAAGCTGCGACGCGAGGACAACTCGACCGAAGGCAAAAACGGCGAAATTAAAGAAGATGTCAAAGTTATCGTGATGAACGGCGAAGGCGCTCCGATTTTCAAACGAATTGACCCGAACGGAGAAAAACAAAACGTGGTCATCGTGAGAAAAGACAGTGCGGGTAAAATTTTATCGGGCGATAAAAGCACGGACGGGAAAGCCGAGAGAATCTTAGCGGACGGAAACATTAATTTTCTTAGAGCGAACGGCAATTTTCGTCAGAACGAAATGTTTCGCACCGCTTTAGCGCTGCTTTTAACCGCGCCGCCGGAAACTGATTTTATATACGCGGGCGAAACGGATGTTGACGGAAACATCTGCGATATTGTCGAAGCGAGAGCCGGCGATTCGGCGGTCAAACTTTTCCTCGACAAATCTTCGCACCTGCCCCGTATGATGAGTTATCAGGGACGCAAGCCGATGATTTTCCGCATCAAAAAAGACGAGCTGAAAACCGAATCGGATGCGCGAGTTTTGGAGCGTAATCTGAGCGATTCCGAGATGGCGGAGTTTCAAATCAGATTTTCAGATTATCGCGCGGTCGGCGGCATTCTGCTGCCGCACCGCTGGACGCAAACTGTGGGCGGCAGCGCGGACGAAACCGTTAATGTGACGAGCTATGAAATAAATCCGGCGGACATCGCTGAGAAGTTTCAAAACTCGCCGCCGAAGGTTTTGATTAGAACGGATAGAAAGGCGCAGTAATTTTTCGACGAGCAAAAATCGAAGAGGAATTAACAGAGACGAAGCGAATGAAATGGACAAAAATCAAAAAGATTTAAGAACCCTTTCAACCGCTTCGTCTCTGTTAATTTTATTACGTTAAGACGCAGTTACATCGTTGCCAGCACCGCGCGGATTTCGCCGTAGCTGTAAGCCTCGCCTAAAGATTCCTTAACGGGCGCGACAGCGAAACCGGCGTTTAGACGAATAATCGCATTTCTTATCGCTTCGATTTTATTCACATGAACGAGGTCGTCGAGCGCCACTTCGCCGCTCGGAATAAATCTGACGAGATGCGTCTCGACCGTGCTGATTGCAATTCCGCGCGATTCGGCGATTTCAGGAATTGAAAGCCCAGATTTGAACATATCGAGCGAAACATCGTAGGTGGTTTGCCCGCTCTGGTCGCGCTTCGTCCGTGTTTTGATTTCGCGTTTCGGCGTTTTCAGATTGATGCGCGAAGTCAAATTGTTCCGGTCGCAGTAATCTGTAATCGCTTCTAAAAAATCAGCGCCGTATTTCTGAAGTTTCAAATCGCCGACGCCGGAAATTTTTCGCATCTCGTCTTCGCTCTGCGGCAAAAACGTCGCCATTTCAATCAAGGTCGCGTCCGAGAAAATAACATACGGCGGCACATTTTCTTCGCGGGCGAAAACGGTTCGCACTTGCCTGAGTTCGTCGAACAAATCTTTGAGATATTCGTGTTCGAGTTTCGAGACGAGCGACTTTTCCCGTTTGTCTTCTTTAATCGTGACCTTGAACAACTCGACGCGCTCGGTGCCGCGCAGCACGTCCATACTTTTTTCCGTTAAAACAATGGTCGGGTATGTTCCTTCGGTTTGTTTCAGGTAACCCTGCTCGATTAAATCCTTAAAATAATCGAACCAGTTGTTTTTTGAAACGTCCGCGCCGACGCCGTAAGTTTTCAAGTTTTTGTGTTCGTCCCGAATCGTCTTCGCCTGCGAGCCGCGCAGGAAATCAATCAGATAGCTCAAGCCGAAACGCTGCCCGGTGCGGTAAACCGCGCTCAATGCTTTTTGCGCGATAATCGTGCCGTCGAATTTTTCAAACGTCGTGTTGCAGTTGTCGCAATGCCCGCAGTCTTCGGTCAATTCTTCGCTAAAATAATTGAGAAGAAATTTTCGGCGGCAAGTTTTCAAATCGCCGAACGCGCCCATCGTGTTCAGTTTTTTGAGCATTATTTCGGTTTGCGATTTATTGCCTTCGACTTCGGCGAAACCTTTCAGTTTGTTGATGTCGCCCCAACTGAAAAACAACAGCGCTTCGGACTCTAAACCGTCGCGTCCGGCGCGTCCGGTTTCCTGATAATAGCTTTCGATGTTTTTCGGCAAATCCATATGCACGACGAACCGCACGTTCGATTTGTCAATGCCCATTCCGAACGCGATTGTGGCGACGATGATTTTCACTTCGTCTTTTAAAAATAATTCTTGATGCTTGTCGCGCATTTCCTTGTCGAGACCGGCGTGATAAGCGAGCGCGTCGAAACCTTCGTCGCGCAAATCCGCCGCCAGACTGTCCGCCGAATTGCGGCTCAGACAATAAACGATGCCGCTTTCCGCACGGCGCGATTCGAGATATTCGAGCAGCCGGGCGTAGGAATTTCGCTTCGGCTCGATCTTGTAAAAAATATTCGGACGATTAAAACTCGAAACAAACAGCGCGGCGTTTCTGATAGCTAATCGTTCGACAATATCGTTCCGCACCAACTTATCGGCGGTCGCCGTCAGCGCAATTAAAGGAACGTCCGGGAAATACCTTTTTAGTCGTCCGAGCTGAATGTACTCGGGTCGAAAATCGTGTCCCCAACTCGAAATACAATGCGCTTCGTCAATTGCAAACAGCGATACGTTGATTGATTTCAAAAAGTCAATAAACTGGTCGCCCGACTGAAGAAGACGTTCGGGCGCGACGTAAAGCAGTTTTAATTTGCCGCTTCTGACGGCTTGGAAAACTTCGGTCTGCTCGCGCCCGGTTTGCGTCGAATTCAAAAACGCGGCTTCGACGCCGTTATTTTTCAGCGCGTCAACCTGGTCTTTCATCAATGCGATGAGCGGCGAAATCACGACCGTTAAACCGTCGAGCATCAGGGCGGGGATTTGGTAACACAAGGATTTTCCGCCGCCGGTCGGCATCAAAACGACGCAATCTTTTTTTTGCAGCACGGCGTCAATCGCCTGCTCCTGATTCATCCGAAACGAATCGTAGCCGAACTGACTTTTGAGAATTTCTTTTGCCCGTGCGATGTTCATAAACGGAACGCCGTCATCTTGACGGCAATAAGCGTCATTGCGACGCGCAGAGATATTTTACAAATTAAGATTTTTATCGGCTGCGGCAGCGTTTGCGCTCACATGCTCAATGCCGTCAGGATGACGGCGTTCCAACGCGGCGGCAATTTTCGGAACAATCTTTTTTGGCACTTCAATAGCGCCTGCGATGTGACGCGCTTCGGTAAAATGCCCAACCACGTATACGCCCGCGACGTTCGTCTCGAAAGTTTCCTCGTCGTAAACCGGAACTTGTCCGTATTTTGAATCTTTCATTCGCACGCCGAGACGTTCGAGCATCGTCAAATCAGCGTCCGAGCCGATTAAAACGAAAACGACATCGTTCGGCAAAGTCTCGACGTTGCCGTCTTCATCTTTCAAGACAATTTCCTTTTCTTTAATTTCAACTACGCTGCCGAGAAAAAAAACGTCCAGACAATTTTTCTCTAACTGCGCTTCGAGCGGTTCTTTGACCCAATGTTTGATGCAGCCCTGTTTCGGGTCGGTTTCTTCCCAATCTTTGCGAAACGTCGCCAAAGTCGCAAACGCGCCTTCCTGCGCCAGAAACAACGCGGCTTCGCCCGCCGAATTTCCGCCGCCGACGACGAGCGCGTGTTTTTTGACATACGGATAAGTTTCGCGGAACAGATGATGCACCTTCGGCAAGTCTTCGCCCTTCACGTTCAAACGCCGCGGATGCTGCATCGCGCCCGTAGCGAATAAAACTTTACGCGATTCGTATTCGTCCTTTTCGGTTTTTACGACAAATTGATTCTCGGAAATTTTCTCGACCGCGACGACCGCTTCTTCCCACTGAATATTGAGATTTTTTTCCAGAACAAACCTGGTGTAATAAGACAATAATTCCTCGCGCGTCGGTTTTTCTCTTGCCGGAAAAAGCGTTTTCGGTTCGAGTTCCAATTCGTTGACCGTCGAGAAAACCGTCAAGCCGACCGGATATTGGTAAATCGTATTGCCGATTAAATTTTTTTCCAGCACCAAATAATCGAAATTGAGTTTCTGCGCTTCGTAAGCGGCGGAAATTCCCGCCGGTCCGGCACCGATGATTATCAAATCGTAAATCATTTTCCGTTATCAAGTTTTTTCAATTCTTCCGTAAATTTTTCAATCTGCAATTGCGTGTTTTCAAGCTCGCGTTTAGATTCCAGATATTTTTCCCACTGGTTCGTGTTGGTCAAAGCCTTCGTCACGTCTTCGTCGAGCGCGTGCGCCATCAACGCCAGCAAATCGCTCAACGCTTCCTGATTTTTAAGCAGCGATTGAATAATTGTGTAAGCGAGTTTGGCGTTCGGCAAATCAATATCTAATTCGTTTTTATTCGTTTGGGCAGCATTCATTTCTTACCAAATCTCCGTCAAATCCAATTCAAAATCTTTGAGAACATCTTCGCCCGAAACCGTCTTCGGATTTTCCAAAACTTCAACCGTTTTATCTATGCGATAAATGTGAACCCGTTTTTCATAAGGGTCAACAAGCCAACCTAACCTCACGCCGTTCTCGATATACTCCTCCATTTTACTTTTCAGATTTTTCAAGCGGTCGGACTTCGGGCGCAGTTCGATGACAAAATCCGGCGCAATCCGCGAAAAGCGTTCGGCGCGTTCAACCTCGGAAAGCGCGAAGTATCTTTCACACAGAATCCAAGCCGCGTCGGGCATTCGTTTCGCGCCGTTCGGCAGAGTGAACTTTGCCGAGGAATCAAAGCAAACTCCGCTTTTATCTTTTTTCGCCCAAATGCCGAGTTGAATATCAATATCCCAATTTTTTCTGCTTGTTTCAGGAAAAGGCGGCGGCATAATTTCAAAATCTCCGTCCGAGTTTGTTTCAATCCGTAAATCTTCATTAGCGGCATCAATCTCGAAAAGTTCTTGGTCGGAAAATTTCCGTCCGTTTATCTTCACGACGAAAAAAAAAGGTTCGGGAAGCTCGACTTGAAATTCGCCCAGTGTAAAAGTTTGTTTCTCTTCGGCTAAGTCTATTACTGTTGACATAATCCGCTATTTTAACTTATTTGTTCGACAAACGGTAAATGCTTGACCGCCACCGTCGTTTCGCCGATTTTCAATCGCGTTCCTTCCGCCAGAAAGTCATAACGCACGAAAGCGAGCGCGATAAATCTTCCGAGAGTCGGCGAGAATGTGACTGAAGTTATGCGCCCCGCATTTTTGCCGTCGAGCGATTTCAGCTCGTCGCCCGGTTTCGCTTCCGCTTCCAAAATCAATCCGGTTAATTGTTTGGCGATGTGTCCGCGAAAATGGATGCGGGCGATGATTTCCTGTCCGACGTAACAACCTTTGTTGTAACTGATTAAATTTTCGATGCCGAGTTCGGGAACGATTGTCGTTTCGTCGGCGTCAACGCCGTAAAGCGGCACGCCGTTTTCTATTCGCAGGACTTCATAAAGTTCATCGGAAATTACGACGGCGTTTTCGTTTTTCAATGCGTTCGTAAAATCTTCCGCCGCGTCGTTCGGCACGAAAACGCTCGCGCCGAAATTACCGCGAAATTTGATAAAGTCGGGATTTGAAATCTGAGACTGCGAATTGAAGATTTCAAAATACCTGAAATTGTCCGATAAATCTTCGACGAAAAAATCGCCCGCGAAGGTAAAGCGAAACAAATTACGAAAAACCTTTTCGCGCGTGGCGGCTTCGGTTTCGAATAAAAGTTTATCGCCGCGCCGCAAAACGCCAACCGTCGCCAGCAGTCTGCCCTGCGCGTTCGGAAACGCGGCAAGCATCTGCGCGCCGTCTTCGAGTTTCGCGGCGTCGTTCGTCATCAAACCGTTCAAAAACTGCGCGGCTTCCCTGCCCCAAACGGCGATCAGCCCGCGCGTCTGCTCGTAAAATCCGGCGCTGCCGGTGCGGATTAAGTTGTATTCGTCTATAAAATCTCGTTTCATCTACTCCTCAAAAGCGCGTCGTATTCTTTTTCGAAAAATCCGGCGATGGCTCGGTCGCCGATCACCAAAATCGGACGCTTCAGAAAAGTATATTCGTTCGTCATTAAATCGACCATCTCGTCGTCGGAAAGCGTTTTGTCTTTTAATCCGAGTTCGCGGTATTTGACCGAACGCCGCGAGAAAAGATTTTCTGCGCCGCCGATCAGCGCCGCCAGCCGCTCGATTTCCGATCGGTCGAGCGGTTCTCGCTTGATGTCCCGAAAGTTCGTCGGCGCGACGCGGTGATAATCGAGCCGCCGCTTCGCCTTTTGACAGGTCGTGCATTCGGGCAGCCAATAAAAACTTGTTTCCATAACTCGTGTAAAATTTTCGGCTTCCGGCGTCCGCCTTCGATACTGCGCCCGGCACGAAATCAATACAAAAATTTATTTTCATCTTATCATAAAATGCCCGAACGAATTTTCAGGCTACCGCCGCAAAAAATTTAATTCAGCAAATATAAGGGCTGTGTAATTTCACTGCCTCGGCGAGTTGTTTTTTCTCGTTTTTGGAACACGATTTGCACCTGCTCGAATTTGAATGTAACAATCCGAAAACTCCCATAATGTTTAAACGCATTTATTGTTTTTGGAATAGGAGACCGGTTATGGAAACGAATCAGAACGCAGCGGCGACGACCGCCGAGAAGTTTTCGGCGGAAATCGAAACGGTCAATGAAACGCTCGTCATTCCGGTTATCGAGGAAGAAGCGTTTCTCGATAAACGAGTTGTTGAGACGGGCAAGGTGCGCATTTCCAAACGCGTCAGCGAACGCGAGGAATTGATTGACGAACCGCTTTTCCGCGAAGAAGTGACAATCGAGCGGGTCGCTGTCAACCAGTATGTTGACCAGCCGCCGCAAGTAAGGCACGAAGGCGACGTAATGATTATTCCCGTCGTGCAGGAGCAGCTTGTTATGCAGAAACGGCTCGTGCTGGTTGAAGAATTGCGCGTCAGAAAACAAATTGTCGAAACTCATCAACCGCAAAGCGTAACTTTACGCCGCGAGGAAATTGATATCAAAAGAATTGCCGGGACGGAAAATTCCGGCGGTTAAATTTAAGGGGCGGTTGCCGGACTTATAATTCGGCGATATTTGAAAGAACAAGGGAAACTTTAAGAAAAGGAGATTATTTATTATGACACATACAGTAGTAGGTTTATTCGATAGCAAAACGGAAGCGCAGGCGGCGATGCGCGATTTAATGGCGGCGGGTTTCGCTGAAGAACATATTGATTTTTCAAACAGACGCTATGACGAAACGACGAGCGGCGCGGCGACAAGCAATACGACGACCGGCACGACCGGCGGCATAAGCGGTTTTTTTAATTCGCTATTCGGCGACGATTCAACCGAAGCGAGAAATTATACGAGCGTGGCGAGCGATGCGGAAGCGATTTTAACGGTTCAAACCGATTCGGACGAGCGCGCCCGTCAAATCGCCGACATTCTCGACCGTAACGGCGCGGTTGATGTTGACGAACGCGCGGCTCAGTATCAAGGAAATTACGCGCAAAGCGGCAGCACGACAACGGAAAACAGAACCACCCAGACCGGCGATATGACGCAAAACAGAACCGCCCAGACCGGTGACATGACGCAAAACCGCACGGCGGCGACCGGCGATACGACGATTCCGATTATCGAAGAAGATTTGCAAGTCGGCAAGCGCCAAGTACAGGGCGGCGGCGTGCGTGTCCACAGCCGAGTGATTGAAAAACCGGTCGAAGAAACCGTGCGTCTGCGCGAAGAACATGTCGTCGTCAATCGTCATCCGGTTGACCGCGCTGTTACCGATGCCGATATGGCGAGCTTTAAAGAGGGCGACATCGAGATCACTGAACGCTCCGAGCAAGCCGTCGTCTCGAAACAAGCCCGCGTCGTCGAAGAAGTTGAAATCGGCAAACAGGTCAGCGAACGCGAACAAGTTGTAACCGATACAGTGCGGCGCACAGACGTTGATGTCGAGGAAATCGGGACTGATGTAACGACCGATGCCAACAGTAGAAGAGCGAACAGTTAATTAATTGAGAAACGAGTAAAAAAGCGCAGCGTGTTAGATAAACGCTGCGCTTTTTTATTAACTCAACAAAATTTTCAAGGCGCATCGTATCGGCAAATGATTCCTTTGCTTGAAACTTTCTCGAATCGTTCCTTTTTTACATCTGCGCGCCAAGCGTTAACTATTTTATAAGTCTTCGTCTTCGGCAGAAATTCAGCCTGCATGATTAAATCGAGGTTTTCTCTGCCGTTCTGCCGGCATCCCGAACTGTGCGAAAACAAAAATTCCTGATTGCTTTTCGGTTTGGAGAAAATCAAAACGTCTTTGACCTTCCAACTCGGAATGCCCTTCGGATCGCGCGCGGTGATTTTCTCAAGCCACAGCATAAATTTTCCGTCTTTGGAAAAACGCGACACGCCGTAGTTTTCATCCGAGAGCAATCCGCCGCCCAAATCCTTCGCGCCGTTCGGCAAAGTCGTGCTGTAAATCACGCCCTTATGTTCGTAGCCGATGTATTTTTTAGCTTGCGAAACGGCAGCCGTCGGCAGTGTGATGAACAAAAGCAAGAGAAATAATTTCATTTTCGTTGACCCGCTTCCCTGTATGCTCGGTCGCCGATTTTGCCGTTTATGCGGCTTAATCGAAATCAAACTTAAATTGTGCTAGATTCATAAATATAACGGCAAATTTCAAACGTGTAAACTTAAATTTTTATGAACCAATTATCAGAACAAAATATCTTAACGGCTCTTAGCCGAATCATTGACCCGGATTTAAAAAAGGACATCGTCACGCTCGGCTTCGTCAATGATTTGGCGATAAGCGGCGGCGACGTTTCGTTTCGCATCGTCTTGACGACTCCGGCGTGTCCGGTCAAAGAAGCGTTCGAGGAAGAAGCCCGGCGGCTGGTCGGCGCAATCGAAGGCGTTGAAACGGTTCGCGTCACAATGGACGCGGTCGTTCCGCAAGGACGCGGCGTGGCGAACAACGTCGCGCTGCCCGGCGTGAAAAACATCATCGCGGTTTCATCGGGCAAAGGCGGCGTCGGCAAATCAACCGTCGCCGTCAATCTCGCGGTTTCGCTCGCGCTCGACGGCGCAAAGGTCGGCTTGATGGACGCGGACGTTTACGGTCCGAACGTACCTCTGATGCTCGGCATCGGAAATATTCAGCCGGAGGTAACAAGCCGTAATCAACTCATCCCGCTCGAAGCGCACGGCGTGAAAATAATTTCGATGGCGGTTCTCGTTCCGCCCGACAAGCCGATGATTCTGCGCGGACCGATGCTGCACGGCGTCGTCAGGCAATTTTTAACCGACGTTGATTGGGGCGAACTCGATTATCTAATCGTTGATATGCCGCCGGGAACCGGCGACGTTCAATTATCTTTAGCACAACTCGTTCCGGTGCAGGGCGCGGTTTTGGTGACGACCCCGCAAGCGGTTTCGCTCTCGGACGTGCGGCGCGCTTTAAAGATGTTCGAGCAAGTTTCGATTCCGGTACTCGGCGTGATCGAAAATATGTCATATTTCGTGCCGCCCGATATGCCGGATAAACGCTATGATATTTTCGGCGCCGGCGGCGGACAGCAATTGGCGAACGAATATAACATCAGGCTGCTCGGCGAAGTTCCGCTCGGTATGGAAGTGCGCGCAGGCGGCGACGCGGGCGTTCCGGTCGTGGTAGCGAATCCCGAATCGCCGCAAGCCAAAGCGTTTCGCACGGTGGCGGAAGAAGTCGCCCGGCAGATTTCGATCGAAGCGATGAAGCCGGAACTCGTCATTATGTCGCGGGCGAGATAAGCTGATATAAAAATTTAACAGGATAGATAAGCAAGATTGGGAAAAGTATTGATACTTTTTCCCAATCTTGTTAAATTTTTACACCAGACTATTGTCTATTGAAAGCCGCCGGAACTGCCCGATCATCAGCCAAGCCCCATTGCACGGTTCTGAAAGTTTCGCTGCCGAGCAGCAGAATATACCACGCGCCCGCGCGGAAAACCCCAATGTCCGTGCGACCGTCTCCGTTGTAATCGGCGGCGACGGGAACGTCGCCCGCCTGTCCAAACTGCCGCGCTTCAAAACCGCTGCCGTTTGCAGCGGCGAGATACCACGTTCCGGTTGACGGTCGGAAAACGGCGTAGTTGTCGCGCCCGTCGCCGTCGTAATCGCCCGCCGCGGCGATGTCGCCGATTGTGCCGAAAGCCCGACTGCTGACCGAGTTGCTGCCGCTTTGCAGAACGAACCAGCCGCTGCTCGCTCCGGCGCGATACACGGCAAAGTCGGTTCGTCCGTCGCCGTCGTAATCGGCGGGAACGGGCTGGTCGGCTGCTGCGCCGAACGTCACTGCCTGCGACGTATTGCTGCCGCTGCGGAGAACATACCAGTTGCCTTCAGCAGCGCGGTAAACGGCGACATCGGCTTTGCCGTCGCCGTCGTAATCACCCGGCGTTGGAATGTCCGTTCCCAAACC
Source organism: uncultured Pyrinomonadaceae bacterium (assembly GCA_902805935.1). Taxonomy (GTDB): domain Bacteria; phylum Acidobacteriota; class Blastocatellia; order Pyrinomonadales; family Pyrinomonadaceae. The sequence continues at coordinate 23,280 of CADCUR010000055.1, forward strand.
CCAGCCGACCGACCGCACAGTGTTCGACTGGCTCTGCAAAATATACCAAACGCCGTCGCGGAACACGGCGTAATCCGCTTTACGGTCGCCGTCGTAATCGGCAGGCACTAATCGGTCGGCGGCAACGCCGAACTGTGCCGCCGACAGCGAATTATTCTGGCTGTTTTGGATATACCAAGTGCCGTTCGCCGGACGATAGATTGAAACATCGGCTTTGCCATCGCCGTCAAAATCAAAGCCTCTGGCTGAACTTCCCGCTTGGTTGACAGTTAAAGTTCTAGCGCCAATCGTGATTGTGCCGCTTCGCAAAGTTCCGCTCGGATTCGGCGCGACGGTAAAATTGACCGCGCCGTCGCCCGTCTGAGTCGGACTCGTTATTTGAATCCACGGCACACTGCTCGTCGCCAAATACGCGCAACTCGCGCCGGCAGTTACCGCCACGTTTCTCGCGCCGCCCGAAGCCGTGACGTTTTGTACCGTGCTACCCAACGCGAACGGACAGCCCGACGGTTGCTGAATCAGAAAAGTCTGCGAAAAGACACCGTTCGAGACGACAATCGAAGCGGTGCGTCCGGCGTTCATGTTCGGAGCGACCGTATAATTGACCGTTCCCAAACCTTCGCCGCTCGCATTTGATGTGATGCCGACGAAATTCGAGTTCGTCGAAGCCGTCCAAGGGCAACCTGTCGGCATATTGACCGTGAAATTGCCGTTGCCGCCGGTAATCGGAAAGCCCTGACTGGTCGGCGTAAGTGAGAACGTGCAAGCCGACGCGGAGGCAGTTAAAGTCAAACTCCAACTTGCCACCACGCCAGCGTTTTCGCCGTTGTCGTCCACGATAAATAATTTCCACACGCCGTTGGCGGGCGAGCCGTAAAATGCGTTCAAAGTCGTTCCCGTCACCGCGCCTTGCGGAGCAGGCGCGGGAAAGGCGTCGCCCGTTTCAAAGTCGGTCGGCTTATATGTGCCGGACGCGAGCGGCGCATTGTCGGGCAGTGAAGCGGTCGCCGCGTCGTCGAAAGTTAAACTCACGCCGCCGACTTCGGTCGTGCCGCCAACATCCGACATCAAAAGTATTCGCCTGCCGTTCGGCGCGACAAGCATTATATCCACGTCGTCCGGCGAGTTGTGGCTGAAGTTCGGGATATTGACGACGGCTTTCGTAACCGAACCTTCCAAGCCGCTGATAATCGTGTTCGACGGATACGGGTCGGAGATGCCGACTGACGGAATGGCGATGGCGTCCGTCGAAGTTTGGAGAATAATGCTCCAGCCGCCCGAAACGCTGCCGACGTTTTCGCCGTTGTCGTCAACCAAAAATAATTTCCACGCGCCGTTCGGCTGGCTGCCGCCGAAGGCGGAAAGCCGATTGCCGCTCAAATCGCCGCCAGGCGCGGGCGCGGGAAATGCATCGCCCGGCTCGAAATCGGTCGGCTTGAAATTTCCTGACGAGAGCGGCGCGTTGTCGGGCAAGGCGGCGGTCGCCGCGTCGTCAAAAGAGATACTCAGATTGCTGACCGGATTCGCGCCGCCGACATCCGACATCAAAACGATTTTCCGATTGTTCGGCGCGACGAGCATCAAATCAACGTCGTCGGGCGACGAATGGCTGAAGTTCGTCAAATTAACCTGCACGCCCGTCACCAAGCCGGTGTGATTGATAATCTCAATTTGCGACGGATACGGATCGGCAATACCCGAAGACGGAATCGAAATCGCGCTGCTGTTCTCGCCGGAAATAGCGTTTGTTACCCGCACCGAATCAATTCGCCAGCCGACATCGCCGACGACGTTATCCGTGCCTCTCAGCCATCGGAATTGAATGCTCTGCCGATGGGCGACAGGCGGTATATTAATTTCGGTCGTAACGTATCCGTTTGAATTATTTGTCCACGCCTGACGACCGGGAAGCGGGTTGCCGAAACCCGTGTTGAGCGTGCCGTTGTAACCGCCGGAAACAAAACTGCCGCCCGCCGTGATAATATCCTGAAAATTTCCGCTGTTGATTTTTATCTCCAAAACGCCGCCGTCAAAATTATTTTCCATATCGTAGTGATGACGAAAAATTACTTTCGGCGAATTGCCGCCGATTCTGATGACTGGAGAAACGAGTTCGGCGGTGCTGACCGATGGCGGGTTGTTCGTGAAAACAGCGTTCGGCGGCGTGTCGGGCGTGAGCGTTGCTGTCACAAACGGCGTCGCGCCCGTTCCGGTGATTGCCGTCGTCCAATTCATCGGAAGCGCGGGCGCGGTTACGTTGTCGAAGTTTTCCGTATAGGCGGCAATCTGCGAGGCGACACTATTGTCCGCTACTTGGATATTATCAATCCGCCAAAGGTTTCCGCCTCCTCCCTGGTTAGTTCCGTAACGCCAGCGAAAACGAATGCTTTGATTTAAAACGCTCGGCGGTAAATTGACTTCAGTTGTAATATAACCTGCTGAATTTCCCGTCCACACTTGCCTGCTCAGAAGCGGATTGCCGGTTGCGTTAGCATTCAAAGTTTGAATATAACCGCCAGTGACGAAGCTGCCACCCGCCGCCAAAATGTCTTGAAACGCGCCGCCCGCGATACTGATTTCCAAAACGCCGCCGTCAAAGCCCGGAGCCGGTTCGGTTTGGTAATACTGCTGAAAAATCAATCTTGCCGTATTGCTGCCAATGGCAATCGGCGGCGAGGTCAACTCCGATGAGCCAGCCGTGGATGGATTGTTGGTCGCCACGTGATTCGGCGGCGAAATTGCCGTGCCGACTCCGGTAGTAAATTGAAGATTTTGTCCGGTCGTCGAAGTCGTCCATCCCGCGGGCAAATTCGGCGCGGCAACGCCGTCGAAATTTTCGCTGAACAGGGTGACCGAAGGATTTTGCGGCTCAGGCTGCGCTTCGACCTTAACCGGACGAAACGGAACGGCGAGAAAAACGATTGCCAAAGCAAGACAAATGACTGAAAACTTCAAATGATTACTGAAACCAAATACCGGAAGATTTTTCAACATACGATGCAGCTCCTTTCAAAATTGTCAGACGCGATGAGTTTATTGCCGAATCAAAGCCTGTTTTAAGAAAATTTACAACTGACGCTTCGACCGAAGACAGGAGCGTCACACCTTCAATAACCGCCGGAGATTGAAATCACTTTATTGAAATCTCTTTGCCGCCTTTCGCTGACCGAACGGCGGCGTTTGCACCGCTCATTCGAGGGCGGGCAGTCTAAATTCGCATCGGCTTCGCGGAGAATTATCGTGTTTGAAGCCGCTCCGAACGTCTGATTAGATTGGCATAGAAAATAAAAGTAAAAAGTATAGTCCGGGCATTATTAACCTTTTCGTGAAAAGTTTCAACAATTCGAACTAATAAATTTGCTTTTATTTAATAAAAGAGTTATAAAAAACTACTTTTTAACCGATTAACTCGCTTGCGGCGATTATTTTAAGCGAAAATTTTTTGTTCGTGTGTGATGCAGATTACATTCGCCGACAAAATTTCGTGCTATTTTCTTGAAACAATCGTGAAAGCGCGGACGGAAACGTCTAAAGCGAGATGGTTTAACCCGCAAAGCAAAAGTTACCGGCAACGATTTCTTCCACTATCGTTGTTGAAAAATCGTAAGTTTACGAGGAGGAAATTGAGATGTCGTCTGAATTTAACGTTCGCCGTATGCGCCTGTTTGTGCCGTCCGGCGTTTTATTTTGTCTGGCTTTCTTTATCGTCGGCGCGTCGGCGCAGGAAAATATTGACGCCGCGCCGGTGATTATCAGCGAAGCGAATTCGACCAGAGCATTAACCGCCGCGCCGAAAACGCGCAAACTTGACCAGAATGCGCGAGTTTTCAGTCCGGGCGGAAAAACGCGCATAACGGTGTTCGTCACCGGCGTCGAACTTTTGCCGGGCGAAGGCGCGACCGCCTTTCGCGCTGACGCGACCGACGGGCGTTACAGCCGTTATCCGCTGCAAATCGTTTCGCTCGCGCCGACGCCAGAGCGTCCTTGGGTTTACGCTTTGACATTTAGATTACACGCCGGAATGGGCGATGTCGGCGACGTTTTGCTGCGCGTTGCGTGGCGCGGAATGGCGAGCAACCGCGTGCGTATCGCCGTCGGACACGAAGGCGGCGGGCTGAAAGACGACCCAGGCGCAGTTCCGACTCCGATGCCCGACACGCCGGTAACTTTCGGGCAGACGGACGCGCCCGGCTTGCCTTACACGGGCGACCGCGTGCGCTTTATGCACCAGGCGACTTTCGGCGCGAATCCGACGCTCGAAAATCAATTGCGCCGTCTCGGTCTTTCAACCTGGATTAGCCAGCAGATGGAAACCAAGCGCGATGCCGGTAATGCTATTCGTTATTCTACTTTCCCGATGCCGAATCCGCCGTTGATGGCAGACCTTAATCCGACCTGCACTATGAACGCAGTTTGCAATCGTGATAATTACACGATGTATCCGCTGCAAAACTGGTTTTTCCGTGAGGCTCTTTACGGCGAAGACCAGCAGTTGCGGCGGCGCGTGTCATGGGCGCTGCATCAGATTTTCGTCGTATCGGGACGCGAAATAGTTCAGCCGAGCCGGATGGCTCCGTATATTAAGGTTTTGGACAAACACGCTTTCGGCAATTTCCGCAGTCTGCTCGAAGATATGACGCTGAATCCGGCGATGGGCATTTACCTGGATATGGCAAACAGCACGCGCCAGAATCCGAACGAAAATTACGCCCGCGAAATTATGCAGCTTTTCAGCATCGGTCTGGATATGCTGAATCAGGACGGCACGCCGAAGCTCGACGCGCAGGGCAACCGCATTCCGAGCTACGACCAAAACACGGTCAACGGCTTTACCAAAGTTTTCACCGGCTGGCGGCTTTGCGCGACACCGGCGAATTGTCCGGGCAGCGTGACGGGAACCAGAAATTTCAAAGACCCGATGGAAATTATCGCGGCAAACCACGACAACACGGAAAAACAGCTTTTGAATTATCCCGGCGCGATTTCGACGATTCCCGCCGGACAAACCGCCGAGCAGGATTTGCAGGCGGCGCTGGATAACGTCTTTAATCACCCAAACGTCGCGCCGTTTATAAGTAAACTTTTAATTCAGCAACTCGTTACCAGCAACCCGACGCCGGCGTATGTCCGGCGCGTCGCCGACGTTTTCAGCGACGACGCGGGCGGCGGCGTTGAGCGCGGCAATCTGGCGAAAGTCATCCGCGCAATTCTCCTTGACCCAGAAGCGCGCGGCAACAACAAAACCGACCCGGATTACGGACATTTGAAAGAGCCGGTGATTTACGCGACGAATTTCCTGCGTGCGCTTAATCCAACGGCGAACACGGGAGCAGCCGCAACCTGCAATGGTTTAAGCGAAGGCGCAATCAACGGCATAACATCACTTTTAGACCAAGACGTTTTCAACCCGCCGTCGGTTTTCAATTATTATCCAATGGATTACAGCATTCCGAACACGAATCTCGCTGCGCCTGAGTTCGCTATTATGACCACCGGAACGGCGTTGAAACGTCCGAACCTTATCCACCAAATGATTGGACCCGGAACTGGTGGGGCAACGGGCATCGGCATCAATAACATACAAGGTATTACTTGCGGGACACGCGTTACTCTGACTCGTTATCAAAACTTAGCGACTGCCGACCCGACCGGGACGTTGCTGGTTGAAACGTTGAACCGCGAATTGTTAAACGGCTCGATGTCGCCCGATGTCAGAACTCAAATGATGAATGCGGTCCAAGCCGTAGCGTCAACCAATGCATTGAGGCGAACGCAAACGGCGCTTTATTTGTTGCTTACTTCGTCGCAATACCAAGTGCAAAGATAGTCAAGAAAGTAATCGTTCGGAGTTTTGTCAAAAAATCGGCAGACATTTAATTAACCAAGAGTTCCGCCGCCGGATGAGACTCCGAACCGAAGGAGAAATTTTATGACAGACAGAAGAGAATTCTTAAAAACATCCTGTGCCGCATTGACTATGACGGCGTTGGCGACGCAGATGCGTCATTTCGGTTTGATAAACGCTTTAGCGCAGAATGAGAATGTTGACGGCGGAGGCGACGGCGGAAATTATAAGGCTCTCGTATGCGTCTTTTTGTCGGGCGGCAACGACAGCAACAACACCGTCGTTCCGAATTACGACGCGGGTTACGCGCAGTATTCAGCGGCGCGAACGGCGCAGGGTCTGGCGATTCCGCGAGCGAATCTGCTGCCGATTTCGCCGCCGGCGATGAACGGCGACGCTTACGGTCTGCATCCGAGTATGACCGATTTGCACACGCTCTGGAATCAGGGAAAACTCGCCGTTGTAACCAATGTCGGAACGCTAATGCAGCCTTTGACGAGAGCGCAGTATCAATCCGGCGCGTCGCGCCCGATGCAGCTTTTCTCGCATTCCGACCAAGTTGATCAATTCAAGACGGCGATTTCCAATTATCGTTCGGCAATCGGATGGGGCGGCAGATTGTCCGACCGCACAGCGGCTCAGAATCCGGGCGCGGCGATTCCGATGATTAGCCAGATTTCGACGGGCGCGAATGTTTTCACCGTCGGCAACACCTCGACGCCGCTGATTGTTGCGCCTGCGCCGACGCCGCTCAATCAGGTTTTGGCTTTGAACGGATTCATCGCCGGAAACGCCGAAGATACGGCGCGGCGCAGCGCGATGAATAACATCCGCGCCGCGAATCTGGATTATTCGATGACGCAAGCCGCCAGCGTCATCACGCAGCAGGCAATCAACGTCAGCACTCAGCTCAGCACCGATCCGGTTTTGACGGCGACGTTTCCGAACACGACGCTCGGTAATCAGTTGCGGCAAGTGGCGAAATTGATGAAATTCCGCACGCAGTTGAATATGAGCCGACAGGTTTTCTACGTCCAGCTCGGCGGCTTCGACACGCACAGCAGTCAGTTAAATCAACACGCGACTTTGTGGACGCAGGTTAGTCAGGCATTAAAGGCGTTTTACGACGAAACGGTCGCACAAGGCATCGCCGAAGACGTAACGACGTTCACGATGAGCGACTTTAACCGCACGCTCAATCCGGCTGGTGCGGGTTCGGGCGCGGGTTCAGACCACGCTTGGGGCGGACATCATTTCGTGATGGGCGGCTCGGTTCTTGGCGGCAACTTTTATGGCAAACCGACCTCGAACGGTTCGATTTTCCCGACGCTGGTCAATGCCGGTCCCGACGATGCCGAAACGCGAGGGCGTATCATTCCGACGGTCTCGGTCGAGCAATACGCCGCGACGCTGGCGCGTTGGTTCGGGCTTTCGCCCGCCGACATTCCGCTCGTCTTCCCGAACATCAATGCGTTCGGCGGCTCGGATTTGGGATTTATGATGTAAGTCAGTGGAAAGGAAAATCAGCCGCCGCTGTAGAGACGCGGCAGACAGTTTTAATAGTTGAAATCAAATTAAGCGTTGGCAGATGCGTTCGACCTAACATTTGCCGACGCTTAATCTCTGCTCGCCGCGTGCTGATTTTCCGCTTGTGCATTTCTAATTGTCCGTGTAAAATTTACAATAATGTAAAGATTCGAGAATTTCCGAATCTAAAACTTTTTATAGCGAGGAGAAATATTAAAAAATGTCAGCAGTTGCAGCACCGACAGTGGAAATTAACGTGACGCCGAACGCGGCGGCGGAAATCAAAAAATTTATGGCGAGCGAAGAAGATTTGCCGGAAACGGCGGGGCTTCGCGTCAGAGTCGTGCCGGGCGGTTGTTCGGGTTTTCAATACAGTCTGAACATCGAGGAAGAATCGCGCAACGGCGACTTTATCGTCGAGCAGGAAGGCGTTCGTCTTTTCGTGGATATGTTCAGCGGACAGTATCTGAACGGCATTCAAATTGATTACACATCGAATATGATGGGTTCAGGTTTTACGTTTGAAAATCCGAACGCGACCGGCGGCTGCGGCTGCGGCACTTCGTTTTCGGCGTAGATTTCAGGAATTTTTTATCAGGCGCGCGGCGATCATTATAGATTGCCGCGCGCTTTTTTCGTTTCACTGTAAAGGTCTGCGCTGCAATTTTCCTGCCGAACGCAATTTGGAAACTTCAGATTTTTTGTTTTACGCTTTACCAAAACGAGCAAAATGTCGTAAAATTCTTTCACCCTTCAATTGAGAGCATTCTTAAAAGAAACGAACCGTCGTATCAACTGGCAAATCTTGAAAGGCATTCTGGAATAAATTTCAAATGCGCGAGCTGTATCATCAGTCAGATTTGCATTTTTTTTTTCAAAGCAATTGCTAACGGCAAGATAAATTAACAGGAAGTTTGAAGATGAAAAATACTAAAAAATCGAAAAGATGGCTTTTGTTTTCATTGGCAGTCGCGCTTTTAACAGCCGCCGTCATTCAAGTAACGAATCACGCCGACGCGAATCAAACGGCGGAGCTAAGAGTTGTCCAAGAAAACAATGGATTTGCGTTAAGCGCTGGCGAACTCGTAGCGTTTCATCGAACCGAGCGAAGAATTTCCGACGCGCGGCTGATAAATTTGCCCGAGACAACCGCACAAGTTTTTCTCTGGAACGAAGAAACCGCAAGCGGCGCCAAATCGCCGTTTTACGCCATCAGTTTGGACGGGAAAACCGTTGGAACGATTCGTGAAACTTCTTATGAAATGATGCTGCGTTACGGGAAATTCGACCCGTTGGCGACGATGCCGGAAACGCCCGCAAACTTGACGGCGCGAAGCGGCGCGAGCAGCGACGGCGTTTATATCGTGCAATTCGTTACGCAGCCGCTCGACGAATACCGCGATGCCGTTAAAACGCTCGGCGGCGAAATTTATATTTATCTGCCGAATCATTCGTATATCGTCAAGATGAACGGCGAAACAAAACAAGCGGTGGAAAATCTGCCGTTCGTGCGGTGGGTCGGAAATTATCAGCCCGCTTATAAAATTGAAGAATACATCCACGAAGGCTTGGCGAACCGAACTTTGGACGCGGCGCGCTACAACATTATGGTTTTGCGGCGCGGCTCGACGATGCAGAATACGCTCTCGAATCGCATTCGCACGTTCGGCGGCAAAATTGATTTAACGATTCCCGAAGGCTTCAGGATGGAAGCGACGCTGACGGCGGAACAACTCGTCGCCGTCGCCAACGAATCGGACGTTTTGTTCATTGACCGCTGGAGCGCGCCCGAACCGGATATGGACATTGTGCGAGCCGTCGGCGGAGCGAACTTTATCGAAAACACGACCGGATTTAAAGGCGAAGGCGTTCGCGCCGAAGTGATGGACGGCGGGCTTTTGACGACGCACACGGATTTTAATTCGATGACGACCGCGCCGATTCTGCACGGTGCGGTGAATGTTGACAGCCACGGCACGGCGACTTACGGCATCAATTTCGGGCGCGGCACAACTAATCCGATGGGACGCGGAATGCTGCCCGAAGCGCAGGGCATTATCGCCGGTTATCCGGCGCTCACTAACCGCTACACGCACACGGCGCAGCTTTTGCAAGACCCGTATAAAGCCGTGTATCAATCGAACAGTTGGGGCAACGCCCCGACGACTGCCTACAATACGATTTCGGCGGAAACGGACGACATTCTTTTTATCAATGATTTCACCTTGCTTAATTCGCAGAGCAATACCGGCAACCAAACCTCGCGTCCGCAGGCGTGGTCGAAAAACGTCGTTTCCATCGGCGGCATCAGCCATCTGAACACGGCGAGTTTGACCGACGACCGCTGGACGAGCGCGAGCGTCGGACCCGCCGCCGACGGACGGCTCAAACCGGAGCTGGCGCATTTTTACGATTCGATTTTCACGACGACCAGCAGCAATAACGCCGCTTACACGAGCGGTTTTAACGGGACGAGTGCGGCAACGCCGATTACCGCCGGACATTTCGGAATCTTTTTTCAAATGTGGCACAACGGCGTTTTCGGCAATCCGACCGCCGGAAGCGTTTTCGACAGCCGCCCGCATATGACGACCGCCAAAGCCGTGATGATAAACACCGCCGTCCAGTGGGATATGACGCTTCCCGGAGCGAACACGACCCGCGCGCGGCAGGGCTTCGGGCGCGCTGATCTGACGAATCTGTATAATCTTCGCAACAAAATGCTTATCGTTGACGAAACCGACGTTTTGACGAATCTGCAAACGAAAACTTACACGAAAACCGTTGCCGGCGGTTCGACCGACCCGTTGAAAGCGACGCTGGTTTACGCCGACCCGATGGGCAGCCCGTCGGCGACCCGCGCTCGAATCAACGATTTGTCTTTGAAAGTTATCGCGCCGGACGGCACCGTTTACTGGGGCAACAACGGTCTCGGCGTGGGCGGCGGAATGTGGTCAACCTCGGGCGGCGCGGCGAACGTCGTGGACACGGTGGAAAACGTTTTCGTTCAAAATCCCGCGGCGGGAGAGTGGACGTTTGAAGTCATCGCTTCGGAATTAGTGCAGGACGCGCATCCGCAAACGGCGGGCGTCATTGACGCCGATTACTCATTTGTCGTCAGCGGCATCGTTAACCAACCGCAGGCGCCGCGCACCCGATTCGATTTTGACGGCGACGGCAAAGCCGACGTTTCCGTCTTTCGCCCGTCAAGCGGCGTTTGGTATCTGAACAATTCGCAAAGCGGTCTGTCTGCCGCGCAATTCGGCGCCGGCACAGATAAAATCGTTCCAGCCGATTACGACGGCGACGGCAAAACCGACATCGCCGTTTATCGCGGCGGAACCTGGTATCTGTCGAGAAGTCAAACTGGTTTTACAGGCGTTCAGTTCGGCGCAGGCGATGACGTTCCGGTTCCGGCGGATTACGACGGCGACGGCAAAGCCGAGTTAGCCGTTTTCCGCCCGTCAAACGCCACCTGGTATTTTTATAACCTAACGACGAATCAAGCGAGCGCGACGGTTTTCGGTCAAGCAGACGACAAACCCGTTCCGGCGGATTACGACGGCGACGGCAAAGCAAACGCCGCGGTTTTCCGTCCGTCAAACGCCACTTGGTATACTTCGACGAATCCGGCGACCAATTATGGGGCGGTTCGGTTCGGCGATGCAGGCGATAAACTCGTTCCGGCAGACTACGACGGCGACGGCAAAGCGGACGTGGCGGTTTTCCGTCCGTCAAACGGCTCTTGGTATCTGCTGAGAAGTTCGCTCGGCTTTACGGGAATTCAATTCGGTTTAGGAACTGACGCGCCCGTGGCGGCTGATTATGACGGCGACGGCAAAGCTGATATTGCGGTGTTCCGCGACGGCACTTGGTATCTTTCGAGAAGTCAGGCGGGATTTGCGGGCGTCCAGTTCGGCGCCTCTTCCGACAAAGCTGTTCCGAATGCTTTCGTTCCCTAACGATAATTTGCCGACGAAATTTATTTGCAGTGTTTTGGAGCGCGAAGTTTACGCGCTCCATTTTTTGTTGGATAAAAGTTTTGGAAGCAAATGTTTATTGCGAGTGTCTTATGTCATACAAGGACAACTCGGAAGGCAGGCGAAAGGCGGAGAAGAGATTGGCGGAATTCCTCGACGCGGAGCCGTGCGCAGAAGTCGAGCCGGACAGAACGCCTGCCGTATTCAAAACAATTTCTTTTCGGCAATCAACTTTAATCGCCCGCCCGGATTTTTTACGCCGCTTGACAGCCCCGGCGGCGGCGGGCATAATTTATTTCAGTTCGCAATTAAACAATCATCCGACAATTTATTTCTTTATTTGAAAAATCCGAAAAATAGATTTTTAGGAACCGTGATTGTTTTAATTGTTTTTTAAAGATAGAGCGGAAGTTTAAGTTCCGTTCCTTCCCGAAACTTTCCCGACAAAAAAACTAAAATTTGGAGTTATGCCTGATGATTCTTTGTAAGTCTTTGTGTTTTTCCGTATCGTTCGTCTTGATTTACACCGCTGCCGTTTTTGCCCAGGAGCGTCCGCGCATCATTCCGAATCAGCCGTCCGAAGCGATTAACCAGCCGATTAACAGAGCCGTTAAAAGACCAGTCTTAACCAATCAAATAACCGTTCAAAACCCTCCTTCTCTCGTCAAAAAAACCGGCTCGTCACAACCAATCAATTCGATTTCAGCCGCGCCTGCCGCTAAAAGCTACAGTTCTTCGTTTAATCAAAAATTACTGCAAGCCATTCAGACGCGCCTCGGAATTCCGTATATTTACGGCTCGTCGGGACCGAATTCCTACGATTGTTCCGGTTTGGTGTGGAGCGTTTTTACGCAAGCCGGTTTTCCTTTCGAGCGTTCGAGCGCGAGAACTCTCTGGCAAAATTCCGTGTCGGTCGAGGGCGACGACCGTTATAAATTCGGCACGCTCGTTTTCTTCAATAACCTCGGACACATCGGCATCGTTTACGACGACCGAGGTTTTTATCACGCCTCAAGCAGCCAGGGCGTAACATTTTCAAGATTCGACGGTTATTGGGGAAAACGCATCGTCGGCTTCCGGCGCATCGTTCTTCCGAATTAGTTTTTCCGCCCGCGCGTCAAATGACAAAACCCGGTCGGGTTTGATGTTCCTTGACTTCCCAAACAATCGCCACTTTTTCAATCGCCACGTAAGCGACTCGCTCGTCTTCATCGCGCAGATACAATAAACCGTTTTTCACCTCAACGACATCGCCTCTGACAGTCGGGCTTTGTCCGCACGAAATATCAATCTTTTTTCCAGTTAATTTTTTCAAAAATTCTTCCATAATCTTCTCCTTTAGGAACGGCAACGATATTTATACGACAAAAATTAAATGTTGTAAAAATATTGTCGCCGCCGCTGTTCCGTTCACATTCGATTCTGATGCGCCGCCGCTCTGCCCGCCAATGCCCAACGACTGGCGGTTTGCTGCGTCTTGTCCGACTCGTTCGAGACGGTTTTCCGTTCTCCGGCGTTTGCCAAAACCGCTGCAATGACGGCTAAATCGCGCGCCGCCTCGTCAACTTCCCTCGCTTTTTTTCGTTCGGTAAAACGCCCGATGAAACCCGTGTCGAGATTTCCCGAAATAAATTCACTGTCCTCGACGATTTCACGAAAAAACGGCAAAGTCGTTTTGATGCCGCCGACTTCGTATTCGCGCAAGGCGCGGCGCAGGCGATCAATCGCTTCCTCGCGCGTTTTGCCGAAGACGGCGAGTTTGGAAATCATCGGGTCGTAATAAATCGAAACCTCCGCGCCTTCGTAAACGCCGCCGTCGTCGCGCACGCCGCCGCCTTGCGGAACTCGTAATCGGGTAATTTTCCCGGGCGACGGCAGAAAATTATTTTCCGGGTCTTCGGCGTAAACGCGGCATTCAATCGCGTGATTTTCCCACTTGATTTCCTCTTGCGTAAAAGATAATTTCTCCCCGTATGCGACCCGAATTTGCTCGCGCACGAGGTCAATGCCCGTGACTAATTCCGTCACCGGATGTTCGACCTGCAGGCGCGTGTTCATTTCCAAAAAATAAAACTCGCGCGTTTCGTCAGACACTAAAAACTCGACTGTTCCGGCGCCGACGTAATCAACCGCGCGCGCCACCTTTATCGCGCTCTCGCCCATCGCGCGGCGAAGTTCCTTTGAATTTATCGGCGACGGACATTCTTCGACGACTTTCTGGTGCCGCCTTTGAATCGAACATTCGCGCTCGCCCAGGTGAACGTAATTTCCGTGTTTGTCCGCAAAAATCTGAATCTCGATATGGCGCGGGCGCACGACCGCTTTTTCGACGTAAACTTCGTCGTTATTAAATGAAGCGAGCGCTTCGCCGCGCGCGGTTTCGTAAGCCGACTTTAAATCTTCCGCCGTTTCGACGAACCGCATTCCTTTGCCGCCGCCGCCCGCCGAAGCCTTGAGCATTATCGGATAGCCGATTTCCAGCGCGATTCGCTGCGCTTCCTCGTAAGTTTCGAGCGGTTCGGTCGTTCCCGGCACGACCGGCACATCGGCTTCAATCGCAATTTTTCTGGCAGAAATTTTTCCGCCCATCGCTTCCATCGCTTCGGGCGCGGGTCCAATAAAAACGATATTTTCCTTTGCCGCCAATCTGACGAAATCCGCGTTCTCCGATAAAAAGCCGTAGCCCGGATGAATCGCTTCCGCGCCAGATTTTTTGACCGCTTCGATAATCTTTTCGCCGCGCAGATAGCTTTCCGACGATGGCGGCGCGCCGATAAAATATGCTACGTCCGCCATTCTGACATGCAGCGCGTCGCGGTCTGCGTCCGAGTAAACGGCGACTGATTTGATGTTCATATCGCGGCAGGCGCGAATGACGCGGCAGGCGATTTCGCCGCGATTGGCGATTAAAATCTTCTTAAACATTGATTTTTATTTTTTGGTTTTTGATTTTTGATTTTTGGTTTTTAGTCCGTCGGCATTTAGTCGAGCATCGAATTCGCTCGATTTACTAAAAAATAAAAACCAAAAAATAAAAATCAATCCAACATCGAATTTCCGTGATTTTTCGGGTCGAATCTGACGCCGACTTTCGCGCCCGGCGCATATTTTAACGGATTCTCGCGCTGCTCTTCGGTTAAAACCTCCGACGATTCAAAATCCACGCCCTGCACGCTGTAGAAGTAATAGACGATTTCTTCACCCGCCTCGGATGTTTCGCCGTCAATGATTGTGCCGTCGGTGATTCTGCCCCTTGTCTGCAAAAATTCCCGCCGCGCGGTTTCCGAATTAATCGTATTTTTAGATTTTAAAATATCGAAAAGTCCCATCGCTTAATCCATTATCAAAGGCGGTTTGTTATATTTGGCGCGCAGTTCGTTGACCGCCGACAAAACCATCGGGCGGCGGATAAGTTTCGCTTCCAGCGGGCGTTTGCCCGGAACGTCCATCATTATTAATCCCAAAAGAATCGTCGGAACGCCCGGTCCGGGCGTGAAAATCATTACGATTCCGGCGATTACGAGAAGAAAACCGACAACGTTTTTGACGATGAACGCCGTCCACCTGACCGAGAAATGATTGTCCGTATTTATTTCCCTGACGTAAGACGAGCTGAAATAATCTGCCGGAATCTTTATCATCCCGATAACAATCAATCCGTAGCTGGCAATTATCGTAATGACCGTAAATAACAGCCCCCAGGCGATAAGACTCCACGTCAGCGATTCCCAAAACCGCACGAGCCATTCCCAAATTCCTGAAAACAAATCCATAACTGAGTTTTAGTTGCCGGATTTTAGCGACAAACCCGAAACTAAATTTTCGCTTCCGTCTGCCGAAGTTCCTTCCAAATATAAAACATCCGGTGGATGAACGTCCAAAGCGAGGCGATTGCCAGAACCCACAGCACCTGCGGCATCCGGTTAGCGAAAAACGAATCGGAATTCGGAAACGTCGAGAGTGCTCCGATAATCAGCAGCACGATTCTTTCCGGTCGCTGGAGAAATCCGACGTTGGCTTTCACGCCGAAGCCTTCCGAACGCGCCGTCGCATAGCTGACCATAACCGAACCGATCAAACCGACGCCCGCCAACGTGACGTTCAGAAGCGAATGATGCGGCGTGTTGCTGGCGTAAAAAATAATGATGCCGAGAAACGAAACCATATCCGAAAGTCGGTCGAGCGAAGAATCGAGAAATCCGCCGAATGGCGTGACTCTGCCCGATAGCCTAGCGACGTTGCCGTCAAGCATATCGAAAAGATTGGCGACGATTAAAACAATTCCCGCCCAGAAAAATTCGCCCAAGCCGAACAAAACGCCGCAGCCGACGTTAATCGTAACGCCAATGACGGTTAAGACGTTCGGATTGATGCCGCCGAACGCCAGCCAGCGCACCATCGCATTGATGATTCGCATTGCCCCGCGTCCGATGCTGGCTCCAAACATACAAGTTCTTTCTTATCAGCTACAAGATATAATAAAGTGTCGCACAGCAAGTAACGATTAAAGCCTGCTAATTCCGCAATACTCGAAACTAACACACAACAGCTACATTTT
>CADCUR010000056.1 GCA_902805935.1 uncultured Pyrinomonadaceae bacterium
TTGAGTTAATAAAAGAATTCGTGTCGCGGCGCGGAATAAAAACACCTTCGCGCGTTTCGCCGTTTTCTTCCCATAATACCGCGATTCGGTGTGCAGCGTTTTCGCTGTTGATGCCGACAAATTCAGGGGCGAATTTTGGACGAATACGTTCAAGCCTTATCAAACATATTCCCGCAATCGCTTTTGTGTTGTGCAATTTCGGACGAAAGCCTTTCGGCAAAATTTTTTGAATGACGTTTGGCTCGGCTCGATAGTTAACCAAAATTCTTTTTTTGATAACGCCTTGCAATGTTGGAATTTTCATATTAAATAAATTCAGGAAACACCTTAAAACCCGTCGCCTTCGCCAAATCGGGATATTTCGTCAGCAAACTGCGGCAGACGACGCGCGGGCTTTTGTAAAGGTGAAACGATTGAAACATCAAAAGCTCGAATGCCGACGATTCTATCCAATCAACTTTTTTCGTAAAGCCGGTCACGAGCGAGACGTTCGTTTTTTCGACGAACTCAACGACTTCCTTTGGCTTGCGAATTGTGCCGCACGTGCCGAAATGGATTATCCAATTTGAAAATCGGCAGTTCATCATTTCCGAGAGTTCCGCCAAGCTCACCCGGTCGCCGTGCAGTTTTACGTAGCCAGGCGTGCCGTGAAAGGCAAAATACAAAATGCCGTAATTGCGTTTACACAAAAGATTGAGGTTGTATTTCAGTTCCTCGCGCGTGTTGCAGGTCAGATGCGAGAATTTCGCGTTCCAACCGCGGGCGATGACTTCGAGCATCGGCACGACGTTCAGGCGGTTTTCCGTGCGGTTGTCCCACATTGATTCGAGACAGGCGATGTTTCTTTTGCGTGAAGCCATAATTTTTACTGAAATTTAGATGCGAAAACCGCGCCGCCGAATGTCACGAATAAGATAATGCTGACAAATGCGTTGGTCGTAAAAAACGCCTGGTTCATTCTCGATAAATCGTTCGGTTTAACGAGCGTATGTTGGTAAATCATCAACGCGCCGACCGCAAAAACGCCAATCAACGCCAGCCAGCCCAAATCGGTGACGAGATAAAGCAGAAGCAAAACGATAAATGCCTGGGCGTGAAAAAGTCGGGCGATGTTGAGCGAGTTTTTGATACCGAAACGCGCCGGAATCGAACGCAGTCCGGCGCGTCGGTCAAATTCGTAATCCTGACACGCATACATCACGTCGAAACCGGCAGTCCACATCATCACGAGCAAAGAGAGCAGCAGCGGCGTTTCCGAATCAATCGCTCCGCGCACGGCAATCCACGCGGCGGTTGGGCTGATCGCCAAAGCCCAGCCCAAAATCAAATGCGCCCAAACCGTGAATCTTTTCGCGTAGGAATAACCCAACATACTGATTAAAGCGACGGGCGCGAGGGCGAACGTCAGCCAATTGAGCGAATATGCCGCACATAAAAACAGCGCGACAGAGGCGGCGAAAAAAGCCCATGCGAAGCTTACTGAAAGTTTTCCGCTCGGCAGTTCGCGGTTTGCCGTGCGCGGATTCTCCTCGTCGAATCGGCGGTCAACAAGGCGATTGAAAGACATCGCCGCCGAACGCGCGCCGAACATCGCGGCGGTTATCCAGACGATCTGCCAAAGCGAAGGCAAACCATCCGCCGCCAGAACCGCGCCCAAAAAGGCGAACGGCAGCGCGAACAAAGTATGCTCGAACTTGATCATCGCCAGCGTCGTTTTTAATTTTTGCCAAAAGCCGTTCATCGAAAAATTTAAGGTTCCGGGATTGCCAATACAAATCTCAAAAGTTAGTTTGGCAAACCGAATGCCATACCGTAATTGTAGCAAACTCGCGTGTTTACCGCACTTTCAAGCCGCAATTTGCCAAACGCGGGTGCGACCGAAAGCATTTTGCAAAACTTTTTTGTTTGAAACGCAAGAGATTTTCGCTAGAATAAATTGACGGAAATTTTCCCGGTAAATCTGAAATCCAAAATCTAAAATCCAAAATCGAACTGTGCCTTCAGGAAAAACACACGACGCAATCACATTTCTTTTTGTCGCGCCGGTTTTTGCGGCGACGTGGAAATTGACGAGCAGTTTTCCGCCGGCTTTGATAGTTACCGTCTGTTTCGCGTTCGGCGGTTTGATGTTCGGTCCCGATTTAGATACGCACTCGAAGCAATACACGCGCTGGAGCATTTTTCGGTACCTCTGGTATCCGTATCAGGCGTTTTTCAAACACCGCTCGCGCTGGTCGCACGGGCTGATTTTCGGGACGTTTTTGCGAATCGTTTATTTTATGGGCGCGCTCACGCTGTTGTCGTTCGTTCCGGCGTTTGCGCTCGCCTGGCACACGGGCGGCGAATTGCCGAATTTAATCGAATTTGCGCGCCTCTGGTCGGCAATCGGCGAATACGTCCGCGCGGATCTGGGCGAATACGCTTTTTTATATGTTTTCGCCGGATTATGGCTCGGCGCGGCGAGCCATACGATCGCCGATATTGCGGGTTCGTTCGTCAAAACGGGACGGGTCAGCGAGTTTTTGTAAAGGGAAAAAGTGGAAAAGTGAGAAGGTGAAAAAGTTTTTTGGCATCTCTTAAAATTATTCGTCTATCGCTGAAAAAATATCTTTGGGCAGATTTGCTTTTTCACTTTTTGACCTTTTCACTTTTCCACTTTTTATCTGCCTTCTCTGGCAGTCACCAACCGCAGCGATTGTTTTCTGATGGCGTCGGAAACGTTGCGGTTTTTTGTCAACGCGTTTAGATCGCGCAACTGCAAGCGGGTTAAAATTGACATTACATTGGCAAGCGGCGTGCGCGGGTTTTGCGCCAGTTTGTGCATAATCGAGTAGTTTCGCGCCCAACCGCGGTTGTTGGCGATTTGCCGCAGAACGTCTTCCGGGACGGAGCGCATCGCCGCGATTTTTTCGATTTCCTGTTCGGTGATGCGGGCGTTTTGGACGACCGCCTGCGCGACGATGCGGTTCGGGTCGCGGATTAAAATGTTGCGCGCCTCGCGGTCGCCCTTCATCGCCAGCTTGACGCGGTCTTTCATTCCCATCAGCAAAATGCGGTTGATCATCGAAACGCGCTCGCCCGATATTTCGTCGTCTTCCGAGCTTAATTCGCCTAAAATTTTACTGACGATTGATTCGCGCTGCTCGTCGGTTTCTTCGTAAAGTTCTTCAATGTAATCGAAGGAAAGCCAACTGTCGTCAATTTCCGCGTCGGGAATTTCGATGTGTTCGGCGAGCAGTATCGCGTCCTCAAAGCTCAGATTCGATTTTGAAGCGTTTTCTCCTAAACCCTCGGCAAAACCCGCCTTTTCGATGAATTCGGCGGCGGCGTCTTTTCCCTGCGCGCGAAGTTCGTCTGCTATTTGCTGCGCTCCGCGTTCTTTTTGAAAAAACTCGCGTTTCGTTTCGGTCGCCCGCCGCTCGGCGTCCGCCGTGCGGGATGGATTAGCGACGATCGCTTCAATAATCTGCGGCGCGGCGATCAGAAGCTGCTGATTGAGCGAGATGATTTCGAGCAGTTCGCCGTTTGAAGTGCGGCGGGCGAAATTGACAATCGAATCAATCGGCGTTTTCGGATTAGTTAAAATCGCTTCGTGTATCGGTTTCGGTTGCTCCTCTTGTTCGGCGAAATAAGCGAGAACTTTGGGCGCGATTTCGTCTGATTTGACGATTGCCGCCAATTCGCTCGCGTCCCAAGAAACGAGTGTGTTCCGGGCGTTTTCCGCTAATTCCGTGTCGGCGCCTCCGGCGAGAGCGACGAGAATTTCCAGTAAATCAGTTTGCGGAAGCGGCAGAATTCCGCGGGCGGCGGCAAGCTGCGCGGGGCGCGGGGCAGTTCCCGCAACGATAGCTTTGACGACCGGACTAGTCGAATTGACTTCGTGATTCATAAATTGATTGGAGATTTGAAACGATTGGGAATTTTTGCTTAATGCAGCAGTTACACCTGAACCCGAACGGGTTGAACCGTAACGATTGTAACATAAATTTTGACGAGGGAAACACATTCTTGACAGCCGCGAGAGACTTAACATAATCTTGAAACTTGCAGGCTGCAAACTCTTGAATCAAATTAAAAATCACATACCAAACAGTTAAAATTACAAACAAATTAATGATTAAAGACGAGATAAAAAATCTGATTGCGGAAAAACGCGCCGTTATCGGCGTGATCGGACTTGGTTACGTCGGCTTGCCGCTGATTGTCGAATTTGCCCTGAAAAATTACCCGACCATCGGTTTTGAAGTTGACGAAAAAAAGGTTAACGAACTAAATAAAGGAAATTCTCACATCGTTGACGTGCCTTCAGAGAACGTCCGCAAAT
Source organism: uncultured Pyrinomonadaceae bacterium (assembly GCA_902805935.1). GTDB lineage: Bacteria > Acidobacteriota > Blastocatellia > Pyrinomonadales > Pyrinomonadaceae. The sequence goes on from CADCUR010000056.1 coordinate 4,325, forward strand.
CTCTCGACAGCGAGCGATTTAAGGCGACGACGGATTTCTCCGAGTTAAATAAATGCGACGTAATCATCATCTGCGTTCCGACGCCGCTGCGCAAAACGAAAGACCCGGATATGTCGTTTATTTTGGCGGCGGGCGAGCAAATTAAGAAGTATGCCCGGCGCGGGCAGCTCGTGATTCTCGAATCAACCACTTATCCGGGAACGACCGACGAAATTCTCCAGCCGATGCTCGAAGAAGCCGGTTTGAAACTCGACGAAGATTTTCTGCTCGCGTTTTCCCCGGAAAGAGTTGATCCGGGCAATCCGCAATTTCAGACGCACAATATCACGAAAGTCGTCGGCGGCGTCGGCGTGGATTCGACTGAGGTCGCCGCGCTTCTTTACTCGCAAATCGTCGAGAACGTTCACGCCGTCAGTTCGGCGCGGGTCGCCGAAGCGTGTAAATTGTGGGAGAACACTTTTCGCGCGATCAACATCGGAATGGCGAACGAGATGGCGAAAGTCTGCAACGCGCTCGGCATAGACACCTGGGAAGTCGTCCGCGCGGCGGCGACAAAGCCGTTCGGTTTTATGCCGTTTTATCCGGGACCGGGCATCGGCGGTCACTGCATTCCGCTCGACCCGCATTATTTGAGTTGGAAAGCCAGGCAGCACGGTTTCGATTCACAATTTATCACGCTCGCCGAGCAGATAAATTCGGGAATGCCGAAATACGTCGTGAGTTTAGTGCGCGACGCGCTGAACGAAAATGAAAAAAGCGTGAAAGGAGCGAAGATTCTAATTTTAGGCGTGGCGTATAAAAAAGACATTGACGATATGCGAGAGTCGCCCGCCTTGTCGGTAATTGATTTGCTTCGTTCGCGCGGCGCGGAAGTCGTCTATCACGATGCGTTCGTGCCGGAAGTAACTTTCGACCACGCTTACACGATCGGCGACGGCGAGCCGCTTTACAATCAGGATTTGACCGACGATTTAATCAAATCTGCCGATTGCGTCGTTATCTGCACCGAACATTCGGATGTTGATTACCGGCGCGTTTGTGAACTTTCAAAAGTTATCGTTGACACGCGCAACGCGCTCAAAGAAGAAATGCGTAACGGCAGCCGAGCGAAAATTGTGCGTTTATAATTGAGTAATGTTCGAGCTTTATGTCGCTCGCGGCGGATGATTTCTGAAGTTTTGAATCGGAAAATGTTCGCCGACAAAAAATCCCGCCGCGCTCGGACAGGCGGCGGAACGGATTTGCGATTTTTGTTGGAAGAAAATTAACCGCAAAAAACACGAAGCAACGCGAAAAATAAATCAAATTCTTTTCGTATTGCTTCGTGTTTTTTGCGGTTAAAATTTTTCGCCTTTATTTCTGCTCGGTTTTGTCCATCGGATAACCCGCGTTTTTCCAGGCATTTGTTCCGCCGACCAAAGCATAACCATTATTAATTCCCTTTTCTTTTAATTTAGTGACCAGACCGGCACTTGTGTGTTCTGCCGGTCAGGAGCAGTAAGCGATGATTTTCTTACTGGTCGGAATTTCTTTGTAACGCGCTTCGACATCGGCGGTCGTCATATTAATTGCGCCTTTGATGTGTTCGACATCGTAAGCGGATTTGGCGCGTGTGTCAACGAAAACCACGTTGCCCGCGTCAAATTCTTTTTTCGCGTCCGTCAAAGTGATGCGCGGCGCGTCGTCGGTGTGTCCGTGTTCGTCAGTTTTCGGCGCGGCAGAATTCGTCGTATTTTTCGCTTTGTTGTCGGTCGAAGTCGTCGAAGCCGTCTGACACGCCGCCGAAAAGAGCAGCGCAATCGTCAAAAAAGACGACAGCGATAGAGTTTTTTTCATAATTACCTCCGTAAAATTTATTTCGAGCGTCTTATCAATTTCCAAATTAACAAAATCGAAAACCGAAGACGGGTTCTTCAGCTATTATCAATGGTCGGCGCGGCGTTGGCAACCGCCGTCGGGTATTTGCCGTTCCAGCACGCGACGCACGATGAATTTTCTTCCAACCCGATGGCTTCGAGCATCCCCGTCAAAGAAAGATAGCCTAGAGAATCGGCTTCGATATAACGGCGAACTTCTTCGACCGACATTTGCGCGGCGATCAGCTCGGCTTTGCGCGGCGTGTCAACGCCGTAATAACACGGCGAAGCGGTCGGCGGACACGAAATCCGCATATGCACTTCTTTAGCGCCTGCCTCTCTGACCATCTGCACGATTTTTTTCGAGGTCGTGCCGCGCACAATCGAATCGTCAACCAAAACCACGCGCCTGCCCTGAATCAAATCACGAATCGGATTGAGTTTCAAGCGCACGCCGAACGAGCGAATTGATTGGCTCGGCTCGATAAAAGTTCGTCCGATATAATGATTGCGAATAATCGCCTGCCGAAAATTGATGTCCGACTGCGCCGCGTAGCCGATTGCCGCCGCGACGCCCGAATCCGGCACCGGCACGATTAAATCGGCTTCGACCGGATGCTCGATTGCCAATTGTTTGCCCATTCGGTGGCGTGACTCGTTGACCGAACGCTCGAAAATTATCGAATCGGGACGTGAAAAATAAACGTGTTCAAAGGCGCAGACCGAACGCGGCTTTTCCGCAAAAGGAAAGCTCGAATCGAGTCCGCTTTTGTTAATCACGAGCATCTCGCCGGCTTTGATTTCGCGGACGTATTCGGCGTCAATCAAATCAAACGCGCACGTCTCTGATGCGACGCACCACGCATCTTTCAGTTTTCCCAGATTCAAAGGTCTAAACCCGCGCGGGTCGCGCACGGCGATTAAATTCGTCGGCGTTAAAAAAAGCAATGAGAACGCGCCTTCGGTTTCGCGCAGAACTTTTTCGACTGCTTCGACTGCATTGGCGGCTTCGCATCTGGCAATCGAATGCAGAATCGTTTCCGTGTCGGAAGTCGAGGAAAAAATCGCGCCCTGTTTTTCGAGTTCGCGGCGTTTTTGTTTCGCGTAAGGCAAGTTTCCGTTGTGACAGACGGCGATTTGTCCGTGCTGGCAAGTCACGTTAAACGGCTGAACTTCGTGAATGGTGTTTGCGCCCGCCGTCGAGTAGCGCGTATGTCCAATCGCGCTCGCGCCTTTCAAATCCTTCAAAACGTCTTCGTTCAAAACGTCGGCGACGAGTCCTTGCGAGCGAAATTGATGCAAATTTTCGCCGTCGCTCGACACGATGCCGCACGCTTCCTGCCCGCGATGCTGCAAAGCAAACAAACCCAATTGCGTCAAAGTCGAGGCTTCGGCGTGTCCGTAAATTCCGAACACGCCGCACTCTTCGTGAAATTTGTCGAGGTGAAAATCCATCGGTTAAATGTAGATGATTTGATCGGTCATTTTGTCCGCCGTGAAGTCGTTCAAAATCCTCAGCAACCGTTCGGCAATTTCATACGGCGGACGCTGGACGGCAATGATAATTTCATAATGCGCGTGCCTTTGATAATCGGCTCGCCGCTCAGGATTTCTTTGTTAGTCGTGGTATAGCGGTATGCAACTGCTGTTTCCATAAGTTCATTTTAGAACAGTTTTCGACAATTTGACAGAGCGCGTTTCAAGCGGCAATCCGCAACCGTCATCAAATTCGCAAGCGGCTTGGACGGCTTTTTCAGCGATTTGTTCGGGTTTGTTCAGCAAGTCATAATTAGCGAAAAGCGAGCCGAGCGCGTAATCTTTGCCTGAGCCTAAAGCCCAAAACTTTTCAAATTCATAAACTTCGCGCCACGAATACATTCCGAAAATACCGTTCGGATTGGCAACGAGAGCGTCTATCTGACTCGATTCGTAGGTTTCATCGTCGCCGTTGCCTTCCGATGTGTTGATAAAATACTTTTCTTTCAAAATCGTGTGAATTTTTAAGTATG
>CADCUR010000057.1 GCA_902805935.1 uncultured Pyrinomonadaceae bacterium
TTGCTGGGCGGATGCAAAATGAAAGGAGAACCAAAAACTGCGAAAACGTTACCTAAGAGCCTGTTTGGAAATTAAAATTTAAGGCGTTTGAGCATCAACATTGACATCGAAAGATAAAGCCAAGCCTCGCTTGATTCGGTTTTTCTTTCGTAATCTTTGCTTAATCGCCGATTGCGATTTAACCACGAGAAAGTTCTTTCCACTATCCAGCGTTTCGGCAAGACAATAAAAAATTTCTCCCGGTCGTTTCGTTTGACAATCTCAAGTATCCATAAACACTGTGCGGCAACCCACAAAATCAGTTTGCCGCGATAACCGCCGTCCGCCCAAATCAGTTGCAGACGCGGCATCTGCTCTTTGATTTCTGAGAATAATCGTTTCGCGCCGTCACGGTCCTGGATGTCCGCCGTTAGAACTTTGGCTTTCAGCAGTAAGCCAAGTGTGTCAACAAGAATATGCCGCTTGCGACCTTTCACTTTTTTTCCTGCGTCATAGCCTTTTGAAATGGCTTGCTCATCGGTTTTCACCGACTGCGAATCAATGATTGCCGCGCTCGGATGGGCTTGCCTGCCAACCGAAAGGCGAAGTTTTCGCCGCAATTTCTCGTTAAGCGCGACAAAGCATTCAGCATCGCGCCACAGGCGAAAGTAATAATAAACGGTTTGCCATTTGGGAAATTCTTTCGGCAACAGTCGCCATTGACAACCCGAACGAGCTAAATAACAAAGAGCATTGAAAATTTGGCGCAAATTCACGCTCTGTTTTCGCCCGAATCGTTCAGCCGGTGGTAACATAGTTTCAAGCAATTTCCATTGCTCATCGGAAAGGTCGGTCGGATAAGTTTTTCTTTTCATCGCAGAAACAGTTTAACTATTTCTGCTGACCTCTTCCGAATTTCCAAACAGGCTCTAAGAGCCAAAATGTCGCCCACTGCAAAAGAGCGATCCACAGAAATCGCCCGCGAACTGCGTCGGGAGATTCGCTTGGGCGAACTGCGCGGCGCGCTCGACATCAGCCAAGAAGAATTAGCCGAGCTGCTCAATAAAAAGCAGGCGGCGATCTCGCGTCTTGAACGACGTTCGGATATGCACGTTTCAACTTTAAGGGCGTTCATCAAAGCGCTCGGCGGGAAGTTGGAAATCATCGCCAGCTTTCCCGATGCTTCCTATCACATCAAACAGTTCGAATCGGACGACACGACTGACGACGCGGTGTTAACTTAAAAAGCCGTCAGCCGCTTTATCTCTTCTCCCTCGACTTCCATCGCGGAAAGCTTTTCTTTGAGCCGAACCATTCCAAGCATCTTCTCACGCGCCGGAGCGTTTGCAGATTCGCGCAAAGAGATGCTGACCGATTCGGACGACATCGAATAACCGGAATAGCGATCATAGCAGCCGTCGTTGTAGTCGCAGGCGAAATCCGCTTGGGCGAAAATGCGCGCACGCGATCTCGCCCAGCTCGCCCAAGCGGTCGCTGTAATAGCTGCAATCGGAAATTCCCGAATCAATAAACTCGCTTTCAGCCTCGACGACCAGGAAATCTTCACCTCCGGGATTGATTTCCCTTTCGGTCAACACGCACAATTCCAAAAACTCGACGAACTCGCCGGTGAAGCAGTTTCTGGAAGACGGGATCAAAGGACTGTTTGCTCCGTCGCAGAGCAGCCGCGAACCTTATACGCCGGAACGGATTATAGTTTCACTGATCTATTTCGAGTGCTGTGTTCCCAAAGCCGCTGACCGGGAACTAGCTCGCGTGATCGGCAGGATGACCGGATATCAGTTGCATCACATAACGGTCAAGTCGTTATTGAAGCGATACTTTTTCTGGCGATATAAAGAATTTCAAAAGTTGATCGTTTATCCGACTCTGCCCGACGCTCAGTCCAAAAGACGCGAGATTGTGAAGTTAGACAAACACGGCTGGTCGGAACAATCAATTACGGTTTTGGGCAAATGTCATCGTTCGACCGTGCGGAAATGGCTGCGTCGCAATAAGGAAGAAGAACTGCAAGGAATAAGGACTGCTGAAAGTCCCAGTTCACCGGCAACTGCTCAATTATTCGAGTCGCCCGCTCGCGCCGCAACGGAAAGTATATTTCGGGACGATCCATGCGATTCTTAATCTGCAAAAAAAGTATCCGGCTGCCGGATGGTTTCGGCTGCGCGGATATTTGCTCAAAGATCACGGCATCGAACTCGGACAAACGACCTTGAAAAAGATTATGAAGATGAATCGGCGACTTCACTTGGTGCCGAAGTTCGAGAAGCCGGTAGCTGAAATCGAGCCGAAAGAACCGCCGCCGCGAAGCAAACAGCCGTTTGAATATGCCTTTATCGACATTCGTTATCTGGATGCAAAACCCGGCGGTGTGCAGCTTTATTCATGTCTGCTGCTCGAAGGCTTCTCCCGCACGATTCTCACCGGTTCGCTGACTGATAAACAGCACGTCGGCGTAATCTTGAGCCTCTATTACCTGGCATTGCTGCAATGGGGATTGTGGGCAACCGTCGTTTCCGATAACGGCTCGCAGTTCCGGTCAATGGCGTTCAACAAAGCCAATCAAGGTCTCGGAATAACGCAGCACTTTTGCGAGAAAGGTCGTCCGTGGCAGAATCTGATCGAGAGTCAGTTCGGTATTCAGGCGCGAATGGGTGAATATCTGTGGCGCAACTGCTCGAACACGGAACAAGCCATGGAAGTTCACCGCGAACTTATTCAAGACCATAATCGGCTCCCGCATTATGCCCATCGAAAGCGTGAGGATGGGAAAGACTGACCGCTCGAAGTCCTCGGCAGCAGTCGCGGCGCGGAAATTGGCACCATTCGAGCTGATCTATTGGGACGGCAAACTGCGCGCCGAATACCGGCAGGAAAAACTGGCAGAATATGATTGCCGCTGGAATGATAAGGAACAAAGACCGCAATCTATTGATAAGCCAAAGCATTTCGAGACGACATTCAGTTCCAGGCAGCGGGAGTTATTTGAAGTCAGCTGGCTCAGAGAACCGATTGAAGAAATCAGAGCGGAAAGAAAATCAGCAGGACCAGTTTATTCGGAACAACTAAAATTGCCGTTTTCTAAAGCTGCCTAAACCACAAAATATTGTTATTGAAATCCACGGTGAAATCCGTCAAATATGTAGGTAGGGTCTCTGTCTAGCGCATTCAAGGCTATCTGCAAACAGATCACAGAATCGAACTCGGACAAACGACAATCAAGATAGTGATGAAATTGAATCGGAAACCATATCTGATTCCGAAGATTCAAAAACCGCTTGTCGAACCAAAATCCGGCAACACTCTAAAGGACTGCATGAACTCTGTAGAGATGTTTTCAAACGAAAAACAGTAAAGACAAAAACGCTCTGCGCCACACGATTTATTTGAAGATTCTGGGAATTCATATGAGAAAACCTCGAAGCCGAAGAAACGGTGCGTAAACGCCGAAATTACGAACACTGCAGCAAAACTCGATACAGAGGTCAAAAGTACGAAACAAACGCCTATAAAGACTGTAGAAACGCCGAGAATCATAAAGCTGAGGAAAAACTTTCGATGCTCTACAAGCCTGCGAGACTCATTCGGAGCTAATTTGCTAAGTATTTGTACGATTTCTTGCAAAGTAAATCGGCGACGACACTGACAAGACCAGTGATATTGAACGGGAAAATTCAACGCCGTCCAAAATAAAACCGTTTTTTTGTTGAATACGCAGTTTCTGAAAGCCTTTTTGATGCAAACGGTAAACCGCTCGAAAATCCGAGCCTTGATATTGCGATTATCAATAGGCCGTAAATTCAGCAAGAGACAAAGTAAGGCTTACAAAGCCGCGCTCAAACACTGCTTTCCCTATCTACGCCAAAGCAATGTAAAACCATTTAATAGCGAAAACAGTTAGCTTCGTTTCGCGCCTCAACGATCAGTCACGGAAATTTTTATAAAATTTTATTGGCATTCTCTTTCGGCTCATCACATTTCCCTTCTTGGTAAACCGCAAAGCTTGTATGTTCATTTGTGATTGTGTGTAAATACACAAACTAATAAAACTTTATGTATTTACACACAATTTCAAATAATCATTAAAACTATACTTAAAACAAACAAATACTGTTGTAAAAGAAGAAAACTTAATATATGATAAGCAAGATTTAAGTTTATAAACAAATAAAACAAACTACAAATAAAATGTTTATCTGCACAGTTACAGGCTACAAAGGCGGGATTGGCAAATCGACCACGGCGATTCATCTGAGCGCAATCCTCGCGCAGCACGGGAAAACGCTGTTGGTGGACGGCGATCCGAACAGAACTTGTCTCGCATGGAGTAAAAGGGGAAATCTCCCGTTTCGCGTCGAGGACGAGCGAAAATACCAAAAGTTAATCAGGGAGATGGATTATCTGGTAATCGACACGCCCGCGCGCCCTGAATCGGATGACCTGAAAACTCTAGCCGAAGGCTGCGACCTGCTAATTCTGCCGACCACGCCGGACGTGGTCAGTCTTGAACCGACGCTCGAAATAACCGAGGCGGTCGAATCGGCGAATTATAAGCTGCTGATCACGCTCGTTCCGCCGCTGCCGAACAGGCAAGGCGAAGATCTGCGCGAAACGCTCAAGACCAACCGAGTGCCGATATTTGAAACGATGGTCAGAAGAACAGTCAGTTTTGCCCAAGCCGCCGAAAAGGGCGTGCTCGTTCATCAAACCGGCAAAAAAGACCCGGCGAGTTTGGGAGCGTGGCGCGATTACGAAAAAGTCGGGCAGGAGATTTTAGAATTTTGGGAGGCAAATAAATGAGCAAATCGAGTTTTAACGCATTGGTCGAAGCCAAAAAACAGAGAGACAGCAGCGCGGCGGAAGGGGCGGAAATTACCCAAACCGGCGGAGCGTCCGAAAACGAATCAACGGAAAAAGAAGCGGCGCGCAAAAACGAAGTCAGCAAGCGGACAAATCCGTTTGAATCTGAAAGCGGCGACGGTCAAACAGCTGCCGCTCTGCGACCGGGCAAACGCGATACGGTCCGCAGAAGTTACCGCGTTGACGAACCGCACGATAAAGCAATTAAAATAATGAGCAAATTTATGGGGCAGGGAACTGAAGAAGAAATCGTTCTCAACATTTTCGCTTACTTTTTTGAAAACAACGTGGACGGGAAAAAGGCAGTACAAATGGTCGAAATGCTGGATAGCAACTAAAAAGTAAAAGCCGCGACAAATACCAAGAGCGCTTTGCCGCCGGCTAATCTCTCAGTATTTTGGCAACTCAAATTGGGGACAGCATTCGAGAGAAATAACCGAACGCGATTTTTTTGACTTTTTTTGAATCGCCAAATCCATTAACACTTTCTCGCAGTGAGTTTTGTTACGAAACGTAAATACTTGTAAACATCTATTGACGTTTTGTAATATAATCATGAGTATGCGAGAAATTTCTGCAAAAGAAAAACTGCTGGCAAAAATAAAAGAGAAAAATCTGGTGCGCCCGAAAGACTTTGAAGGCATTAATGGGGCCCGCGTTCATCTTTCGCAGCTTGTCGCCAGCGGGGAACTCGTCCGAGTCGGGCGCGGGCTTTACGCGCCGCGGGAATTCGAATTTAACGAACGACAAAGTTTGCTCGAAGCGGCGCGGCTCGTGCCGAAAGGCGTGCTTTGCCTGCTGTCGGCTCTGCGCTTTCACGAACTGACGACGCAGAATCCGTTTGAAATCTGGCTCGCCATCGAGGGAACTTCGAGAAAACCGCAAATCAGCACGCTGCCGCTCAACGTTTTCAGATTCTCCGGCGCATCGTTCGCCAAAGGCATCGAAACGCACGACATAATGGGCGTTCGGCTGCGAGTCTATAATCCGGCGAAAACCGTCGCGGACTGCTTCAAATACCGCAACAAAATCGGTCTCGACGTTGCCCTCGAAGCGCTGCGCGATGTTTGGCGGCAGAAAAAAGCGACCGCTGACGAACTCTGGCACTATGCCCGAATCTGCCGCATGTCGAACGTAATGCGTCCGTATCTCGAATCAATCGTATGATCGAACCGAAGAAAAATACCGCCGCTTCGGTTCATCAGCGTCTTTATAATCGCGCCAAAGAATCGGGCGAGGATTTCAATCTGCTTTTAATACGCTACGCCAACGAACGATTTTTGTATCGTTTGAGCATCTCCGAATATCAAAATCGTTTTTTGCTCAAAGGCGCGTCGCTGTTCGCGCTCTGGTTCGCTCATCCGCATCGTCCGACGCGCGACATCGATCTACTCGGCTTCGGTTCAAGCGAAATCAGCGAGGTCGAAACGATTTTCCAAAACATCTGCACGAGCGAAACACCGTCCGACGACGGTTTATTGTTCAAAGCGGAATCCGTCAAAGCGACGGAAATCAAAGAGGGTCAGGAATACGGCGGCGTGAGAATTAACCTCGCCGCGTTTCTCGGAAAAGCGCGAATCAGTCTGCAGATTGATGTCGGTTTCGGCGACGCGGTCAGCCCGGAACCCGAAACGGTGACGTTTCCGACGGTTCTTGATTTTCCCGCACCGATTTTGCGGGGATATCCGAAGGAAACCGTGGTCGCCGAAAAATTCGAAGCGGCGGTTAAACTTGGAATGCTCAACAGCCGGATGAAGGATTTTTGGGATTTGAGCGTTTTAATCGCTGAATTCGAATTTGACGGAGCGCAGCTTCAACGTGCAATTCGAGCGACTTTCGAGCGGCGGCAGACGAGATTTCCTTCAAAACTGCCGACGGCTTTGACCGAAGAATTTTCCGGCGACTCAGGAAAACAAACTCAGTGGAACGCTTTTCTGCGAAAAAATAAGCTTTTGAGCCGCTCCGACTTTAAAGATTTAATCGCTTTCCTTGGCAAATTCTTCACGAAAATAATCGAAGCGGAAAACGAAAAACAAACTCTTGTCGAGCGTTGGCGGCAGGGAGGTTGGCGATGAAAATTTTTCAATCGAAAACCGTCGGCTTTCGCCCGAAGTTTTTCACTAAATCATCGCGAAAAATTCGGCGCTGTCGTGCGCCAGCGCCGTTTCGATTTTGAACGAAAGCCGACGGTTAATTTATTCAATTTTAACGATAAATTATTCGATTTTCAGCGATAAATTACTCGATTTTCTCACTTGTCCGGCGATTGATTGTTCAAAGGCAAAAGACGAGCTTTTATTCGCTCGATTTTAGTAAAAAGATAAAGCGTTTCCGGGCGAATTTCTTCCAAATTAAGATCATGATGTTCACTTAATTTTTCCAGTTCGTTTAAAGAGTGTTCGACGAGTCCGAGAACATTCCGGTTGGCGAAATCCGAACTGTTTTTCCGCTCAATCTCAAAGGGCGAAAAGTATTCGATAATTTTCGTGAAAATTTGATTCAAATACGATACGCAAATATTCGTCGCGCAGTAAATTTCGCTTGCCAGAACGCGCGTCAAGCGCGTGTTTTCGTGGAGGTTTTCAATCGTTCTTTCGAGCGATCTGGCGTGTTCTTCGAGTCGCTCGATTCGAACGGCGATTGCGTCCTCCCGCATCGCTTTATGGCGCTCGTTGTTGACGAGCCATTCGAGCAGATTTTTTTCCCGGTTTTCACCCCCGAAATCAAATTGTTTTCCCCGCAAAGCGAGATGCAGAAGCTTCTGCGCGATTGCCGACTTTTTCTCGCCGGTTGCGTTGGCGATTTCTGCAATATTTCGCTCGTCCGTTTCAAACGGTCGGACATACAAAGAATTGCCCGCCGCACCGCTCTCGATTTCGTTAATTTTTCTGATTAATTTTCTCTTTTCCTGTTGTCTCATCTCGCTGATTTTTCCTTTAAAAAGTTAATGTTGTATTTTTAATAAATCGAGTAAAACCGGCATTTTTTTCTCGTCAGAAATTCTGACCACGTAAAATTAACTACTACTTCGTTTAGCCGCCGAATTTGTTTTGAATAAAAAATAACCGTTGAAATTAAACGATTTATATTGCCGGAATTCTTCGCAAAGTTGTCAGAGCAAGAATTGTTCCTAAACAGCAAAATTAAAAGACTTTACGATTAAATATTTCGTCCCGACCGCACTTTTTTGAATTGTCAGATTCTGACAACGGTAAAACCAATTATTTCTTCGTTTATCGTCTGACAAACGTAAAAACGCGCTCTATCCTGTCATACAGGCGAAAGCGCATTTCGAGCCTCAAAACCGGAGCGGC
>CADCUR010000058.1 GCA_902805935.1 uncultured Pyrinomonadaceae bacterium
AGTTTCGGGACTTTCAGCAGCGTTGCATTAGCCAGATATAATACTAACGGTTCGCTGGATACGTCTTTTGGAACAGGCGGTAGAATAACAACCCAAATCACCGGCAGCAGCAGTGACGAAGCGTATGCAGTAGCAATTCAATCGAACGGCAAGATTGTAGTTGCCGGACGCAGTTTAGCTGGGACAAATTATGACTTTGCAGTAATTAGGTATAACGTTGACGGCTCGCTCGACACCGGTTTCGGAACAGGCGGCAAAGTTACAACTAACATCAATAACAATGATTATGCGTTGGCGGTAGCTATCCAATCAGATAATAAAATTGTTGTCGGCGGATACAGCACCGACGCTAACGATAATACAAGCGATTTCGTAATTGCAAGATACAACACGAATGGTTCGCTTGACACATCTTTCGGGTCGAACGGAAAGGTAGTAACTGATATCAGCAGCAGTGATTTGGCATATGCTGTAACTATTCAATCTGACGGAAAAATACTTCTTGGCGGAACAGCAAACAGCGCTTTTGCAATAGCAAGATATAATACAAACGGTTCATTGGACGCTTCTTTCGGCTCGGGCGGAAAAGTTGTGACGCCTGTCGGCAACGGCGGCATTATCAATACTTTGATTATTCAATCAGACGGGAAACTAGTTGCTACCGGATACGGCAGTAACGGAGCCAATATTGACTTTGCTTTAGCGAGATATATCAACGGCGACCAGCAAACCCGAAGCGTCCTGTTTGATTTTGACGGTGACGGCAAAGCTGATGTTTCCGTGTTCCGTCCCGGTAACGCAGCTTGGTATTTGCAGCAGTCGCAGAATGGTTTTACCGGCGTGCAGTTCGGCACCTCGACCGACCAAATCGTTCCGGCTGATTACGACGGCGACGGCAGAACCGATGTCGCCGTTTTCAGAAACGGAACTTGGTATTTAAATCGCTCGCAACTCGGATTTACCGGCGTCGCGTTTGGTTTCGCCGACGACATTCCTGTCCCGGCGGATTATGACGGCGACGGTCGAGCAGATGTCGCCGTTTTTCGTCCGTCAAACGGCACTTGGTATATTCAGAGAAGCACGAATGGTTTTACCGGAATTCAATTCGGACAGGCGGGCGACAAACCCGTTCCGGCTGATTACGACGGCGACGGCAAAGCGGATGTCGCCGTTTTCAGAAACGGAACTTGGTATTTAAATCGCTCGCAACTCGGATTTACCGGCGTCGCATTCGGCTTTGCTGACGACAAACCCGTGCCAGCCGACTATGACGGCGACGGTCGAGCAGATGTCGCCGTTTTTCGTCCGTCAGCGGCAACCTGGTATTTGCAGCGCAGTCAATTAGGATTTATCGGCATACAGTTCGGGTTTGCAACGGATTTGCCGGTTCCGGCGGATTACGACGGCGATGGTAAAACCGATGTCGCGGTTTATCGCTCAGGCACTTGGTATCTAAACAGAACGCAAGCCGGATTTACCGGCGTCGCGTTCGGGCAGGAGGGCGACAGACCCGTTCCCAACGCATACGTGCCATAACTTTTAACTTTTTTATAAGTTAAATGAAAAAGGTTCTGACTTATTGGTAAGTCAGAACCTTTCTTTCTTCTCGAATTCTCAAAAGATTACCGCCGCTTTCAAATTTTAGTCGAGCAAAACGCCGTAAATTCCGACTGGCAGACTGTAAACCGCGTCGTTGGTTGCCACCACTATTTCGCCCATTCGCGTAAAGCATAAACCGACGACGTTCATTCCGGCGACGAAAATTTCCGCCCGCTCGCCTCTCTCGTAAATTTTGACGATGCCGTGCCGCCCCTGCAGACACGCCGCCACGTATAAATTCCCGTCGCGGTCAAAGGCGATGCCTTGCGGTCTGCCTAGTCCGCGATAAAATACTTCGTCGAATCCTTCGCGGTCAATCGTGTAAATCCCGTCGAAGCTCGAAAGACCGGGCGCGGCGACATAAAGTTTACCGTCGGCTCCGAAAGCCAAATGATAAGCCGAGACCGACGGTTCGAGATTCGCAAAAGACTCAGCGACGCCCGAATCGCTGATGCGGTAAATCGTGCCGCTCCGGTCGCCGACGAACATCGCGCCGTTTCGGTCAAAAGCGATTCCGGTGGCGATGCCCAAATCCGAGGCGTAACGAACGATTTCCGTGTCGCCCTCGATTCGGACGACCTCGCCGTCCGCCCGCGCCGTGACGAAAAGTTCGCCCGCGCGGTTGAAAGCAACGCCCGTCGGATTTAATACTTCAACCGCCATTTCGCTTAAAAATCCGTCGCGTTCGAGACGAAAAAGCGTGACGGGAAGCTGCTGTCCGCGAGAACCGGAACGAGTTAAAATTATCGAATCGTCTTTCGGGTCAACCGCCGGATTAGCGACGATGTGCAAATCATCCGCCAGCTTTTTGCCGACCGTGATGCCGAACGATTCGCTGCGGTCGCCGCCGCTTTCGAGATAAATCTCGACTTCCGCCGTATCGAAATCGTCTGGAACAATCGCCAGCACGCGATTGGCAGACGCGCCGACGAGCCGCGCCGCTTTGCCATCGAAAAAACACCCGAAATTTTCGTCGCCGCCCGTCTCAAAACCTTCACAAACGACGATGATTTCTCCGCCCGGAATGGCGTAAGGCGGGTCAACGGAGATAATTCTGCCTGCTCTGTTCATTTTTCTGCTCCAATGTAAAACTTTAATTTTACGCCGCAAAAACGGATGTGTCTAATTGCTTAAAAAAATTTGTTGACGCTGCTGTTTCGGAAAAGTTAGAATCGTATCCAGGACGGTTTTGAATCAATTCATTTCCGCAGCAAAAATCTTTCCGCTAAAGCCGTTCCCTAAATTTCTTTCATCAATAAAATATGCCGAGTAGAATTGACGATTTATTGCGTATGGCGATGAGCTTTGGCGCATCGGACATCCATCTTCGCGCCGGTTCGTTTCCCGTCATCCGCGTCAACGGCGAACTGCGCCCGGTCTCCGGCGCAGCTCGCCTGACGCAGGACGAAACGCTGGAGATGGCGTTTTCGATGATGTCTAATCGTCAAAAACTGCATTTCAAAGAGGCTTACGAAGTGGACATCGGTTACGGCGTTTCGGGTTTGGGCAGATTTCGCGTCAATATCTTTCAGCAGCGAAACTCCATCGGCATCGTCGCCCGCGTTATTTCCGATTACGTTCGCAATTTCAACGAACTCGGGTTACCGCCGATTCTGAGTAAAATCGCCGAAGAAAATCGCGGCTTGATTTTGGTTACGGGAACGACTGGTTCGGGAAAATCTACGACGCTCGCCGCAATGGTTGACCAAGTCAATCGAACAAGAAATTCGCATATCGTGACCATCGAAGACCCGATCGAATTTCTGCACAAAGACAAAAAATCCTATATCACGCAGCGCGAGGTGGACGTTGACACGCGCTCGTTCGCCGAAGCCCTGCGCGGCTCTTTAAGACAAGACCCTGACGTGATTTTAGTCGGCGAAATGCGCGACCTCGAAACCATCGAAACCGCTCTGCTCGCCGCCGAAACCGGACATCTTGTTCTCTCAACCTTGCACACTTTGGACGCTTCGGAAACATTAACGCGCATTATCACGGCGTTTCCGCCGTATCAGCAAAAATCAATTCGCATACAGCTTGCCGGACTCTTAAAAGCCGTTGTTTCGCAACGGCTTATGAAATCGGCGAACGGACGCAGCCGTGTGCCGGCGGTCGAAGTTTTGATTTCCACGCCGCTGATCCGCGATTACGTTATGCACGAGGAAAAAACCTCGCAAGTGCGCGACGCGATTGCCGCCGGAACTTCGCAATACGGAATGCAGACGTTCGACCAATCGCTCTTTTACCTGTATCAATCAGAACTGATCACGCTCGAAGAAGCCTTACGCGGCTCGACCAACCCGGATGAATTCCGTCTGCGGCTCGCCGGAATCCAAAACACAACCGCGCACGCCAAAGAGGAAATGGAGAAATCGAGCGGCGTCAGAAGCGTCTCGGAGTTGATTTCGAGGATTTAAGGGTCAGCCAAAAAGTGAAAAGGTGGAAAAGCGAAAAAGTTAGTTTGATAAATCTCAGCTAACTTTTTCGCTTTTCCACCTTTTCACTTTTTGACTTTTTACTTTTCCCGTTTATTGTCTTGACATCAAAGCGTTTCGGCGTGTAAATTTTAGTCTTATCCGGTCAAACGCGCGAGTGGCGGAAGCAAAGCAAAATCCAATGTCTTATCTCTGTTTTCCATACGATTTTCTCACGATAGATTCGACAGATTTTATCTTCTCCGAACGTCGCGCCAAAAGGTTGAAATCGGCTGATTTGCAGAGCCGATTTGATTTTTATGTTTGATCCGAAGATAAACGGCGGAACTGGCTTTATATTGAAAAGCAACTTTTAAAACTAAAGGATATTGGACATAAATTTATAATGGCAAACGAGGTTATCAACGAAACGGAAGCAGCGGCGCAAAACGACGCTTCCGTTTCCGAACAAACAAACACAAACTCTTCCGGCGAAACGGCGCCCGAAGAAACTTCAGTTTCAACCGAAACAAACACAGACGCTTCAGGCGCTTCAGCAGCAGAGACGGCGACAAATTCGGCGGCGACCGAAACTTCCGCTCCGGCTGCAGCGGCAGAACAACCGCGCGGCGCTGAATCGGCGACTTCGACCGAAGAGGATTTCGGCTCAATTCTCGAAAAATTTGAGCAGGAGCAGACAATCTATCATTCGGGCGAATTGGTTGAAGGAAAAGTCGTCGGCGTTTCGGAGCGCGGAGTTTTGATTGATTTCGGTTACAAATCCGAAGGCATCGCGCCGATTGAGGATTTCACTTCGCCGACCGGCGAGGTCAACGTCGTCAAAGACGATACGGTCGAAGTCATCATCCGAAGCATTTCGTCAGGTGACGCGCCGCCGATTCTCTCGCGCTCCGACGCGGTCAGCCGCAAGTCGTGGGATGTAGTCGAGAAAGCCTTCAACGACGAAACGCCGATTACCGGGCGCGTCACGGGCGTTACAAAAGGCGGTTTGCAAGTTGACCTCAACGGCGTTGAAGCGTTTCTGCCCGGCTCACAGGTTGATTCGCGTCCGATTCGCAATCTCAATTCGTTCGTCGGTCAAGACATCGAAACGAAAGTCATCAAATTCAGCCGCAAGCGCAACAACATCGTTCTCTCGCGCAAAGTTTTAACCGACGAGGTGGTCAATAAACAAAAAGCCGAGACTCTGGGACAAATCGAAGAAGGCTATATTATTGACGGCACGATTAAAAACTTAACCGAATACGGCGCGTTTGTTGACATCGGCGGTCTCGACGGACTTCTGCACGTGACCGATATGTCGTGGGGCAGACTGCAAAATCCGGGCGACCAGTTTAAGGTCGGCGACACGGTGCAGGTCAAGGTTTTAAAGCTCGACCGCGAAAAAGAAAAAGTCGCGCTCGGCTATAAACAGCTCATTCCCGATCCGTGGTCAACCGTGATGGAAATTTACCCGATTAACGGGAAAATAAAAGGTCGCATTTCGAGCGTGACCGATTACGGCGCGTTCGTCGAATTAGAGCCGGGCGTCGAAGGTCTGGTTCACGTTTCGGAAATGTCCTGGTCGAAGCGTTCGCAGAGTCCGAAAAAACTCGTCCATTCCGGCGATGAAGTCGAAGTGCAGGTTTTGGGCGTTGATACCGAAGAGCGGCGCATCAGCCTCGGAATGAAACAGCTTCAGCCGAACCCGTGGCAAACCGTTCACGACCGTTATCATATCGGTCAGACAGTTCGTGGCAGAGTTCGCAACTTGACTGATTTCGGCGCGTTCATCGAAATCGAAGACGGCATTGATGGGCTGGTTCACATCTCGGATATTTCGCACTCGAAGAAAATCAAACATCCGAAAGATGCTCTAAAACGCGATCAGGAAGTTGAAGCCGTTATCCGAAGCATTGACACGAACAACCGCCGGATGTCGCTTTCGATCAAAGAACTGACGCCGAGCGTTTGGGAACAATTCGTCGCAGCGCACAAACCGGGCGATGTCGTGCGCGGACGAATTTCGCGTTTCACCGGCTTCGGCGTATTTGTCGAACTCGGCAACGAACTCGAAGGCTTGTGTCATATTTCGGAACTTTCCGACGAACGCATCGAGCGACCTGAAGACATCGGCTCAATCGGTCAGGAAATGGATTTCAAAATTTTGCGAATCGAAAGCGATACGCAGAAAATCGGGCTTTCGCACCGCGCCGTCGGCAAAGAAGACGAGCCGGTAATTGATACGAAAAACTACTCGACCGAAGCCAAAGGCGGTATGACCTCTTTGGGCGAATTGATGAATTTGAAACGCGGCGGCGAAGAGGATGTCCGAGCAGACCAATCGGAGCAGCCGCGTCTGTCCAAAAAGGAAAGAAAAGCTCTGCAAGCTCAAGAGCGCGCCGAACAGGAAAGAATCGCGGCTGAACGAGCGGCGGCGGAAACCGAGCAGCAGCAGAATACGGAAGTTACTTCTGCCGATGCGGAACAAACCGCCGAAAACAACACTGCGGGCGCTCAACCGGAAGAAGCGTCGAATGACGAAGCGAATTCGGCGGATTCGCCGGAAATCGGCGGAGTTTCTGAAAATCAAATTGATTCCTCGGAAACTGGAAACGTTTCCGAGACAGAATCGCCGACCGCCGAAAATAATACGAACGAAACGTTTTCTGAAAATACGGATCAAGCGGCAGCGGCGCAAACGTCTGGAACCGCTTATGAATCGCCGACAAGCGAAACATCGTCAGACGGCGGCGAAACAGCTTCTGCGGCGAACGATTCGGCTCAAGCCGAAAACTCTGCGCCGGAGGCAGCCGCATCTTCTGCGGAGACAGTCGAGAACTCAAATTCTGAAAACGCGGAAACCTCAAAGGATTCGGAAGAGAAAACCGCCAACGGTTAAGTTGCGAAATATAAATTATCGTCGAAACGATTGAGGTAAACCCAAATATGACAAAAGCGGATTTAGTGGAAAAAGTCGCCCGGGAAGCGGAAATGACGAAGAAGGATGCCGAGCAACTGGTCGAAATAATTTTCGAGAGCATCGTCGGTTCGCTGAACAAAGGCGAAAAAATCGAACTTCGGGGTTTCGGCAGCTTTCGCGTGCGCGAACGCGACGCGCGTAAAGGACGCAATCCGAAAACCGGCGCGGCGGTAAACATTCCCGCCAAACGCGTCGCTTATTTCAAACCGGGCAAAGAACTAAAAGAAATCATTAACAATTGAGAAGACGGGAAAAGTATTTAAAGTCATTTTTCGCATTCCATTTAATACATCTCTTTTTCATTGAACAGCAAACGACTCAATCAATGACAAGCGATAAACGACGAATGGAATACGAAAAATGATTTTTTATTTGTTTGACTGGTAGAAATGGATATTCTCTGGAGTCCTTGGCGCTACGCTTATATCAAATCAAACGATGCCGCATCAGCCGCCGCGAATGGCAGCTGCGTGTTTTGCGGCGTTCTGCGCGATCCGGCGAGCGACGCGGAAAAGTTCATCCTGCACCGCGCCGAGTTTAATTTCGTAATTTTAAATGTTTACCCGTATATTTCCGGTCATTTGATGGTCATTCCCTACGCGCATCTCGCCGATTTGGATGACGCCGAAAAGAAAATTACTGACGAGCTGATGGATTTGACCAAGCATTGCCAAACCGCTCTGAGAAAAGTTTACCAG
Organism: uncultured Pyrinomonadaceae bacterium; assembly: GCA_902805935.1. Taxonomy (GTDB): domain Bacteria; phylum Acidobacteriota; class Blastocatellia; order Pyrinomonadales; family Pyrinomonadaceae. Next base: position 7,695 of record CADCUR010000058.1, read on the forward strand.
CCGCACGGTTTTAATTTGGGAATGAATTTTGGGCGAGCGGCGGGCGCGGGCGTGGCTGAACATTTTCATCTGCACGTTCTGCCGCGCTGGGTCGGCGATGCAAATTTTATGACGACAATCGGCGAAACGCGCACAATTCCCGAAGACCTGCGAACGACTTATGAAAAACTCAAAACCGAGTTTTAAATATTGGGTTGCCGCAAGAGGAAACGGATTACTCACTCGTTAGGATTCTACAAACAACTTAATACGAAAGTCGCCGTATGCCTTCAGATTTGTTCATCGGCTGTTACACAATTCCAAGTTGAATATAAACGGCTTGCAAAATACTATTTCAAAGTGGAAAATAGTTGAAAGATTGCTCAAG
>CADCUR010000059.1 GCA_902805935.1 uncultured Pyrinomonadaceae bacterium
GTCTATTGTGTTTGACCTCCGACCTAAAAATGAGACAGATCTAAAGTAGAGTATTCGGGCAATTATAAACCATAAAACTATGAGAGGATATAATTGCTATGAAAAGATAGAAGTTTACCGAAGCGGCAGATCGTCTTTGCGCTCAAGCAGACGGAAACGGGCATCCCGGTTGCCGAAGTTTGTCGCAAGATAGGCATTTCGGAAGCGACATTTTTCAACTGGAAACGGAAGTTTTCCGGGTTAGGAACTCAGGAGTTGCGGCGGCTCAGGCAGCTCGAAGACGAAAACAGTCGGCTCAAACAGGTTGTTGCCGATTTGATGCTCGGGCGCGCAGATGCTGCTCCAGGACGTTTTGAAAAAAGTTCTGAGGGCGAAACAGAGACGGCAGTTAGTCAAAAAGCTGATTGACGAGTATCGCGTGTCGACTCGATGCGCTTGCCGTGTTTGTTTGACCGCCGTTCACTCGTCTATTACAAACTGCAAGGTCCGCGTGATGACCGTGCGGTTCGCGCCCGCATCAAAGAGATCGCTGAAACGCGCGTCCGCTACGGCATCGCCCGCATCCATGTGCTGCTCAGGCGTGAAGGCTGGACGGATAGTCATAAGCGAACGCGGCGCATTTATAGCGAACGCGGCGCATTTATCTGGAAGAAGGCTTGTATTTGCGACATCGCCGACCGCGGCGGAGCAAAGCGGCAGATCATCGTCAAGAGCATCCGCGGTTGATTTCTCCAAATGAATGCTGGAGTGTGGACTTTGTGGCTGATGCCTTATTTGACGGGCGCCGATTTCGTGCCTTAACTAAAGTCGGTAATTATAGCCGAGAGTGCTTAGAAATTGGGGTTGGACAATCGCTCAAAGGCGAGGGTATTGTGCGCGTAGTGGAACGAATAAAGTTGATCAGAGGAGTCGTGCCGCGAAGAATCAAGGTTGATTCGAACACGGACGATCTAATCCGCTTATTGCGGTAGTCCAAGACGGCGCAGCAAATCCTGAAAGCGCGGGTCTGAGCGAATGGGGTCAAAGATCGGCGATTTGAGGTTTCTTATTTGCCTCTTATCATAAGCCTTTTCCAGTAAAGCGAAGGCTTGGTCGTTCTCTCCGAGCTGCGCATAAAATGATGCTACTCTGGTCAATGTCCATGATGTCTGCCCGCTTTCATACATCTCGATTTGTTTTCGCCAGTAACCTCTTGCGCCTAATTTTCGATGAGCTTCTCTTAAAACCGCTGCTTTTTGGGCTGCTTCTTGGGGCGGTGTTCCGTCGAGGATAAAACGCTTTTCATGCTCTGAAATGGCTTCCTCAAACACTTCCGTTCTTTCGTAAGCCTGCGCTAAAAACATATGCGCGCGGGAGAAGTTCGCGTCCATTTCTATTGTCTTTCGCAACTGCTCCATCGCTTGGTCGTATTGACGGTTTTCCATATAAGCGACTCCGACTATTGAATTGATTATCAGAGAGAGAGGGTCTAATTCCTGCGCCCGTTTTATTTCGGCAACAGCTTCTTCGTTGCGCCCCATCCGCAATAGACATTCGGCATACCATTGATGCGCGGTCGCATAATTAGGGTTGATTTCGATTGCTCGTTTGAACTCTCTTTCAGATTCCGCGAAATTCCCTTCATACTCATACATAACGGTTGCCAAAGCCGCGTGAGCCTCCGCAAGATTCTCGTCAATCTCCAAGGCTTTCATCGCCGCCGCTTTTGCTTTCGGATAAGCATCGTCAGGAGAGTCGTTCAGATAAGCCTCTTTCGATGAGTCGCTGGTGTAACTCGGAATTAAAATATACGCATCGGCAAGTCCCGCATAAGCCAATGCGTATGACGGGTCTTTATCAATCGCCTGCTGGAAGTAAGCGACGCTTTTCCTGACGTCCGCGGCGGTTCTTTTATTCCAGTGGTACCGACCTTTGAGATAAAGTTGATAGGCTTCGGGGCTGTCGGTATCGCGCTTGGCGAGTCGCTGCTGCTGTTCGCCCGTCAGTTGCTTGCGCAATGTTTCGGAAATATCCCGTGAAACTTCTTGTTGCAAGGTAAATGCGTCGGTCTCCCGACGATTGTATTGCTGTCCCCAAATTTGTTTGTTATCCTGCAAATCCGTCAATTCCGCGCTGATAATCAAATTATCGCCGCGCTGAACGATTCTGCCCGTTAAAACAGCGCGCACATTCAACTCCTGCCCGACTGCTGTCGAATCCGTCGCTTTGCCTTTATACCGAAATACAGAGTTGCGGTTGATGACACGCAAATTTGGCAGTTTGGTCAAATTGTTGATGATGCTCTCAGTCAAGCCGTCCGAAAGATATTCGGTGTCGAGATTCTGATTTTCAAACGGCAGAACAGCGATAGATTCGATTTGCGTCGCATTTGCGAAACGATTGGCGAAAAACAAATAACCAAGTCCGATAGCCGCTAACAACAAAACCGCCAAACCAACGGTGACGGCAGGTTTGTGAGTTTTAATTTCATTGGCAATATATTCGGCGCTCGATGTAGTGTGCGGAGCGTCGCTTGTTGTCGCGCTCAAGATTTGTATTTTCGATTCTTCTCGACTCGGCGAAGCGGTTCGCTCCAGTTTGTTTTGAAATTCCAAGTCCTGCCGAATATCTTTCAAATCAATGAGTAAATCTTTCGCCGTTTGATAACGCTCTTCGCGGTCTTTTCGCAAACTCTTTTCAACAATATGATTTAGTTCGCGCGGTATGTCGGACGCGAACTGACTTAAAGGCGGCGGCTCTTTGCTGATGATTGAGCTGATGGTATCTATCGCGCTTTCGCCTTCAAACGGCTGCTTTCCAGCGAGCGTTTCGTAAAGCACCACACCGAAACTGAAAATATCCGTTCGAGCATCAATCTGTTTGCTCCGCGCTTGTTCGGGAGACATATAGCTTGCCGTCCCGATTATCATTCCATCGCGCGTTAAACCTTTTGTTGCCGCCGTCGCTGCTTTGGCTTCGACAGATTCAGAATGTCTCTCGACTAATTTAGCAATCCCAAAATCGAGAATCTTGACGAACCCGTCGGGACGAATCATTATGTTTTCCGGTTTGATGTCGCGGTGAACGATGCCCGCACGGTGAGCCGCATCAAGCGCGCCAGCAGTTTGAATCGCCACGTCAAGAACGGATTTGAGATTCATCCGCTCGCCGCTCAAACGGCTGTGCAGAGTTTCGCCTTCAATGTATTCGGTAGCAATAAAATGCGTGTCATTCGTTTTGCCGATTTCGTAAATAGTAATTATATTCGGATGATTTAAGGCTGACACCGCCTTTGCTTCCCGAACAAACCTTCTAATTCGTTCCGAATCATTAGCAACTTCAACGGGCAATACTTTCAAAGCTACCAGACGTTCGAGTTCCGTATCGTCCGCCAGAAATACTTCGCCCATTCCGCCTTTGCCCAAAAGTTCTTTGATTTTGTAATGCCCGATTTCCCGATTAATCAAACTCGTCTGTGGTTCGCGTTCGGCAAACATTTCGGCGGCGAGCGATTCGGGCGATACGTCTAAAAAGTCGTCGGAATCTTCCTCGAAAGCGAGCAGAGATTCAACCTCACGGCGCAGTTCGATGTCTTCGCCGCACGATTCATTGAAAAAAGATTCACGTTTCTCAGGCGGGATTTCGAGCGCCGCGTGAAGGATTTCTTCAACCTGTTTTAGTCTGTTCGTATCCACTTAAATTGAAATGCAGAAACACGCCCAATGGTTGGATGTGAAAAACCGTCCTCGTTTCGCAGGAACTTCGGCACATCTTGCCGCTACTTACCAAAAAGTGATTTGAAACGAAAAAGGGTGATCGTGTATTTTGTAAATTTTTTCTTTTTACTCGCCGCCCGCCAATTCGCGCGAAAGCCACATTCGCGCAAACTGCCAATCACGTTTGACGGTTTTCGATGACGTTTTCAGAACTTCGGCTATTTCTTCCATCGTCAAACCGCCGAAGAACTTCATCTCGACGACGCGGCATTTCCGCGCGTCCAAAACCGCCAGTTGTGTTAAAGCGTCGTCAAGCGCGACGATTTTTTCTGAACTTTCATTTGAAACCAGCGCGGCTTCAGCAAAGGTTATTCTCTCCTGCCAGTCGCCGCGTTTTCGGCTTTGTTTGCTCCGGGCGTAATCAACCAGAATATGCCGCATCGCTTGCGACGCGACGCCGAAAAAATGCGCGCGATTCTCCCAGTTTCGCTCTTCGCCTTTGGCGATTTTCAGGTAAGCCTCGTGAATCAGTTCGGTGGTTTGAAAAGTATGTCCCGAAGACTGACGGCGCATATAACTTTTTGCCATCCGGCGCAATTCGTCATAGACCAGCGGCATTAATTGCTCAAGGGCAAACTCATCTCCCTCGCTCCAACTAGCCAGCAGAAGCGTAATCTGATCTGAAGCGACATTTAACATTTAATTTCCGTATGAGATTTACTCATCAAGTATAAAACAGAAGCCCTGAATCTAACAAAACTTTCTTTAAATTTCTCAGTATTTTTGTAGGAGTTTGTCCAATAATCGAGGCGCATGACATATCCGACTCGCGTTTGTTTCGCCTTTTTGAAAAAAACTTTTCGGAGCGATGTCCCTTTTTTTTCTCAACTCTCGTTTAGTTAAGTAGAAGAACAATTTGCCAACAATCTGAAACGCTCAGATTAATTAACCCAACAAGCTCAGTTTATAAAAGCTGACAACGGGAGGGAAATGCGTAAAACAAAACAACAAAAACTTTCCCTGTGTAAAGCAAAAAATGAATTTCAAAACAAATAAGTTCCAACGGAAGAGTAAAAAAGAGGTAAAGAAAAATGAAACTGAAATTACAATTTATTATCGCAATTTTTATTGCGTTGGTCGTTTACATTCCGGCTGTGCAGGCACAAGCCAATCTAACATTCAGCGGCGGCAACGGCGCTCCGCTCTCAATCACGCTGCTGGAACCGGTCACTTACACAATAAACAGTACAGCATGCACCACCACTGGTCTCCCCGCTGCCACCGGTCCTTCTTTTGTTTTTGATGAAGCAGGTAACCCCTTCTTGAATTCTTTTCCGTCTGTTACGGGTAACATCACATTTTCCATCAATGGGGGAGCTGCGCAACCAATCACTACGGCAAATTCAGGCAGAGCAACTAGCAATGATCGTACACCGAATGACATTTACGTATTTGGCAATACCCAAAGTTTATCCATCAATAGTACGGTTGTTTTGTTTGCAGGCACAATTACTACTACTGCCAATATCGCCGCCGCTCCGCCTGCAAGTGGTAGTTTCACGACTTTTATCACTAATAATTTTGGCACTCGATGCAGCACTGTATCTATGGCGCCGGCACCGGATGATGATGGCGATGGCGTCAGTAACGACCAAGACGCTTTTCCACTTGACCCGTCAGAATCAGTTGACACGGACGGTGACGGCACGGGCAATAATGCCGACACGGATGACGACAATGACGGCGTGCTTGACGCGCAAGACGCATTCCCGCTCAACGCGAGCGAATCTGTTGACACCGACTCGGACGGCATCGGCAACAATGCCGATGCTGACGACGACGGCGACGGCTCGAGCGACGCGGCAGAAACCGCAGCCGGTTCCAACCCGTTAAACTCTGCCAGCACGCCAGAAGTGTGCGACGGCGCGGATAACGACCTGAACGAAGGCGTGGACGAAGGCTTTGTCAACACGGACGGCGACACGATGGCGAACTGTGTTGACCCGGATGACGATAACGACGGCGTGAACGATTCGGCGGACGCTTTCCCGCTCAACCCGAACGAATCGGCTGACGCGGATGCCGACGGCATCGGCAACAACGCTGATACGGATGACGACAACGATGGTCAAACCGACGCGGACGAAACGGCGTGCGGCTCAAACCCGCTCTCAGCGGCGAGTAAAGCGATTGACACCGACGGTGACAACCGTCCGAATTGCGTTGACGCGGATGACGACGGCGACGGCGTTTCGGACGCTTCGGACAACTGCCCGCTCACGCCGAATCCGGGACAAGACGATACGGACGGCGACGGCATCGGCGATGTCTGCGATTCGCAAGCCGTTACGCTCTGCTTCGGCAGAACCGCCACCATCACCGACAACTCGCCGGGCGACAGCGACCCAAGAGTTGGCTTTATTCGCGGCTCAAACAACTCGGACGTAATCATCGGCACGAACAACGCCGAAGTGATTGACGGCGGCAATGGCGACGACCGCATCTGCGGCTTCGGCGGCGCAGACCAAATCGAAGGCGGCAACGGCAACGACCAGATTGACGCCGGCAGCGGCAACGATGTGGTCAACGGCGGCGGCGGCAACGACACGGTTTCGGGCGGCGACGGCGACGACACGCTCAACGGTGGCAACGGCAACGACACAATGACCGGCGGCGCGGGAGCCGACTGCTTCAACGGCGGTTCAGGAAATGATACGGCGACCGACTGCAACGCTGGTGAAGGCGACCGGCGCGACAACACGGTTGAGAGCGGCGCGTGTCCGACGGGCGGCGCTTGCAGCAGCTAGCGTGAGTGCGGCGAATCAGCCGCGATAATGAAGCGGCGCGGGAGACAACTGGATGCGATTATCCCGCGCCGCTTCAAAAATCAAAGCGATTGCATTCAATTCGTCAATACCGGCAAGTAGCGGCGGCAAACTAACGGCAATCAAAAAGCGTGGGGCAGCCAAATAAGATTGTCCCGCCGATAAACCACAATAGGATTTTCGCTTGAAGTATAGAAACACGCTTGAAGCAGGCAGGCTTCGGCATTGCAAATTTTAAGTGTTTATTCTCGCCCGTGCGAAAGTCCTATCAGATAAAAATAAGATTAATATTATCGATAATTGATGAGAATGAGGTTATGAGAAACAAACTGTACCTGTTGCTGATTGTTGTCTTGTTGTGCATGATCGGATGGACGGCACACGCACAATCACAAAGAAATAGTCCCACGTTGCTTGACCTTACTGTAGCAACGCCTGAGTCTGCCCGTGATTTCGAAGTGTGGTTGGTCGATCAGTCAGACTCGTTTGGCAAAACGTACGGTGGAACGATCTACATCTACGAAGGGTCCGATCTTAACGGTGGGGACGCCTCCTCAGCCACGCCGACGGATGTGCTCGATTTGGGCGACGCAACGGCCGACCTCTGTGTTTCTCAGACCGGCGCCAACCCCGTCCGACCGCACATGTTGTTTTTTAATGCCGCCCATAGCCACGCCATCTTGTCATTCGTAGCAAGCGGGCACGTCGTCGTCTTTGAGGCGGCGACGGGCAAGCCAATCGCGTGCGTCAGAACCTCGGTCGGCGACGGAGGACGGCGCCAGGCGCACGCCGCCACGCCCACACCCGACGATCGGTACATTCTCGTGGCAAACCAGAACGGCAAACGCCTGGACCGTATCACCACGGATTACGCCACCAACACGTTCGTGCTCGACGCCACGCTGGACCTCGCAACCGGGACGACGCCGAGCGGGGCCCTCAAGCAAGACGATGGGGTGCAGCAAGTGAACGTCCGACCGGACAACGCCCCAATCGTGGTGGTGCCGGACGCCACCGGTACCCTGGCCTTCGTCACGCTGCGCGGCGGTGGTTTGTTCGTGGTCGACCCGACCTCCACGCCGATAGAAATCCTGGCGGAGTACGATAGGACGACGGTCCACGCCGATGGCTTCGCGGGCATCGAAGCGAACGGCCGCATGTACATCAACTCCGGGGCGGGACACGCGAGCACGAACCCGTCGGGGTTCGATGTCTACCGCTTTCCGCTGGCAGGATATGCTGCCGCGAATTTACCGAACACCCCGGCCCCAGAGACGGTGTTCTCTGATGAAACCGTGCCCCCAGCCCACGAGCGTGACGCCCACGGCCTGGTGGCGACCAAGCATAACCGCTACGTCTGGGTGTTCGACCGTGGGCTGCATGTTGCGGAAGTCATCGATACCGCTTCTGACGCGCACGTGAACACGGTAGCTCTGGCCCACCCGTCGAGTGACCACCCCACACCGGACCTCGCGGATATTGCTCCCTCTGGTAATCGGATCTTTGTGTCGCTCAGGGGA
>CADCUR010000060.1 GCA_902805935.1 uncultured Pyrinomonadaceae bacterium
GCTTTTCCCATTTCAAAATCGTATCAACCGAAGCGACGGTAATCGGATGATAGCCCGAACGCGCTTTGGTATATATGGCGGCGGCGCGGGTCGCTCCGGCGGGTGTTTTGGCGAGTTCTTCAAAGAGCGGACGAACGAATTTGCGCCGTCCGATTGAAGTCAGGAATTCTTCGAGACGCGCGTTAGACGGCGCGTAATTGTTGCGGATGGACATCATCAGCCATTGAAACGCGATTTCCGAATTGCCGATTTTCGTCAGATTAAACACCGCGTCGAGTTCTGCCAATCTATCCGTGCTGATGGTGGTCGGCAGCTTCGTCAAGAAATGCAGCCATTCCTGCGTCGTCCAATTTTTGGCTTGAATGCCGCTCGCCGTAATATCGTTTTTTAGCCAGGCGTTGACTTGCGTTTCGACTTTTGTAAAAGCGTCGGATTTCGGCTGCGGCGCGTTTTTCGGCAAGCCCGATTTTTCGATCCATTCGTCAACGTCAGCGCGCGTCGCTTTCGGATTTTGGGCAATCAAATTTTTCTGCAAATAATCAACGAACGTTTCGGTCGTGATGCTTTGAAAAGCGTGCGCGTCGAAATACCCGCGCACAAATTTATCAAATTTTTCGCGTCCGACGGTTTCTTCCAGATGGCGCAGAAACAGCGCGCCTTTTTCATACGGCACGCCGGTGAAACCTTCGTCCGGGTCGCGTCCGTCGAGATTGACGTGAAGAATTTCGTCGCGGTCTTCGAGTCCGAGCATTTCTTCTTCCAAGGAACGTCTGCCCAGAGTCGCTTCCATTTCGCGCCGCGCCGCGCCGTAAACGGCTTCGATAATTCTTCTTTCGAGATATGTCGTAAAACCTTCGTTGAGCCAGAAATCGCGCCACGTCGCGTTTGTCACTAAATTTCCTGACCACGAATGCGCGAGTTCGTGCGCGACAAGCGAGACGAGACTTTTATCGCCTGCCAGAATCGTCGGCGTGGCGAAGGTGAGCATCGGATTCTCCATTCCGCCGAACGGGAAACTCGGCGGCAGAACTAATATGTCGTAACGTCCCCAGCGATACGCGCCGAAAAGTTTTTCCGTCGCTTCGACCATTTTTTCCGTGTCGGCGAGTTCAAAAGCCGATGCTTTTATCATCGAAGGCTCGGTGTAAACGCCGGTGCGTTTTCCCAAAGATTGAAACTGTAAATCGCCGACGGCAATCGCAATCAAGTAAGGCGGAATCGCGCGCGTCATCTTGAACGTGTAATCGCCCGTTCTGGCTGAAGTTTGCGAATTGCCTTCGGCGCTCATCACGGCGAGCAGATTCGAGGGCGTGCGAACTCTGGCTGAATACGTGACGCGCACTTGCGGCGAATCCTGTATCGGGATAAACGAGCGGGCGTGAATCGCCTGCGCCTGCGAAAACATAAACGGCTGTTTTTTTCCAGCCGTCTGTTCGGGCGCGAGCCACTGCAAACCCGACGCGTTCGGGCTGGTCGAGTAATAAACGCGGACGAAACGAGCGTCGCCGGGCATTTCAATCGTCAGCGGCGCGCCGAGAATTTTATCCACCGCGCCGAGTTTAAAGACCGTCGCTTTGAAATTTTTCCCATCGCCTGACGTTTCAGCTTTTTCAATCGTCAGATCGCGCGTGTCTAAAATTAAAGGCGCGTCTTTATCGCCGGAAACACCTCGCGTCACGCTCAAAGTTGCCGTGCCTTGCAGCATTTTTTTGTCGAACAAAACCGTCCAGTCGAGATCAAGGCTTGTCACTCTGACCGCTTGCGGATTCGAGTAAGAATGAACGTCCGACGCGGACGCGTACGCGTTATTGGTCTTTTGCGCGTTGCCGATGCTTGCGCCGATCAGCAGCCAGATTGAAAGGAAAACAGTTAAATTTTTAAGTCGGGTCGCCATTCGCGTAAATCTCCGTTGTTTTTAAGATTGATGTTTAAGAATATGACATGGCGCGGGAAATTAAGAAGCCCGCCGATTGCCTCGCACGGGTTTTGGAAGTAATTCAAAGCGGAAGGGTTGGTTTATTTTCAAACAATGTCTTAGTAATGTCTTAAAAAGAGATTAAATTATGATTTCGGCAAACGTAAAAAATCCACTCGGTTGCTATGAATTTCCGGCGAATGTTAAGATTTAAATATGGAATTAGCCGTCGAAAAATTCAAGGTCGAAAACGAACCGTATTACTTGCCCGTCGGTCAGGAAACCGAATTATTTCAAGCCGCTTACGCGGCGCATCTGCCCGTGATGCTCAAAGGTCCGACCGGCTGCGGCAAAACTCGTTTTGTCGAGTATATGGCGCATCGGTTAAACCGCCCGCTCATCACCGTCGCCTGTCACGAAGATTTATCTTCGACCGATTTGGTCGGGCGGTTTCTGCTCGAAGGCGACGAAACCGTGTGGCACGACGGACCTTTAACCAAAGCCGTGCGCGAAGGAGCAATTTGCTATCTCGACGAAGTGGTCGAAGCCAGAAAAGATACGGTCGTTATCATTCACCCGCTGACCGATCACCGGCGGCGGCTGCCGATTGAAAAACGCGGCACGGTTCTCGACGCGCCGCCGGAATTTATGCTCGTCGTTTCTTACAATCCGGGTTATCAATCAGTTCTGAAGGACTTAAAGCAATCAACGCGCCAGCGTTTCGTCGCCATGGAATTCGATTACCCGACCGCCGAAGCCGAAACGGAAATCGTCGCCCGCGAAGGCGAAATTGATGAAAGCGCGGCGCGCGATTTGGTCGCCATCGGACAGAAGGTTCGCAATTTGCGCGGACACGGACTCGAAGAAGGCGTGTCAACCAGACTTCTGATTTACGCGGCGCAGATGATTGCCAAAGGCATCGCTCCGGTTGACGCGGCGGAAGTCGCGTTCGTGTCGCCGATTACCGACGACCGCGAACTGCAGCGCAGCATCCGGGAAATTGTGACGACGATTATTTGAGGAACGCCGATAATTTTGCCGACGTTTTTTATAAATCTTCGCGTTTGTTTTCTTCTTCAGACGAATGACCGTCGCCCGCTTCTTTGACGACAACCGGGCTGGTCGGATAAAGTTCGATATTCGATTCGCCCAGAATCTTTTTGATGCCCATCGCCACGCGGTCAAAAACCGCCATCGGATTATTTTCGTCGCTTCTAATCCAGAAATAAATTGATAAATCAACGCCCGCCGCCGCCAAATCCGTGACGTAAACATCGGGCGGCGGTTCGCTTACCACGCCTACGGCTTCGCGCGTAACTTTTAAGATGCTCGCCTTCGCCCGCTCTATTTCCGCGTTGTAACCGATGCTGATGTCGAGCTTCATTCGGCGTTCGGCGTTCGCGCCGCGAATCGTCAGCGCGCTCGAATACATATCGCCGTTCGGCATCAGAATCTTCTCGCCGTCGTCCATTCTTAAAGTTGTCGCGCGAACGCCGATATATTCGACTTTGCCCTGCCGGTCTTTGACGAAAATATAATCGCCGATTTTGAACGTCTCTTTCCAAAGTATCAGCACGCCGGACAATAAATTGTTCAAAATATCTTTGGTCGCAAAGCCGACGATAAACGACGTGAAACCCAAACCCGCTACTAAATCGCCGAACCGAAACGACGGAATGATGATCGTCAAAGCGGTGAAAATTCCCAGCACGAAAACCGCCACGCCGATTAAACGGCTGACCAGAATCCGCAGTCGGTAATCGAGATTCGCGCGGTTCGACGCCGCCAGAAATGCGCCTTTGATAATTTTGGCGAGCATCCAAAAGAAAAATAAAACGACGATGCCTGCCACAATTAGCGGCAATTGCTCGATGAAAGACTTGACCAAATTATCAACCGACGAATAGACGACGTTCGTCACTTCCGTCGCGCTTTCGATAACTTTAATCGGCGTATTGGCATTCTGATAAATCATAATCTAAACCGAAAAATTAAGAGTTAATACGAACTTTAACTTTAATAATAAAGCCGCCGAAAAACCAATCCGCGTCGCCCGGAAAATCCGAATTGGATTTGACTCTTAGCAAACGGGAAATCAAAATAAATTCATATCAAGGAGGTTTTTATGCACCAGACGAAAAACGATTTAGCAAAAGAAAACAGAGAGAAATTAGTGGAAATGTTGAACGCGCGGCTCGCCGACGCGATTGATTTAAAGACGCAGGCAAAGCAGGCGCACTGGAACGTCAAAGGCTCACACTTTATCGGCTTGCACGAGCTTTTCGATCAGGTGGCGACGGCGGTCGAGGCGGACGTTGATTTGATTGCCGAACGAGTCACCGCGCTCGGCGGCACGGCGCTCGGAACGGCGCGCGTCGTCGCGCAAAAGTCGAGTTTGGCGGAATATCCGCTCGAAATCGTGGACGGCACTTCGCACGTTGACGCGCTTTCGACGGCGATGGCGGATTTCAACAAAAGGGTTCGCGCCAACATTGACGACGCGGACGAAGCGGGCGACGCGAACACAGCTGATTTGCTGACGGGAATCTCGCGCGAAATGGACAAACTTTTATGGTTCGTCGAAGCGCACGTTCAAGCGTAATCTTATGTTCCGAGTTTCGAGTTCGGCACCGCAACCGCCTCGAAACTTTAAACTTTTTTATTAAATGAGAAAAGTTTGTCAAAAAATTGAACAAACAAAACGATAACCGAAAAAACGGCGCGGCGAAATCAACCGGCAGCTCAACTGGGTGAACGACGATTTTGCGAATCAAACTCGCCCGAGACGAAGAAGAGCAGGCGATTTAACTTAAACAAGGTGAGTATCCTCAGCATGGAAGCGAATCTGCGAAAAGAATTAAACGATATTGAAGATAAGCTGCTCGAATTTGAAAATCGGCAAACACATTATTGATTACTCGAAAAGTTTAGGTTTGATGTAAATTCGGTTACGGTGAAATCAACTGACGGCTGCGCGAAGATACGGTTTTTGGCAAACACCATCGCTTTGTAACGGAAGTAAATCGGAACATTAGCAAATCTGTAATATCCGAACGGATTAGTTAAAGCGTAACGCGGCGCGGCGAGGTAATCACCTGTCAAAGTCACGCGGGCATTGGCGATGCCGCGCCCGTTCGCGCCGGTCACGCGCCCGCCGACTGTCGCAGTTTGCGTTGACAGCTGGCAGCCTGTTCGCACGTCGTCGCAATTATAACCGTCGAAAAACGCGCCCGAATTAAAATTCAAACTCAATAAATTTTCGAGCGTCGTATTATTGACAATCGTCCGCGACAGCAGCCGCGTGGTCGCCGTCAAATCGCCTTTAAGCCAGCGGTCGAACCAGTTTTTCGTGTAGTAATTGGCGATGTCGTATTGGTTGGCGTTGCTGGCGGTTGCGCTCCACCAAAAATGATTCGCGCCGCGAAAAACGACCTGCATCGTCGGTTGACCGAACTGTCTCCAGCGATTGAAAGCGGTTTTTTTCGCGTCCGCCGTGCGCCCGTCGTTGCAGGTATCCGAAGCCTGACCGAGCGCGGGAACGCGCGGCGTTCTTAAAGTCGTCGGCTGATTCGTGCATTGCGGCGAACCCAAATCGCCGGCTTCGCTGACGGCGAAATTATCCCAACCGACAATCGCCGAAATGCGCGCGTCTTCTTCTTGCGTGCGCGCTAAAACTCTCGCGCCCAGAGACCAGCCCGCCGCGCCGATGGCGTCCGTGTCTGTCGCGCTCAAATACGGATTGGCGTTTGAAATCAGAAAATCAATTCCGCTTCGCGCCGCCGCGTTGTAATCGTTGAGGCTCCCGCCCGATTGCGGTTTCGTGATAATGACAACATACCCGTTTGCCGCAAGACGCTGCGCCGCCCATTCGACGCTTGAAATTTCCGCGCCTCCGCCGGGCAGCATCGAAATTCCGGGACACGGCGCGGTTTGCAAAACCGCGTCCGGTGCGAAAATCTTAGCGTTCAAAGCGCCGCCCTGCTGCGGAATCGTCACGTCTTGCGCTCTGACAGTTCCGCCGATACCGCCGCAGGGATTTCCGGGCGCAGCGGTAAAAGCGAAACTTTCAACGCCGCCAACAAACAAAAAGGCAAACAATAAAAAAAGACTCGACAATCTTAAACGGTAAAAACCAATCACCAATTTTTTCTCCAAAAACATTTTGATTTCAGCGTGAAAATTTCTGGCACACGATAAATCTAACATTTAGAGTTTGGTCAAAGCTAGAAAGTTTGAAAATAAATATATTGAATCTGAAAAATTCAGAAAACCGCAGCCAGTTTAACTTATTGCGCGAAAATTGTTTTCAGATTTCAAGTATCGAGTTTTCAGTCCGTCTGCTATTGCCTGCAGTTCTCTGTTTCGCCTTGTTTTTTTTGCCAAAAGCCGCCGTGATATAATTTTCTCGAAAACTTTATCAAGCAAATTAAATTTATGACAACAGATTTTTTAACCGGCACGGTTAAAGGTCCGGGCGAATTGCCGCACGAATATCTTTTTATCACCAAAGACAATAAGCGAACGCGCATCGGCGAATTCGTTTATTACACGGCGAAAGACGGTGACAACGAGCGGCAGATTATCGGCACGATAAAAGGCAGAAAGCTCGTGCGAAATTTGCCCGACGCTTTTTTGTCCGACCCGAACACGCCGCCGTCTCTTGTTTCTTCTTTAATTGGCTTGAACGGCGATGCTTGCGAGATTTACGAGATTCAGGTCGAGACTATCGGATTTTTCGATAAATCGGTGAATGATTTTAACAACCCGCGCATTCCGCCAAATCCGGGCGACGCGATTTATCTCGCATCTTCGGAAACCTTGTCGGAAATGCTTTCGCCGAAACGAAACGCCGACATCGGCTCGGCGCATATCGGAAGTCTTTTGACGAGAAAAAAAGGCGAAGTTCCCGTCGTGCTTTCCATCAAGGATGTCGTCTCAACTCACTTGGCAATCTTAGCTTCGACGGGTTCGGGCAAATCTTACACGGCGGGCGTTTTGGTCGAAGAATTGATGAACCAATACAACCGCGCCGCCGTCCTTATCGTTGACCCGCACGGCGAATATCACACGATGAGTTCGATTATGGGCGACGCGCAATTCTTCGGCACAGACGGTTATCGTCCCGAAGTCAAAATCTTCACGCCTGATAAAATTAAGGTGCGCTTTTCAACCTTGACTGAAGCCGACGTGAAATATCTTTTGCCCGAAGGAACTTCAGACAAAATGCTGCATTTTCTCGCGCAGGCGTTTCGCAGTTTGAACGAACGGCTTCGCGCCGAGCGGCGGCAGGATTACGCCTACGCTTATCACGATTTGCGCGACGAGGTGAACAAGCAAAAATTCGGCTCGGAAAATCAGAAAGACGGCGGCGGAAATGTGTCTTCGATTGACGGTCTTCTGTGGCGCATGGATTCGCGGTTCGACAAACTCGACACGATTTTTCACGCGACCGAACACATCGAATTAAAAGATATGTTCGCGCCCGGACGCTGCACGATTCTCCAACTCTCCGACATCGAACAGCACGAACAGCAAGTCATCGTCGGCACGCTTCTTCGCCGCGTCAACAAAGCCAGAGTTTTGACCGTCCGCCAGGAAGCGCAGCCGAACACGGAAAATCATCTGCCGTATCCGGTCTTCACTCTTTTGGAAGAAGCGCACCGTTTCGCGCCCGCCGGCGCGAGCGTCGTGTCCACCAATATCCTGAAACAAATTCTCTCCGAAGGCAGAAAATTCGGAGTCGGCATCGGGCTAATCACGCAGCGACCGGGCAAGCTCGACCAGGACGTTCTCTCGCAATGTATGACGCAAATCATTATGCGAATCGTCAACCCGATTGATCAGCAAACCGTCGCCCAATCAATCGAAGGCGCGGGACGCGCGATGCTCGCCGAACTGCCCGCCTTAACCAAAGGTCAAGCCGTCATCTCCGGCGTCGGCATCAACACGCCCGTGATGTGCCGCATCCGCAAACGCCTGACCGAACACGGCGGCGAAACCTTCGACGCGCCTTCGGAATGGATGCGCTGGCACGCTCCTGATTCGCAAGACAAACGCGAACAGGCAAACGCGCCTTATTTGAAACCGACTTCGGAGAAGAGGACTGAGAAGAT
>CADCUR010000061.1 GCA_902805935.1 uncultured Pyrinomonadaceae bacterium
GAGCGGTTCGAGCTTTTGGGAACGAGTTTTATTCCGCAACACTCGGACGCGCGCGTTTTCGACCAGCTCATTTACAAATGGAGTCATTCGCGCCGTTTAATTGCCGACGCGCTTTTCGATTCGTATGTAAATCTGTTGCACGACGGACGGCACGTGACGCTACAGGAAATCGAGCGCGACGCGGAACGGTTGTTTTCGGAGAATTTTCGCGTTTGGGTCGGGTTGAAATAATCAAAAATGAATCAACCGGAAAATATTACGGATTTATCAAATAAAACAGCGGTCGTCGTCGGCGGCACGTCCGGTTTGGGACGCGCGATTGCTATTGCCTTGGCGCGTTCGGGGGCGACCGTCGTGCCGACAGGCAGGCGCGAAGAATTGACGGCAGAAATTTGCGCGGAAATCGAAAACATCGGGCGGCGAACTTTGCGGCAAACAGTTGACGTGGCAAAACGCGAATCAATTGACGCTCTGCGCGATGCGGTTACGGAAAAATTCGGCGGCACAGACATTTTAATCAACGCGGCAGGACGCACCGAACGCAAACCGACGGCGGAAGTTTCCGAGGCGAGCTGGGCGGAGATTTTAGACACGAATCTGACGGGAATTTTGCGAACTTGCCAATCGTTTTACGAGCCGCTCAAACGATCCGGCAAAGGGAAAATTGTCAACATCGCGTCTTTGGCGTCGTTCGTCGCGTTTCACGAAGTTGCGGCTTACGGTGCGTCGAAAGCCGGAGTTTTAGCATTGACGCGCAGTTTGGGTGCGGAATGGGCGAAAAACGGAATCAACGTCAACGCACTTGTTCCCGGGGTTTTTCCGACGGAATTAAACGAAAAACTTTTGAACGGAACGGCACGCGGCAATGAGATTTTGATGCGGACCCCGATGAATCGTTTCGGCAGGTCGGAAGAGTTGACCGGCGCGGCAGTTTTTTTGGCGTCCGACGCGGCGTCTTTTATCACCGGACAAACGATTGCAGTTGACGGCGGTTATCTTGCCTCGGGCGTAAATTCCTAAAATTTTCGCGGGCAAAATCAAACCAAAAAGGAGTTTTGCAAATGAAAGAAAAAGACGGACGAGAGTATTCTGCGGACGCTTTTGGAAGCCCGGAAAAAACGTTGCCGATTGACGTTGCGGGACCCGTTGGCACGGGTTCCAGCGCATTTGGAAGCGCCTTGACGCTCGCCGCTGACGACAATATCGCCACGAAAATCGGTCGTCGCCGCTGGCTGATTTGCGCGCTGCTTTTTTTCGCCGCGACGATAAATTACATCGACCGGCAGGTTATCGGCATTTTGAAACCAACCTTGCAAACCGAAATCGGCTGGACGGAAATCGAATACAGTTGGATTGTTTTTTCATTTCAGGCCGCTTACGGCATTGGGCTGTTGCTGGTCGGCAGTTTGATTGACAAAATCGGCACGCGCGCCGGAGCGTCACTTTCGATTACCGTCTGGAGCATCGCGGCGATGGCGCACGCGCTCGCCTCGTCGGTGATGGGATTCGCCGCCGCGCGTTTCGCGCTCGGTTTGGGCGAAGCGGGTTACTTTCCCGGCGCGATCAAAACCGTCGCCGAATGGTTTCCGAAAAATGAACGCGCGCTTGCCACGGGAATTTTCAACGCCGGAACGAACGTCGGTGCCCTTGTGACGCCGCTCGTTGTGCCCTGGATTGCTCTGACTTACGGCTGGCAAGAAGCTTTTATAGTGACAGGCGCGATTGGTTTCGTCTGGCTAGTTTTTTGGCTCGCAATTTACCGCAAGCCTGAAGAAGATACACGATTATCGCCAGCCGAACTGGCTTACATCCGCTCTGATCCGCCCGAATCAACTGTTAAAATTCCGTGGCGGCGGCTGATTCCGCATCGTCAAACCTGGGCTTTTGCCATCGGAAAATTTTTAACCGACCCGATCTGGTGGGTTTATCTTTTCTGGCTACCTGATTTTTTGAACAAGCAGCACGGGCTGGATTTGAAAACTTTCGGCATTCCGGTCGCCGTCATTTATATCATCGCCGATGTCGGCTCGGTCGGCGGGGGCTGGATTTCGTCCGCGCTAATCAAACGCGGCTGGACGGTTAACAAAGGGCGCAAAACGGCGATGCTCATCTGCGCGCTCGCGGTCGTGCCGATTGTTTTCGCAGCGCAGACGGCAAATTTGTGGGTCGCAGTACTGCTCATCGGAATCGCCGCAGCAGCCCATCAAGGCTGGTCGGCGAATCTTTTTACATTGACTTCGGATATGTTTCCGCGTCGCGCGGTCGGCTCGGTCGTTGGGATCGGCGGGATGGCAGGTGCCATCGGCGGAATGTTGATCTCCTTGGTCGTCGGACAGATTTTGCAGGCGACCGGCAGTTACGTGCCGATTTTTATTATTGCCGGTTCGACTTATCTCATTGCGCTGCTGATTATTCATTTGCTGGTGCCTAAGCTGGAGCCAGCCGATGTCGGCGATGCGATTTCGTAATAACGAATTAACTAATTTTTCAGCCAGGCTTTCGCAGGTTTTGAAATTCTAATGCTGTCTGGAAATAAACAATTAAAAGTCCGAAAAATGCGTTTGCCGAACTTTGTTTGGGTTTTTGAGATGTTGTGTCTGCTCGGCATTTTCAGCGGGATAATTTTCGCTGAAAAACTGACGCTTGCCGAAAACGGAGCGTCCGATTACGTTATTCTCGTCAGCCCGCAAGCGAGCGAGGTTGAACGCTATGCGGCGGCGGAACTGCAAAAATATCTCGGACAGATAACGGGAAGCCGACTTTCGATTGAGACGCGGGCGAACGGCAAACCGTTCATCGTCGTCGGAAATCATCCGTTGGCTCGAAAGATACGCGTCGCTTCACGCTACGCGGGCGACGATGCGTTTCGGCAAAAAACGGCGGGCGCAAATTTGTTCTTAAAAGGCGCGACCGAGCGCGGAACGCTATATGCCGTTTATAATTTTCTGGAAGCGCAGGGCTGCCGTTGGTTTACGCCCGCGATTCCGCAGCTCGCCGGTCATCACGAATTCGTGCCGAAACGAGCGACGCTTGCAATCAATGCGACGGATTCGTTCAAACGCCCGCTGATGAAATACCGCAAGCGCGACGGCGACATCGGACGGCGCAGCAACACGGCGGCGACGTGGACGCCGATTCTCGAATGGGCGGCGAAAATGCGCGCCAACTCTTTCAGTTTGAGTTTGCGCGCTTATGAAGAACACCGCGAATTGCTCAAAACCGAAACGGAAAAACGCGGAATGATTCTGCAAGTCGGGCAGCACGACGTGATGAACGAGTTTCTCGCGCCGCAAAAATATTTCGCCGCTCATCCCGAATGGTTCGGACTGATTGACGGCAAACGCACCCTTCGCGCCCGCGGCAAACAGGTTATTTTTGAAACCGCCAACGCCAAAGCGATGAAGACGTTTGAAAATAATTTAATCGCTTATCTCGAAAGCCGTCCCGAAATCGACGTTTTCCAGCTTTGGTTAGCCGACGCCGGACTCTGGTCGGAAAGCGCTGAAGCGCAAAAAATGGGCGCGCCCGCCGAGCGGATGGCGATTTTTATTCAGCAGATTACGAAAGCTCTGCGGTCGGCGAAACTCAAAACCAAAATTTCGTTTATCGCTTATTCGTTCTACACCGAACCGCCCCGCAATATGAATTTCGAGCCGCAGACGATTCTCGAATTCTGCCCGATCAATCAAAACCACTCGTTTTCCCTTGACGATGCGGCAGCACCGGAAAACAGGAAATATTACGAGCAATTACAAAAATGGATCAAGCGTTTTCCGGGCGAGGTGACGCATTACAGCTACTACGCGAAATTCAGTTGGCGTTCGCTGCCCGTCGTCCTGCCGCTGCAAATCGCCCGCGAAATAAAAAACTGGCATCGCATCGGCGAGGTCGGAACGAGTATTTATTCGGAACCGGGAAACTGGCTCGCTCTCGAATTCAATCACGCGGCTTTTTCCAGAGCTTCGTGGGAAGAGAATTTCGACGCCGAAAAATGGTATGACGAATACCTGCAAGCGCGTTTCGGCGCGGCGGCGCAGGCAATGAAACGCTATCACGCGCTAGCCACGCGCATCAGTTTGGAAGCGTTGATTCCGCAAAGCGCGGATAAAAACGACACGCGTGATTTTCAGGATTTACTGGCGCAGACGCAAGCGGCGATGCACGAAGCGATGGAAAAAGCCGACACGCCGGACGCAAAATGGCTCGTCGGAAAACTCGCCTGGCAGCCCGAATATCTCGCACTCGCGCTTCGATTCCGCGACGCTCAACGCGCCGAAGATAAAGAACAAATGAATCAGTTGCGCGGCGCAATCGCCCGCCTGATCGCCGCCCGCGCCAACGACGGCACGACACTCGACCGCGGCTACGGTTACCAGTTGATGCAGGAAGACGCGCCGCAGTGAAAATAAAAATTTTAATTTACAGCAAGCATTTTACGGAGGTTATTTTGAGAACAAAAGGGCTTATTAAAATTTTATCGTTATTCGTTTTCCTCGCTCTCGCGCCGCTTTCGGTCAGCGCGCAGAAAATCACGAACGGCGAAGTTAAACTCGCCGCCAAAGAAATGCGGGCTGGGGCAAAGATTGATTTGACCGGAAACTGGTTTTATCGTCCCGATTACGCGATCAAAAGCGGCGAAAAAATTGAAATGACGCAGCCGACGAAAGATGATTTTTCAGTCGGCGTGCCGCAATTTTTAAATCGAATCCGCTGGTGGCTCGACGATTCGGAAGATTTCAAAAAACACGAAACCGCCCGGATGCAGAAACTCGGTTTCGACACGGACAAAGCAGAAGAAGGGTGGTATAAATTAACGATTGACGCCGATAAATTGCCTGCCGACAAGCGCGTTTTTATCGAATTCGATGGTGTGGCGATGAAGTCGAGAGTGTTTTTTAACGGTGCGGAACTCGGCAATCATACGGGAATGTTCAGCCGTTTCGCATTCGATTTAACGCCGCAGTTGAAAGCCGGGAAAAACCTGCTCGCCGTCTGGGTTTCAATGGAAAAGATTCCGGTTTCGACTGTTTCATTAGGAACAGCGGTTACGGTAAATCTAACCGCTTCAAAAGTTTTGAGTTTGAGCAAAGGAATGTTCGGACCGCTGACGCCGGTTAACGACAACCGCGCGTATGATTTGCACGGCATCTGGCAGCCGGTTCGCCTCGTCGTGCGTGGCGCGGCGCAACTGTCGGACGTTTATTTTGCGCCGACTTTGACCGGCGCGCGCGTCAGCGTCGAAGCGAAATCTTTGTCCAGCGCGGCGCAAAACGTCGTCGTCAAAACGCTCTGGACAGACGCGAAAACGAACAAAGTTTTCGCGGAAATTCCAGCCCGCAAAATTCAGTTGAACGCCGCTAATACAACGACCGCGCTCGACATAAGCAATTTGCAACCGAAACTCTGGACGCCCGCCGAACCGAATCTTTACCGGCTCGAAGTTATGCTCGAAACGGCGGACGGAAAAGTTCTCGATAAATTCGCGCAAAACGTTGGTTTTCGCACGTTCGAAGCCAAAGGGAACAAACTCTATCTGAACGGCAAACCGTATTGGCTGCGCGGCGCGAATCACCTGCCTTACGGCAAAAATCCGTGGGACGCGGAACTGGCGCGAAAATTGATTCGGCAAATGCACGACAATAATCAAGCCGTCACCAGAACGCACGCGACGCCGTGGAACGAAGCGTGGCTCGACGCGGCGGACGAAATCGGTTTGGGCATCAGCATCGAAGGCATTCGCCCTTGGGCTTTTGTTGGGAAAATCGGCGCGACGCCGAAAAATTTATTCGAGCATTGGCTGATGGAAAACGCCGACGTCGTTAAAAGAATCCGCAATCATCCGAGCGTTTTTATTTGGACCATCGGCAACGAGATGCTGTTGCGCGACAACGAAAACCCGGAAAAATGGAAACAGCTTTCGGATGTCGTCAGACAAACGCGCGAGCTTGACCCGACGCGCCCGACGATCGTTTCGTCCTCGTACCAGCGCGAGCCGGAACTTTACGGGAAAGTCATCGAGCCGAATAAATTCGACGACGGCGACATCGACGCCATCCACAGCTACAAAGGCTGGTATGCAGATTCGCCGTTTGTCACCGATTCGAATTTCGAGCGCGAAATGGAAAGATCGAAATGGAATCGCCCGTTTATCGGGCAGGAAATGTCAACCGGCTACCCGGATTTAGACACCGGACTTCCGGTTTACACCTACACGAAAAACCAGCGCTCGCCGCAGGCATGGGTCGGCGTTCACTCGTATCCGGGCAGCGACCCGGCGATTTTTCTCGAACACCACCGCGCCGTGACGAAACGCTGGGCGGAACAGCTTCGTTTTCAGCGTGCGGACAAAACCGCCGGTTTTATTCTTTTCGCCAACGAATGCTGGTTTTCGCACAGCTTCGACGCAAAAACCGTTAAGCCTTATCCGGTCGTCGAAGCGGTGAAATACGCTTTCGCGCCCGTTGGACTGGCTTTGGAAACAGCGCAGCGCAGATTTTACGCGAATGATTCGGTAAAAACGGCGTTTTTCGTGACGAACGACGACGAGCAGTTTCGTGATTTTCAGAATTTATCACTCGAAGTTTCGTTTGTTGAGCGAAACGGGAAACAAGTTTCGACGCAGAGAATCGAAAATCTGGCGAGTTTGAAATATTACGAAACGGCGAAAGTTCCGGTCGAGGTAAAAATTCCGGACGCGCCCGACGCGCGGGCGAAAATGAATCTCGTCGCCAGACTTCTTCAGGGAACGACGGAAATCAGCCGCACCGTTGATTCGGTAGAAGTTTTTCCGCGACCCACTACAATAAAAATAGCGGCGAAGGCGGTGAATTTGGCGCTCGGCGCGGAGATGTCGAAATTAGTCGGAGAAAAATTTCAATCGGTTAGCAAAGATGCGACTAATAATTCAGTCGTTTTTGTCGGCAAAGGCGCATCGCTCGACGATTTGAAAAACGGCGGAAACCTTTACAACGCGGCGAACGGCGGCGTGACAATCGTCGTTTTTTCGCCGGGCGCGCGCATTGCGGAAATTTTTCCGAACGATGTCGTGAGCGTTCGTAAAGTTGCGGGTGAATACGCCGATTGGACTCCAGCGACGGGAACGCGCCTGACGCGCAATCTCGAAGCGATGGATTTGAAATGGTGGGCGCGCACTGGCGATTGGCGCGTGATGGTGGCAAGCGAAGCGCACCGTTTGAATCCGAGCGGCAAAGGACGCGAACTCATTCGTTTCATTCCGTCGCACGGTTACATCGCGCTCGACCGGGTGCCGGAATTTATGGCGACAACTCTGTTCGAAATTCCCGTCGGCAAGGGTCGTGTTTGGGTTTGCGATTTCGATTTGGAAGAGTCCGTCGCGGTTGATCCAGCGGCGCGAATCTTTGCGGAAAATTTATTAATGGCGGCGGCTGATCCGAATTCAACGCGCAATTTGATCGTTATGCCGACGCACGAAGAAATGCTCGCCGGAAAGAAAGTTACGGCAAGATAACGGAAAAATTAAAATGATTCGCATTGGTTTAAGTTTGATTTTGTTTCTCTTGACTATGCCGCTCGCCGCGTTTTCGCAGGAATTCGTTCCGCTTTGGGAAACGGGCAAAATGCCGAACTCGAAGGGAATAGTTTTGAAAGACGACATTCGCAACGAGCGCATTTACCAAGTCGGGGCCCCCGGATTTTATGCGTTTTTTCCATCTGTTCAGGAAAACAAAGGCGCGGCAATTTTGATTTGTCCGGGCGGCGGTTACGAGCGGCTGGCGTATCAAATTTCGGGAACGCAATTGGCAAAATGGTTTAATTCAATCGGCGTCAGCGCATTCGTTTTGAATTACCGCCTTCCAACTTCGCCAGACTTAAAGCAAAGAGAAATCGCACCGCTGCAAGACGCGCAAAGAGCGATG
>CADCUR010000062.1 GCA_902805935.1 uncultured Pyrinomonadaceae bacterium
AGGGCAAACCGAATCAGGCGCGGGAAAAAGTCTTCTGGACAATCGGCAAAATTATCGGTTCGGCGTGTTACGTTTCGGGTTGGTTTTTCCCGATGTATTTCGCGGGCAGGCTGGAAAGCCAAAACGTCGGGGAATACGTCGAAGCGGCGGAGTTGGCGAAGCAATTAAAAATGGACGAATGTTTCGAGGAAATGATGGAAATGTCGCGCGTCGAAGGCGAACACGAAATTTTCTTTAGCCGCGCGGTGGCGTCGCATCGGTTGTTGCCGATTACAAAACGATTTTTTCGCTGGAGCTGATTCGATTTTGGATTTTAGATTTCGGATTTCGGATTCGGCGACTTTGAACTTCGTTTATAGAACATCTAAAATTCTTTTCTGTGCCTAAGAAAAGAAGCAATCTGCAAAATAAATCAGAGCTTTATGCCGTGCGCTCGTTGCTCGGCGCAATCGGCGCGCTACCGCTCGAAACTTCGATGCGGTTCGGCAAAGCGGTCGGAAAATTTATCGGCTCGCGTTTTCCGAAGCTGCAAAAAACGGCGCGGCGCAATCTAGAAATCGCGCTTCCCGAATTGTCGGAAGAAGAAAAAGAAAAAATTATTCGCGGCACGTTTGAAAGTTTGGGCAGACATCTCGGATTCGTTTCGCACTTCAAAAAATTTCAACACGCCGACATTCAAAATTTAGTCGAAATCGTCGGCAGAGAACATTTCGATAAAGCATACGACGAAGGCAAAGGAATTTTGTTTTTCACCGGGCATTTCGGCAGTTGGGAAGTTTTCAACCTTTTGCCGCAGCCGTTCGGTTACGGAATGAATATTCTCGTGCGGCGGATTGATAATCCGCTGGTCGAAAGTTTTGTGGACGATTTTCGCACGCGTTTCGGCGGCAGAACGCTCGATAAAACAAAATCGGCGCGGCAGATGTTTCGGCTTCTCGAACAGGGCGAACTGCTCGGCGTGATGGCTGATTTGAACGTGCAGGAACGCGAAGGCGTATTTGTAGATTTTTTCGGCGTTCCGGCTTCGACAACCACCAGCATTGCTAAACTCGCGTTGAAAACCGGCACTGCCCTGATGCCCGCGTTCGCCGTTTGGGACGAAGCGAAAGGAAAATACGTCGTGCATCTCGAACCGCCCGTCAAATACGAAAAAAGCGAAAATACGCCGGAAGATATAAGAAAATTAACGCAGGACGTTACGAAAGTCGTGGAAAAATACGTTAGACGTTATCCCGAACAATGGCTGTGGATTCACAAGCGCTGGAACACCCGACCGGAAGGCGAGCCGGAGCTTTATTAATTGGCGATTGGCGATTGGCGATTGGCGATTTCTTGTTTGAACCAATCTGTGAATTTTTCGATTCCTTTTTCGATTTTCGTTTGTGGGTTGTAATTCAAAAGCTCACGCGCTTTTGTGATGTCGGCGAAGGTTTGCGGTACGTCGCCTGGCTGCATCGGCTGGCGGTCAATAACGGCTTTTGCGCCGAGATTCTTCTCCAGCAGTTCGATTAAATATCTCAATTCGACGGTTTGCGATTCGCCGAGATTAAAAACTTCAAACATTGAACGGTCGTAGTCAATCGCGGCGCGAACGCCGCCGATAATATCGTCAACGAAAGTGTAATCGCGTCTGGTCGTACCGTCGCCGAAAACCTGAATCGGCTCGCCGTCGGTAATCAATTGCGAGAACTTGCGAATCGCTAAGTCGGGACGCTGACGCGCTCCGTAAACGGTAAAAAATCTGAGACAAACGGTGCGTATGTCGTAAAGGTGCGAATACGTATGACAAAGCAGTTCGCCCGCCGCTTTGGTCGCCGCGTATGGCGAAATCGGACGGGAAATTACATCGTCTTCGGAAAACGGAACTTTTTCGTTCTCGCCGTAAATCGAACTCGACGAACCGAAGACGAATTGTTTGACATTATATTCACGGGCTAAATCGAGCAGATTCAAAGTGCCGTTGACGTTCGTCTCGGCGTAAAGTTTCGGTTGTTTTAATGACGGGCGAACTCCGGCGCGCGCTGCCAAATGCACAATCGCGTCGAAGTCGTTTTCGGCAAAAATCGTCCGCAAGGTTTCATTGTCACAAATGTTCGCCTCAAACAATTGGTAATTCGCGTCCGCTAAATGCGCGGCAACGTTGGCGCGTTTAAGGGCGGGCGCGTAAAAATCGTTGAAATCGTCAACGACCGACACGCGCCAGATTTTTTCGGCAAGAAGCTCCTCGACCAGATGCGAACCGATAAAGCCCGCGCCGCCAGTAACCAGGATATTTTTCTGATTTTTCACAAGATTCGGAAAGACTTTGGGAAACCTGACTTAAACAAAATAGCACGCTCGAAAAGCGTTTGGCAAAAATTTCAGTTCAGGAATTTCTGCCGCGAGTGAAAACGATAAACGAGTTCTTCGAGAAAACCCTCGTAGGTAAAATTCTGCAAATCGTAAACCGGCTTAATTTTATACATCAGCGGCAGGGCGACGCGCCACGCCATCCACAACCTTTGCCGCTCGGTCAAATCCCAGCGCCGCCGCAGAAAACTTTCGGCGACTCCGATTTCCCGTTCGGTGATTGAATTGACGTCGGCTTGAAAACTGACGGGTTTTTGCACGCGCCGGAAAGCCGCGTCCGCCACCGGATTGGAAAAAGTTTCGGCAAATGTCGGCGCTTCGTCGGCGCGCTCTCTGACGACGACGGTTCCGGCGAACATATCGCCGACGCGCTGGTCGCGGCTGCTCAAAAAAATCGTAATCAGCCCGACCGAATAAACCGGCAGCACGAAACCCGGCACGGCGTCGAAAATGCGCAGAAGATTTCGCGCCAGCGCTTCCCACAAAGTTACCGGGCGACCGTCTTCGCGGATGACGCGCAGCTTCAATAATCTTTTGCCGGGCGTTTGTCCGTTCCAGAGCCATTCGAAAAAAACGAAATACCCGGCGAAAATCAAAAACAAAACAATTATCAATAAAGCAATCGTCCACTTCGGCATTTCCCGCAAAACTTCCGAGTTTTCAATCGCCTCCACGCTGCCGATGCCCGATATGCTGAGAAGCGCCCACGCGACGACGAAGATGACGAAATACTGTATAAAATGGTCAATGGCGACGGCGAGAAAACGGTTGCCGATTGAAGCGAGCGCGAACGCCAGCGGAACTCGTTCGGGCGTTTCGATGATTAAGGTTTCTTCGGTTTCGATGATCGGCGACATTTTCAATTAGAGCGTGATAAAACGATAACCGCCCGCTTTAATGTTTCGGTTAAAAAAACTGCCCAAAGATTCTTCGTTGTCTTTTAGCTCCAGAAAATTTTCGTATTCTTCTTTCGGAAATTCAAAATATTGATAAACCGCACCGTTTACAAATTCGACTTCGAGCATTTGGTTTTCTTCGTCATAACCAATTGAAGCGAGCATCGAAGAATTGACCGGGCAGCGAACAACGTCTGCCGACGCTTTTCCGCGGACATAAAGAAAATGAAGTTTGCCGCGCTGCAGCAATACCTTTTCCTCTTCGGTGACGGTTATGGTCGAATCTTTTGAAAACAATCGCTCTTCGTTGATTTTAATCGCGCCGTCGTTTATAAAACGTTTTGCTTCCGCCATCGAAGAAGCCAATCCGACGCGCACCAACAATTTTCTGGCATCCCACTCGCCCGCTTTAACCGCGCATTCTTCGATGTTCGCCGGACGCTGTTTGTGGCGAAAGCGTTCGACAAATTCCCGTTCGGCTTCGTCGGCTAGTTCGGGCGAATGAAAATCTTTAATAATTAGTTTCGCTAGATTAATCTTTAAATCGCGCGGATTCGCGCCGCTCGTTTTCATCTGTTCGATTTCCCCTATGGTTGAATCGGTCAAAAGCTCGTAATACCGCCACATCAAATCGTCAGAAATACTCATTATTTTGCCGAACATCTCCTGCGGCGGCTCGTCAATGCCGATGTAGTTTCCCAAAGACTTCGACATTTTTTGCACGCCGTCCGTGCCTTCGAGCAGCGGCGTGGTGATGACGACTTGCGGCTCTCGGTCGTATTCGCGTTGCAAGTCTCTGCCGACCAATAAATTAAATTTCTGGTCGGTGCCGCCGAGTTCGACATCGGCGTCGAGCGCGACCGAATCATAACCTTGCACGAGCGGATAGAGAAGTTCGTGCAGGGCAATCGGTTTTTCTTCGGTCAGGCGTTTCGTAAAATCATCGCGCTCCAGAATTTGTTTGACCGTTATGCGCGATGTCAGCCGCACGAAATCAGCCGCGCCGAATTCGTCCATCCATTCGGAATTAAAACGAATTTCGGTTCTGTTCGGGTCGAGCAATTTGAAAATCTGCGTTTTATAAGTTTCGGCGTTTGCCAGAATTTCCTCGCGCGTCAGCATCGGGCGCGTCGTAGATTTCCCCGACGGGTCGCCGATCATTCCCGTGAAATCGCCGATCAGAAAAATCGCCGTGTGTCCCAAATTCTGAAACGCTTTTAATTTGCGGATGACAACCGTGTGTCCGAGATGTATGTCGGGCGCGGTCGGGTCGGCGCCGTATTTGATAAGCAACGGCTTTCCGGTTTTTTGGGATTTTTCCAGTTTCTTTCTTAAATCGTCTTCGCGGATAACGTCAACCGCGCCTTTTTTCAAAAATGCAATTTGTTCGTCAATCGTCATAGATTAGGATTGTAGAGAATAATCACGAAATTTTCTATGAATGGCTGGAATTCATAAGAGTTTCGTTTTGTTTTAAAAAGATAGAAATTATAAAAGGAATTTATTATAATGCCGACGTTCACCAAGGCGCTGAAAAACTTTTACGGAGTAAAACTATGAATGCCAATCGCTCGATTATCGTTTTCGACGCGCGTCGGATGATGTTTGTCGTCAGTTTATTAACGGCGGTGCTTGTCGTTTTTCTTTCATTAACAAAACAAGCCGCGATGCAGTCAAACGCGCTGCTCTCCGATTCGCCCGCGCAGCCAACCGCACTCGGTAGATTGGCGTTTCAGCGATCAAATAATAACAATTTTCCGACAATTTCCATTTACTCGGTCAATCCTGACGGAACAGGTGAGGCGGCGCTCGCCCTCGCCGGCACACCGCCGCTTGCCATTGTTGAACCGGCATGGTCGCCCGACGGCACGAAAATAGTTTACGTTACCGATTCTGATATTTATGTGATGGATGCCTCCGGCAACAATAAAATTAATATCACTAACAATAATTTTTCAATAGTTGAGCGAAATCCGTCCTGGTCGGCAACGGGGAAAATCGCTTACGAACGCGACAATCAAATCTGGACGATGAATCCTGACGGCACGAACCAAACCCGGTTTACCGCCATCACGCAGCCGTCGCCGCTCGCGCCTGTATGGTCGCCCGACGGCTCAAAATTGGCTTTTGCGAGCGCTGGTGAAATTTGGGTGATTAATGCCGACGGCACAAACGAGCAGCGGGTAACCAACAATTCAACCACGGATGCCGACCCGGCGTGGTCGCCCGACGGATTGAAAATTATCTTTGGTAAGGGCGGCAGCGGCATCGCCGTCGTCAATCTCGATGGCATGGGCGAGACGAATCTGACAAACGACGCAACCGACGGGAAGCCGTCCTGGTCGAGCGACGGCACGCGAATCGCTTTCGTCCGGCGGGACGGAAACAACAACAGCATTTTCATGATGCACTCGAACGGCGCGAACCAAGTTAGAGTTACCGGCTTTCCGCTAGCGCAGCCGGGCAGACTGGATAGCGACAATCCGGCGTGGCAGCCCGTCGCCGCGTCGCCGAATACTTTCGTTATCAGCGGGCGTATTACAATCAACGGTGCGAGTTTGAGCAATGTGACGGTTAATCTGTTCGGCACGACAAACGCGACGACAACGACGGACGCGCTCGGTTTTTATCAATTCAGCAATCTGCCGCAAGGTGGAAATTACACAATCGTGCCGCGCCTCGCCGATAACGTTTTCACGCCGAATCGTCGTGTTTTTACAAATGTTACTGCTAATCAAATCGCCGATTTTACTGCCGCCGCGACCTGCTCGACACCGAACTGTTCGGCAAACGGTAAAATCGTTTTCGTCCGCGGTTCTAATATTTTCACGGCGAACGTTGATGGGTCGAACGCTGTCGCATTGACGAACACTCAGCGGGATAACGAACCGGCGTGGTCGCCCGACGGCACAAAAATAGTTTTTGAAAGCCGCCGCGACATTCTGACAGCTCGGGAGATTTACTCGATGAACTACGACGGGACAAATCTCGTTCGTCTGACAACGAATACCATCGAGGATTTTCATCCGACATTTTCGCCCGACGGAACAAAGATTTTATTTGTCTCGAACCGCGATGGCAACGAGGAAATTTACGTGATAAACGCCGACGGTACAAATCCGGTCAGGCTGACAAACAATCAAGTTCCTGATCGGCATCCGACTTTCTCGCCAGACGGCTCAAAAATCGCTTACTCAGGCGGCGTCTCTAACGGACCCGGCAGCGCTCCTTTTCAATTTATTTTCACGATGAACGCTGACGGCACGAATCCGGTTCAAATAACCAATTCTGGTTCACCAGGTCTGCAGGACATTACGCCGTCTTTTTCGCCTGACGGCGCGCGAATCATTTTCGCACGCTACAATGGCGGACCGTTCACTTCTGAGTTTTATACGGTGAATGCCGACGGCACAAATCAGACTTTGATTTTGGCGGCGGGCTATAATTATAAACCGTCGTATTCGCCCGACGGCACAAGAATAATTTATTCAAGATTAGTAGGTAATTTAACTTCATACGAAATCCGCACCCTTTCGTTGAGCGGTGCAGATCAGGTGCTTTTTGCGAACGGCGACCGACCAGACTGGCAACCAGTACGTCCGGCAGTGCGACCGGCGCAATTCGATTTCGACGGCGACGGCAAATCAGACGTTGCCGTATTTCGTCCGTCGAACGGTTTCTGGTATCGGCTGAACAGCCAAAACAATTCTTTTGCTGCTGTCCAATTCGGTCAGGCGGGCGATAAACCGGCGCCCGCCGACTACGACGGCGATGGCAAAACCGACATCGCCGTTTTCCGCGAGGG
This sequence comes from uncultured Pyrinomonadaceae bacterium, assembly GCA_902805935.1. GTDB lineage: Bacteria > Acidobacteriota > Blastocatellia > Pyrinomonadales > Pyrinomonadaceae. The sequence goes on from CADCUR010000062.1 coordinate 7,051, forward strand.
CGCGCTCGGTTATTTCTATATCTTGAATTCGGCAGACAACACTTTCCGCTTTGCGCAATTCGGCACGACGGGCGATGTGCCGACAGCGGGAGATTGGGACGGCGACGGGGCGGCGGATTTAGCGGTTTACCGTGGCGGCAACACAACGGGCGCGCAGAGTAATTTTTATTATCGTCCCTCCGGCACGCCCGGCGTTAATTTCCGCACAATCGTCAACGCCACCGGCGGCAGACCGATCGTTGGAGATTTCGACGGCGATGGCAGAATTGACCCGGCACTGTTTTTGCCGACAGCCGTCTGGAGCATTTTGAGAAGCTCGGACAATCAATACGCCGAAACGAGTTTCGGACTGCAAAGCGACATTCCGGTTCCGGCTGATTATGACGGCGACGGGCGGGCAAACATCGCCGTGTTTCGCCCTTCAAACGGCACTTGGTATACGTCGCAGAATCCGGCGACTAATTATGGGGCGATTCAATTCGGCGCAAACGGCGACGTGCCAGTTCCGGCTGATTACGACGGCGACGGGCGGGCGGACGCAGCGGTTTTTCGTCCGTCAAACGGAGCGTGGTATCTAAACAGAAGCACGGCGGGATTTGCGGGCGTGGCATTTGGGCAAGCGGGCGATAAACCGATTCCGAACTCGTTTGTCCCGTAAAATTTCGGTTTCTCGCACATTGTAAATTTAATGTTGGACGCGAGGAACTTGTGTTAGTATTTCCTGAAACTAGTGGGTCATTTGACAATTAGATAGCCATTGCTCGCTCAACGTTCGTCGATTCCTCATCGTTCGTTTGGCAACCGCTCCCGA